>CAKQKQ010000003.1 GCA_934249265.1 uncultured Clostridia bacterium | reverse complement strand
GGGTATGGCGAAGGATATAAAGGAAAAGTACGTTTGCCCGCCCGAAACAACCAATTTTGCAGTTATGTTTTTGCCGATAGAGGGGCTGTATGCCGAAGTGGTAAAACTCGGTTTAATTGAAGAATTACAGCAAAAATACAGCGTAACCGTTGCCGGACCTACCACTATGTCCGCGCTTTTAAACAGTTTGCAAATGGGATTCAGGACGCTTACCATACAAAAGAAGTCCAACGAAGTGTGGAAAATTTTGGGTGCGGTCAAGAGCGAATTCGATAAATTCAATGATATTTTGACGCAAATTCAAAGAAAATTGAATTTAGCGAACAACGATTTAGACACGCTTATCGGCGTTAGGTCGAGAATGATATCGAGCAAACTTAAAAACATTTCCGTCGACGACGAACCGTTTTCTCTTTCAGCAGACCAAAGCGATAAATAGTAAGAAGTAGATAAATAAATGTGAAATAGATAAACAGACAAAATAAAATGCCGCCATTTCGCAAAATCGTAGTAAAATTTCGGCAAAGTCTTAATTAAAAACAATAAATTCGGCAAAGAGGTAATAAAAACAATAAATTGCGGAGAAACGTTAATGAAAAGATAACGCATTAAAAAACGAAAAATGCGGCAAGTCTTAACAAAAAGATAAATTCGGCAAAGAGGTAATAAAAACAATACCGCATTAATAAAAACGATAAAAACCCCCGACTGTTTTTTAATTCACAGTCGGGGGTTAAATTTTGTCAAAATTAGTTTTAGGCAAAATATCGAAATATACGGTTTTTACAATTTGTTTACGTCAACAACGGTGTCGTGCGGGATTGGCTTCCATTCGACTTTTGCAAATAGAGCAATGTATGTGGTCCATTTGCCTATTATATCGAAAAACGGGAACATGAAAATATAAAATAGAAGTTTAAAAAAGTTGCATTTTTCTATCTTTTTTCCGTATCGTATAAACACTAATAATATATTTCCAAATGCTCGTAGCCAAGTTTTTAACAACCCTGTTGCGTAAATAATTAATGCGGCTTTTAAATAACCGACCAAATTAGCCGCCATAACAGCCATAATTATTTTCAATATAAAAATGATAATTTTTCTTATTACGCTTTCGACTTGTCTCGGGAAATTCAGCCAAAAGCAATCATATGTGCTTAAAAAATGTATTTTAGGCTTAAACATATTTTTCAATAGTTTAGGACAGTTTTCAACGGCAGATTGCAAATGTCCTTTCGCCCAACGGATTCTTTGCCTAAAAGCAACTTTAAGTCGATAGGGTTGCTCGTCGTAAAACACGGCATCATCACAATATGTAATGTTGTAGTTTTGTACGACCGCGTCCGAGCAAAAACTTCTATCTTCGGTAAACGAGGTGTAGTTCCAGCCATTTTTTACAAGTTCGTTTGCGAATAAAAATCCCGTTCCTTGCACACGGCAAGCGATATTAATAAGGCTTTTGCCTCTGTTTTCGTTTAAGCATGTGCGAATCCAGTGCATCGCATAACCGAATGATATCCAATTTCTGTTTGTGTTTTTAGAATTTCTAAACGAAGTAATTATTTTATTGCCTTCGTCAAATGCCTCGTTCATTTTGGTAAAATAATTTTTAGCGACTACGTTGTCCGCGTCGAATACGAAATATCCCTCAAACGCCTCTATAGTATAATCTTCTTTTATGTCTTCAAACAGTTTTTTTAATGCAAAACCTTTAGTCCTTTCGTCGGGATTATTATATTCGTAAACCACGACTTTCAATTTGTCTTGAGAAGCGGCATATTCCCTTATTACGTTTGCCGTGTCGTCAGTGCAGTTATGTGCCAATATAAAAACGGTAAGTTTGTCTAGAGGGTAATCGCAAGACTCTACACTTTGTAAAAAGTTTTTAATTACAGCCCGTTCGTTTCTCGCCGCAATACAAATGCCGTAATTATGTTTATTCTCGGTGGGTTTATATTTTTTTGTGGCGAAAAAACCCAGAACCGCATACACGGTTTTATATGCAACTAAAACCGTAATAATCGTGCCTATCATAGACAAGATCTTTATCGCTATTTGCATTACATTCTCCTTTGTAACGAATGACTGATATATCGTTAATAACATTTCGATTGCTTAAAGCAGTATCCATATTGTATCACACCAAAAGACAAAAATCAATAGTTAATCGATTAATTATATACTAATTAAAATATAAAATCACGCCGATATATGGAAAATTAAACAACTCGATATTTAGATAAATAAAAATATAAAATCGCACGGATATTCGTCCGCCGATATACGACTGATATGTGGACAAACTAAAACGAAAATCGCCACGTCATATAATAAATATTCGATTATTAAAATGTAAAATCACGTCAAATTGTTTTAAATATCAATATATTATGTTACGTCTTTTTGCGGTATTCTCTCGGGGAAACGCCGTACGCGTGGTAAAATTGGCGGTTAAAGCAAGAAATAGTGGGGTATCCGCAGTCGTTGGCTATTTCAAGTATAGATTTACTTGTTGTAAGCAGCATAACGGCTGCGTTTTTTATTCGCACTTTATGCAAATACTCTTGAGGGGATAAGTCCGAAAATGCGTAAAAATCTCTCCGCAGCGTCGCTACGCTCGTAAAACAAATTGCGGCAAGTTGTTCTATCGTGACTTTTTCGGAATAATGCGCGCCGATATAGGCTATTGCGGGCGAAATTCTCTCCATAATCACCTTGTCGGCAACTCTTCGTTTGCCTTCGCGCATGGTGCGGCGGTGCATCGTAACGAGCGCGACGATAAGCCCCGTCAACACGTCGTCGGTGTTTTCGCTCGGGTTTGACGCCTCGTAAAATATCAAGTCGATAAGCGCGGATATTTCTGGAAATTCCGACTTTTGCATAATGGTGGGGAAGTCGTAATTTTGCCACTCGAAACGGGTAAAGCGCGTAAGTATGTCGTCGCTCGAACGAGACAAAAAATAATTCAAATCGATATATAAATAATTCCACTCGCATTGGTCGTAAGGGTTGGTCTGCGCAGAGTGCCACTCGCCCTCGTATAAAACAGCGCAACACGGCGCTTGCACACGTAAAACTTTGTCGTCAACGTTAAACGTGCCCGAGCCTTTTACGCATCTGCCTATTTCCAAATGGTTGTGCGCGTGCATCCAATCGGTTTCGATAAACGGGTGGTCGACCCACAACTTGCCGTAAGGGAAAACGTGCGCCGCGGTAAATTCGGTTTTGTCTACGAATTTGTTTTTAATATTTTCTTGAGTGTAAGAAGTTGAGCGATTTTGCATAGTTTTTTGCGAATTTAAAGTAGAATTTGGCATAATTTTATTGTATCATTAAAATGTAAAGTTGTCAAGTTGAAGTTTAAGACAACGGAGGTAATATGAAAAGCAGTTTATATTTAAAGGAAATATTCAATAAATGCGAATTTCCCGCTATTAACAAAACGCCCGACGATTACAAAAACAGACTGACGGGCGCGCTTTTGGGTAGATTTGCGGGTTGCACGTTGGGTGTGCTTGTGGAAAACTATCCCGTGGAAAAAATGCGTGAAATCGCAAAAAAAAGCGGCACGCCGTTTCCGCCTACCGAATATTGGCACGAAGCGGAAAATCCCGACGGAATACAGTACGGAGTAGACAAACGCACTTCGTTTACTTTGGGTCATATCGACGGAGTACCCGTAGACGATGACGTCACTTACACCATACTCAATATGATTTTGTTAAAGCGTTACGGCAAAAATTACACGGTTGACGACGTGGGTAAGTTGTGGCTCGAAATACTCCCTTATGCGTGTACCGCCGAAGAGTGCGCGCTCAATAATTTGAAAAACGGAGTTTGCGCCGAGAAAGCCGCCGAAGGTAACGATTTTATAGAGTGGATAGGGGCGGCGATTCGTGCGGATGCATTCGGTTACGTTTGTGCTGGCAACCCCGAGGCGGCGGCAAAACTTTGCGTTTGCGACGCATATTTAAGTCATAGAGAAAACGGTATTTACGGCGAAATGTTCGCATCGGCTGCTATTGCCGCGGCGTTTATAACGACGCCTATCGAGGCGATAAAAATCGGTATGGAGTGCATCCCCAAAGACAGCGCATTATATAAAGATTTGAAGTGGGCTATTTCTTATGAAGACACGCTCGTCGATTATGCGCACGCGAGAAAACTTTTGGACGAAAGATTTGAAGGTATGCACTGCGTGCACGTGCAAAACAATATGTGCGCAGTGGTGTTTGCGGTAATTTTGGGTAAAGGGGATTATACCAAAACGATATCGCAAAGCGTAGCAATGGGTATGGACAACGACTGCAACGCCGCAACGGTGGGCAGTATCGTCGGCGCATACGTCGGCATAGACAAAGTACCAGAGCATTGGTACAAACCTTTCAACAACAAAGTGCGCACCTATTTAAAAGGTTATGAAAACTTAAAGTTGACGGACGTAATCGACGACTTTGTGAAACTGCACGAAGAGTTTTCAAAGTAAATTTTTGCGGGCATTTATTTCGCAAAAATAACGAAAATAAAATTATAAAAAGATTATCGGGAGGTAATTATGAAGAGGAAAATTATTTGCACCGTTTTGTCGCTTATGCTGTGTTTAGGCATAACGGTTGGCGTAAAACCGACAAAAACGGTGGTAAACGCAAGCACGGCGGCGACGATTTCGCGCGCAAAAATGGTTGACAAAATCAAAGGCGGCTGGATGGGCGCGTTGTGGGCAAACTTTACGGGCTTGCCGTCGGAATTTCAGTACATTGTCGCGCCAGGGACGGACGAGTCGTTCAAGTGGGTGTTAAGCGACGTGTACGTAACCGACGACGACACAAGCATGGAATACACCTTTTTACACATGATGGAGGTGTACGGAGTAAACGATATCACTTACGAAGATATGGTTTCGGAATGGATTTATCACTTCCAAGATTATATTTGGGAAGGAAACTATTACGCTCGTCAATTGATGTTGCAAGGCAAAGTTCCTCCCGAAACGGGCAAAGCGGGCTTTAACAAAACCCCCGAAGCGATCGACGCTCAAATAGAGTGCGAAGTGTTCGGTATGGTTACGCCGGGTATGCCGCAAAACGCTTATGGTCGCACGAAATGGTGGATGGCTACCGTCGGCGACGGAGTAGTGCTTGAAAACGCGGCGTTTTACGCAATGCTTTGCTCTAACGCGTTTACGTTCGACAGCGTTTACGAAAATATGGAAGACGTGCGTTCGCGTTTCGACGACAACGGCACTACGGCAAAAATTTACGACACGGTAAAAGAGTTGTACGAAAAAAATCCCGACGATTGGCGCAAAACTCGTTCGGCGATACACTCGAAATATTACACGGGATATAATCTCGATTGCAGAATAAATTTCGCTTCGACTATTATGGCTCTTTTCTACGGACAAGGCGACTATGAAAAAACGGTTAAAATAGGCGTGCTTGCGGGTTACGACAACGACTGCAACGGCGCGACGAGCGCAACTATAGTCGGCTTGACTTTGGGTTATGACAATCTCCCGCAAAACCTTAAAGAGCAATCGGGCGATTATTATTTAAACACCAACCGCCCCGGACTTCGCAGCGGAACGGTGGGTGAAATTGCCGAAAGAATAGCGGATCAAGCGGAAAAAGTAATACTTTCCGCGGGCGGTTTGAAAAATGGCAACAATTATATAATTTACGACAAAGAATTTACCCCCAACAACTATAAAGACGGCTATATGAAGTCGGTTTCTTGCACGGACGAGGGTTGGAACGTTTCGGGTATGACTTTGTTCCGCAATTCTTCGTTTATGGGAGGCAAAGGTTACGGCTCGGTAAATAAAGGCGCGTATGCCGAAGTTACGTTCAGCGGCGACGTTGTGGAAATCATCGGCACGACTTCGGTAAACGGCGGCAGTTTTGCCGTTACGCTCGACGGAGAAGACAAAGGAATTATTTATTTAAACAGCGAAGAAACTTGCACCGTTGGTAAGTTTTTATCCATGAACTACAGTCAAACGTTGTTAAAAATCAGGGGTCTCGGCGATGGAACGCACACTTTGCGCTTGACCGCGTTAGAGCAAGGCAAATGGCATGCGGTTGACGGAATACGCGTGACTTGCACCGAAGAAGAATATTATCAAAACGACAAATTAAACTATGCTCGCACAAAAGCGGCGACGGCGGTTGCTTCGGTAATCAGCGCACTCGGCACTGGCGCGGGCGGCGGCGGACTCGGCACTATTTGCGACGGTGTATATTATAATGAAGGCGACCACTCGTCTTTACAATACGACAGTTATTTAGGCAGACAGCCAAACGGAGTTAATTACCCCAAAGATTACGAAGATTACGTGGGTTACACGTTTAGTCGCACGCTCAAAGTAGGCAGATTAGTGTTCAACGAGGGCGGACATTGGGGCACGGACGGCGGCTGGTTTGCAAACGGCGAAGTGCGTGTAGAGGTGCTTATCGACGGAGTTTGGACGAAAGTCGAGGCAAACGTCGTACCCGTTTATCCCGAAAATCCCCAATCGGTTTCGGGCGGCAGAACTTACACGTTTACGTTTAACGCGGTAAAAGCCGACGGAATAAGGCTTATCGGCACGGCGGGCGGAACTTGTAAAATCATTTCTTGCGGCGAACTTGAAGTATACGGAGCGTAATTATTATGAAGAGAAATATATTTAATAAATTATTGATTTTAACGGTTATGGCGATGTCGATTTCGGCAGTTTCGTTTAGTTCGGTTAATGCGTTTGCAATGGATATGACCCCGACGCAAACTTATTACCGCACGGTAGAAAGCGACGCGGAAGGTTGGACGTGGACGGGCTTCGGACTTATCGAAAGCGACAAAGCGAGCAAAAGTTGGGAGCACGGCACTTACTCGGCGGGCGGCACGGGCGAATATCGCTTTAAGGGCGATTCGGTGCAAATAATTTCGAGTCTCGTACCCGACGGCGGCAGACTCGGCGTAAAAATAGACGATGTAGACAAAGGCGAAGTTTCGCTTTACTTAGAAAACGAAGAATATAAAGCGGTGGCGGCTACTTTTGACGGACTTACTTTCGGTTGGCACACGCTTAAAATCACGTCTTTAGACGAGGGCAAATGGCACTCGGTAGACGCGATAAAAGTAAACGTATCAAAAGAGGTTTACGTTGAAAACTACAACCTCGCTTTAATCGGCGACATAATTTGCTCCGTACCTAATCCCACGGGCGGTGGCAACAGGGATTTAAACGTAATTCGCAACGAAAAAATTTACCCCGTAGGCACTTCGGGCGCAGGTCCTGCGCAATACGACTCGTTTAACGGCAGCGGAAGAGGTTATTTCTATATGGGTTATGCGTTTAAAGAGGAAATACCTTTTTCAAAACTCGTTTTCCAAGAGGGCGACACTTGGGCGGACGGCGGTTGGTTTTCGGACGGAGACGTTAAAGTTCAAGTGCGCAAAAACGGAACGTGGAAAGACGTAGAACTTCAAAAACCCACGGGTTATCCTTCTTCAGATAATCGCGACGACTTCGGTAAAAGTTGCGAAATTTACACTTTTGTTTTCGATACGATTACGGGCGACGCGATTCGCCTTATAGGCATGACGGGCGGCACGAGCAATTTCGTTTCGGTGTCTCAAATAGAAGTTTATTCCAATGCAAACGCGTTGACCCTTTCGGAGGGATACAATTACCGCAAAGCGACTATTTACGAAAACTCTAACCCGCAAAAACCCGACAAGCCGAGCAAAAAAGGCGGTTGTAAATCGTCGGTAAGCGGAGTTTCGTCGGTAATCGCGCTTGCTTTTATATGTGTAACTACGGCAATGGTTGCGTTTTTACGCAATGATAATAAAAAAAGAATCGAAAAATAAAAATTTATGATTCAAAGGAGAGGAAAATGAAACTTGCAAAAAAATTACTTGCGGTTGCGCTCGGCGCGCTGTTTGTATTGTCGGTTACGGCTTTTGCCTTTAGTTTTACCGAAAAATCGGGAATAAAAGCCCAAGCGCAAGGCTTGACGTTCGACGAGCAAACGTGGACTAATGTTAACGGTCAAACTGTTTCGGGCGGCAACGGCGTCACCGTTGACAAAACGACCGACGCGGGCGACAATAAGTTGATTTTAAGCACAATCGCTACTTATGAAAATTTCCATTTGCAGTACAAGTTTAAGTACGTAGATACCGCGGTGTCAGAGCCGTGGTGGGGAAACTCGGGCGTGCTTTTACACAGTTCTGTCGGCGACGGAAAAATCAACGGCTATTATATGGGATTTTATAATTGGGGCAACGACCTTTGGGCTTCTACCGGTTATTACGTCGGCGGCGCGTACACAATGCTTTACGGCGTGCACAGCGGCTGGAGCGGCGTAGGCTTAAACGAAAACACGATAGACGTGTACGTTAAAGACAGCCATTTAAACGTGCTTATCAACGGTTGGCTTTTCCAAAACGCACCCCTTCCTTATGAAAAAACGGGCGCGATTTCCATTTATTCGGACGGCATAAGCGCAACTTATTCAGACTTTGTCGTCGAAGAATTGCCCGAAGATTACGACATAGCGTCCAAATTGGTGCGCGCAAATTGGAGCGGCAGCAACACTGCGGGCGATATGTATTATTGGAACGCTGCGGGCAAAAACCACACTTTCCGCATGCAACTTCCCGAAAATTTGGAAGGAATAAAAGGTTATAGATTAGTTCGTCGCAGTAAGGTATCCGACGGCGGACAAAGCGTAAACGTTTATATCGACAAAACGGCTACGTTAGGTCTTACCGACGCTTGGTCGGGCGACCCGATCGCTTGGGGCGACGCGGCAAATAATTGTACGCACGGCAATTCTTTATTCGGTATCAACAGCGTTGAAATACCCGCATCCGCTTTTGACGGAGTAGAGGGCGGCGCAAAAGTAGGCTTTTTGATTAAAAAAGAAATTGCCGGTTGGTATTCTGCGGCTGAATATTGGTTGCTTTACACCGACGTTAACGGCGTTGAAAGGGTGGCCGATTATATGGATTTGGCTTATACTTTCGATACTTCGGCGCACGATTTGGCGATCGACCCGACAGAAGGCGGCGAAAGAGGATATCAATTCGTTTGCCAAAACAACGGAGTAATCACTTCTCACTTTAAAGGTCAAGAGTTTTCTATGGTAAAAATGCCCGTTATGTCGGCAAAAGCAAACAAAATCGAATATACATTCGCTTCCGACGAGGGCGCAAAAACGTTTGATGTTTTAGATTATATAAATTTCAACAACTATCACACGGGATATAAAATGCTTTTCTCGGTTGACGGCGGTGAAGATAAAGAAACTTTGACTTTATCTCCCAAGACCAAAAACGGCACTATCACCGTAAAATGTATGCCCGACGGCAGTGCAAACGATTATAGCGGAGCGATTTATTTCGACACGATTACTTGCGAAATAGAGTATTCCACGATTTGCAACAAGCAGTTTGTGAAAAACGGCGACCCCGTGCTTTATTCTGTGGGTGGCGGTCAAACGGTCGATTTAAGCGATTACGTTACGACGGATATAGAGGGTACTTACAGTTATAAAATCGGCGAAAATACTTACGAGGGCAGTGAATATACTATCCCCACGGTTTCTACAGAAGAAGATATAACGTTGATTTTAACTCCGCTTGACAGCGAAGAAGAAATTAAAAGCGTAACTTTACACGTTGTGACCACGGCGTACGCGGGTTATCCCGAAAAAGTTACGTTGCCGATTAACAAAATGCCTCAACAAAGCAATTTGTTGACTTTATATGGACAACCAAGTAGCGAAAGCGGCAAATATATCGCCGATAAAAACAACGTTTGGGGCGTAATGGCAGACCTCGGTACTGACAGTTATGCCGTTCAAGCGGTAGTAAACGCAAGCGACATGCTTAAAGACAAAACAAAACACGGCATTTTACTTCACGCAAGCATAGGCACTAAAGGCTATAGCGGCACGTTGATAGGTTTGTATTATCGTCAAGACTTCGGCGCGCTTTACTGCAGCGTGGGTTATCTCGACAACGGAGAATATATCGCCGTTTCCGATTACGATACTTATTTCGATTATGCAGCCGATTACAGAGTAAAAGTCATTTGCAGCGGTTCGTTTATTCAACTTTCTATCAACGGCTACCGCGTGTTTACGACTTACGATAAATACAACGTTGGCGGCAGAGTCGCGCTTTTAAACGACGGCGGCACTACCGAGTATTACGATATTAAAGCGGTAAATTACGACGGAAACATTCAAGACGCGGTATTCCGCAGCGACTGGAACGGAACGGATACGTTCTCTTCTTTGGCGGTATGGGATAAAGAGTTTACGGTAAAATTCGCTTTACCGCAATCGGAAAACGCAACAAACTTCCGTCTCGTCCGCAGAACGAGTCTTTGGGAAGGCGAACAAGCGGCTACCGTAAAAGTGGGCGAAACCTCTTACGGTGAGTGGAAATTGCCTTCGGGTCTCGGATATTACGGCGACAGCGTGTTTAGTCTTGAAAACTTCGATTTTGATGGCGAATACGCAACGTTTAGCATTAATCCCCAAAGCGAATTTAAGGCTTCTTATATGTGGCTTATTTACAGCGTTGACGGCGTTGATTATATCGCCGACAGCGTGTACGTGGGTTATTCTAAAGACTTAAAAGAGCACGAACTTACTTTGCAGTCAAAACAAGATAGCGACGTAAAACGTTTCGTCCATTCGGCAAACAACATGATGTTGACTTTTGCAAAGGGAGAAGAAGTTGTTTGGGCGAGAGAATTGCAACTTACCGATAAAATGCAAGCCAAAACTTATTCAAACAGCGAAATTTCTTCGGTAAATTTGCCTTACAGATTATATCTTCCCGAAAATTACGACACGTCGCGCAAATATAAATTGTTGGTATTTATGCACGGTGCGGGCGAGAGAGGAAGCGATAATTCTTCTCAAGTGGCAACGGGCGGCATTATGGGTACGGAACTCATGATGAAACGCATAATCACAAGCAAATATGCCGACGAGTTTATCGTGGTTGCGCCGCAATGCCCCGCGGATATGCGTTGGGTAGAGCGCGATTGGACGCCCGGAAAATACGACTTTGCAACGACCGAAGCGTCTGTTCCTATGCAACTTTTGCAGTCGCTTTTGCATACGGAAATACTTGCAAATTATTCTATAGACCGTGCGCACGTTTACGGCGCGGGACTCTCTATGGGTGGTTTCGGTATAATGGATCTCGCAGCAAGAGAGCCGAGTTTGTTTGCCGCAATAGTCAACTGCTCTGGCGGTGCGGACGACACTAACGGAGAATTGTTCGTCACCACGGCGGTGCGCGCTTACCACAGCGAAACCGACACTACGGTAAACAACGACGCATTGTACAATTTCGTTCAAGCGGCTAAAAACGATGGCAGAGAAGCGGAATATTACGAAGTTGCGCTCATCGGTCATTGCTCGTGGCAGGCGGGCTTTGAAGACGCAGACTTGCTCACATGGCTTTTAAATCACGAAAAAACGTGGAGAATTACCGTTGAGTTAAACGGCGGAAGTTTGACGGGCGAAATTCCTTCGTCTTATAATTACGACGCTCAAGAGATGACTCTTCCCACGCCGACAAAAGACGGCTGGAAATTCGGCGGTTGGTTTACCGATGCGGAATATAAAAACGCAATCGAAAAATTCGACGGAAACACCGCAAGCGATTTGACTTTTTATGCTCTTTGGGAAAAGGAAGTTTCGGTAAAAGTAATTGCCGATGGAAACACCCTTGCTCAACTCACCAAAAAGAGCGGAGAAACTGTTAATCTCGCCGATTACGTCACGCAAAAAGAAGGATATTTGATGATCGGTTGGAGTGACGGTAAAAACACTTATGCGCTCACCGCTACGATTAAGGTAGAAGACGATATCGTATTCACCGCCGTTTATGAGAAAATCGAAACGCCCGATAGCGACAGTGATTCCGATAGTGGTAGCGACAGTGGCCAAACGCCCGACAGCGGCTCTGTAAGCGATACCGATTCCGGTTCGTCCGATTCGGGAATGACAACTAAAAAAGGTTGTTTCGGCGGAGTAGACGCTCAAACGGCAATGTCGATTTTCGTTGTTCTCGGCGCGGCGTTTGCTATAAAGCGCAAAAAAAGAGATTAATAAATTTTAAAGACTAAAAATATAATTTTATTGCGGTTGCTCGCATTAATGCGAGCAACCGCATTTTTTACGCTATCGTAATTGCCGTATATTATAAGTCGCGTTACGGGTTTAATCGTTTTGTTGCGCGCCGAAAGTTATCGGATAATTGCCGATAATGGCGGTTAAAATTAAGTGTGCTTGTGCGCTTTACGGCGTACGTATGCTGTAAAATTGTCGATTTTTTGCTTTATCGACCGCGTTTGCATTATGTAAAAATGCTTTTAAACCTTATTTAAAGGCGGTGTTTTAAGCCTTTAAAGACGTTGGACTTGAGAAAATGTAAAAATTGCGTTATTTTATAAGCGATTTTTAATTTTGATATTGCATTTAATCGACATCGGTGTTATAATTGAAAAAGCGGCGACGTATATACTCGTATATACGTAATGTTTGCGGCATAAATAAAGTGGTAGTACAACGAGCGGCTAAAGTGTCGGCTAAACGCAAAGCCGCTCGGCAAAATTAAAGTTAAATTTAAAGGGATAAATTATGAGTAGCAAAACGAAAAGCAAATTTTATCTTACCCTTGTGATATTCAGCCTTGTGGGGCAAATCGCGTGGGTAATCGAAAACATGTATTTCAACGTGTTTATTTACAAAATGTTCAACGCTTCCGCAAGCGACATATCGCTAATGGTCGGGGCAAGCGCGGTGGCGGCTACGCTTACCACGGTGTTTATGGGCGCGCTTTCGGACAAGGTGGGCAAACGCAAAATTTTCATGTGCGCGGGATATATTTTGTGGGGTATATCGATTTTGCTTTTTGCCTTTATAAGAAAAGATTTCATTTCGTCTACGTTTGCGGGCGTGGCAAATGCCGCAACGGTGGGTGTTTCTTTGGTAATAATAATGGACTGCGTAATGACCTTTTTCGGGTCTACCGCCAACGACGCATGTTTCAACGCTTGGCTTACCGACTGTACAAGCGACGGCGACAGGGGTAAAGCGGAAGGCATAAATTCAATGATGCCGCTTATTGCGATACTCGTTGTGTTCGGCGGGTTTATGGGTTTTGACCTCGACAAGGCAAATTCGTGGAGCGTCATTTACATAATTATCGGCGTTGCCGTGTCTTTAATCGGCGTGCTCGGCTTTTTCATCATCGACGAACCTACAAGTATAAAATCGGACGAACTCGGGTATTTTAAAACTATAGTTTACGGCTTTAAACCGTCGGTTATTAAAAGCAATTCGGGACTTTACGTGTCTTTAATAGCGTTTATGGTTTTCGGCATTTCGATACAAATTTTTATGCCGTATCTCATTATTTATTACGAAAAAACGCTCGATATCGCAAACTACGTAATTATCATGGCACCCGCAATAATTTTGGCGTCGGTCGCGACTGCGCTTTACGGCAGATTATACGATAAATTCGGCTTTAAAAACACCGTTTTGCCCAGCCTTATTTGCTTGTTTTTGGGTTGCTTTATATTGTATTTGTTCCCGCAAGTGATAAAGGTGCGCGGCGCGGCAATGAAAGCGATAGTGTTTTTCGGCTCGCTTCTTATGATGGCGGGATATTTGACGGGCATGGCAGTGTTCGGCGCAAAAATAAGAGAGCGCACACCCGAAAGCATGGCGGGCAGATTTCAAGGTTTGCGCATAATCGGTCAAGTGCTTTTACCGGGGGTAATCGGTCCGTTTATCGGCGCGACGGTGCTTAAAAACGCAGGTAAAATTCAAAGCAGCGACGGAACGGAATCGTTTTTGCCCAACGCAAACATATTTATCGCCGCCGCCGTCGTGGTCGCACTTTTAATCGCGGGAATAGTTTTGTATTTCGCCTTAAAAAGCAAAAACGGCGCAAAGGAGAATAAATAATGATAAAACATTTATACACGCCTTACGGGGAAAATTTCGATAAAAATTTACCTTTAAAAGAATATCCGCGCCCGCGTATGCAAAGAGAAAATTGGGTCAACTTAAACGGCGTTTGGGACTTCTTTACGACAAACGGTTGCGATAAAATTGGCAAAATCACCGTTCCGTATTGCGTGGAAAGTCTTTTGTCGGGCATAAACGAGACCTTTGAAAAAGGCACTGTATTCAACTACGAAAGGACGTTTTTTATAGACGAAAATTTAAACGGGAAAAGGGTTATTCTTCATTTCGGTGCGGTCGACCAAATCGCCGAAGTGTATATAAACGGCTTGTTTGTGGGCAAACATGAGGGCATTTTGCCTTTCTCGTTTGACGTCACGGACTACGTAGGCAAAGAAAATTTAATCAAAGTAATAGTCAAAGACGACCTTTCGCACAAACTGCCTTGGGGCAAACAAAAAGTCAAGCGCGGCGGCATGTGGTACACTCCCGTGTCGGGCATTTGGCAAACGGTTTGGCTCGAAGTCGTGCCCGATAAATATATCAAAGACGTGCAAGTGTTTAGCGATAAAAATCAAGTCACTGTGAGTGTGGACGGGGTAGAAAACGGAAAAGTAATTTTTGAAAGAAAAGGGTATGAGTTGGTTGACGGCAAAGCGAGTTTTACCGTCGAGTCGCCCGAGTATTGGTCGCCCGAAAACCCCAAACTTTATTATTTCACCGTTGTTTCGGGAGAGGATAAAGTCGAGTCGTATTTCGCTTTAAGGACGCTTGAAGTTAAAACTCTAAACGGCAAAAAACGGCTTTGTTTAAACGGTCAACCTTACTTTTTCCACGGGCTTTTGGACCAAGGGTATTATAGCGACGGAATTTACACGCCCGCCGACGAACAGTGCATGCGCGACGATATAATAAAGATGAAGGAACTCGGTTTCAACACTTTAAGAAAACACATAAAGGTCGAACCCGAAAGGTTTTATTACGAGTGCGACAGGCTGGGTATGGTAGTCTTTCAAGACATGGTAAACTGCGGCGATTATTCGTTTTTCGGCGATACGGTTTTGCCGACCGTGGGGGTAATTAAGCGCGACGATGTAAACAGACATAAAGACAAAGAAACCCGCGACAACTTTATCAAATTCGCCAAAGAAACGGTAAACTTGCTCAAAAATCATCCGTGCATATGCTATTGGACGATTTTCAACGAAGGTTGGGGGCAGTTTTGCGCCGACGAACTTTACGAAATAATTAAAAACGAAGACTCAACGCGCTTTATCGACAGCACGTCGGGGTGGTTTAAACGCAATACAAGCGACGTCGAAAGTTTGCATATTTATTTCAAAAAACTCAAAATCGGCAAAGACGACAAGCCGCAAGTGCTTTCCGAATTCGGCGGATACTCTTATAAGGCGGAAGGGCACTCGGCAAACGAGAAAAAAACTTACGGCTATAAAAAATTTACCGATTTAACCGAATTTAAAAAAGCGGTTTTTTCTCTGTATAACAACGAGGTGTTGCCGCTTGTTAAAAAGGGTTTGTGTGCGGCGATTTACACCCAAGTCAGCGACGTCGAGGACGAAACAAACGGCATACTTACTTATGACAGAAAAGTGCAAAAGATAGAAAAAGAAGAGTTTTTCGAGGTTTCTCAAAAACTTAAAAATGCCGTTTTAGAGTGATACGTATTGCGTAAAAACGTCAAAAACGGTAAAAATTTAAGGCTTGATATTTTTAAAAGAAATTAAAAACGATTAATTTCGACAAACAAAGTCGGCTTAATTAGGGTTTTAAAAATATGCGGTCTTGACAATTTAAAGATATAATGATATAATCAAATAAAAATTGCGCAAAGCAGAAAAGGAGCAAAAACATGGAAGAAATTAAAATGACCTTTTACAGGGTAAACAAAATAGATTTTAAATACAACGAACAAGTAAAGCCCGATACTAAATTTCAATTAAAGCCGAGGTTCGACTGCAAAATGGGCGTAAACGGCAAAATGCTTTTCGTTAATCTCGGCGTTACGGTGACAAACGAACAAAGTAATCCCACCCCGTTTGATTTGCAAGTCAGCCTTGTGGGCGGCTTTGCAATGGGCGATTACGCACCCGAAGACAACAAAATTCGTCTCAAAGCGTGCTTGCGCCAACTTATGCCGTATCTTCATTCTACGGTTGCGTCAATTACTGCGGACTGTAATATTCCGGCATATTTCTTGCCCATTATCGACGTTGCCGAAATGGTAAACCTTTCAAAAGAAAACGAAGTAGGTCCTAATTTTAATTAAAGTTTACATTAAGTAATTGCGCTTGATAAATTTGTGATTTAATCAAATTTTAAACAATCGCTTGAAAATTATCAATAATATACGAGTATGCTAAACAATGCTTAATTTATTAAGTAAACCAATAATAATTGAGGTAAAAAATGAAAAACAAAAAATTACTCTACCTTAATAGAGTGTTAGTGTTTATCGCTTTTCTGTCCACATTCGGAAAGATATTATACGAGTATGGAGTTAATCAAGGGGTTAGGCAAATGTTGTTTGAGCATTATGAAATCGAGCCAAACTATGTTGGCGATTTTACAATGTTATTTGTATTTGCGGTATTTTATTTGGCATTGCTGATTATCTCTCATTGGTTTGTTGGCGCAGTGTTTTATTCCCAAAAACCTTATATTTTCGCCGCAATAATGTCTGTCGGGTTTATAACTCTCATGTGGGCAGTATTCGGTTTAGAATATTTATTCGGAGATCCGATCGGGGGCTTCACTACGTCGGATATAATTTACGATTGCATTATTACGATTATTTCGCTTGCGATAGGTTTTATATACTTTTTGTTGGCACTTCAATTTGAGAAGAATCGAAGATAAATAGAGGGCTTATTTACGATTTGAAATTGGCTTTATAGCGAGTATATTTGCTTTATATTAAGAGTAATATTGCTTTTAAATTTTGCGAATTCAATGGAAAATTTGATTTTGGATACAATTTTGTCGATTGTAGAGGTGTTAGTATTATTATTTGTTGGTTCGATTTAAAACAATAGATTTTAATTTATTAAAAATTATCTAAAAATGGTAGCAGTCAATGAAAAGTGGCTTGCTACCATTTTTTCTATATATTGTTATTGATAATTGATATAATTTGTATTAAAACAAGTAATAGACTTGTCTTTTTTTACTTCTTTTTGCATATAAAATGAGAAATTAAAAACATTTTTTATATTTTAGTATAAAAAAACAGTCGCAAGTCGATAATAGGGTTGACTGACAGAAACGAGATTAAACGAAAAGCAAAATGCACAAATTTCTGTCGAATAAAAGGAGGTTTTTAATGAAACTAACGGAAAAAGAAGTAAATATGATTTCGGATTTATTGACTTTTGAAAGCACGGTTTGCAAAAAAGCGCGATTGTATTCAAAGACGATTACCGACGGCGAAATTGCCGCAAAAATGGAACAAGTGGCAAACAATCATCAAAAGAGATTTAATTCTCTTTTAAACATGATTTCTTAAGGAGGTATAATAAAATGTTTAAAAAAAGCGATTTTATGCTCAACGAAAAAGATAGTTTGCAAGACTTGTTAAACGACGAAAAACAAATGGTTGCATTGTACGGCACTGCGCTTATCGAGGCGGAGGCGAAAAACGTGCGCACCTTATTTAAAACCAATTTAAACGAGACCGCCGAGGACCAATATTTGATTTTCAGCACCATGCAAAAGAACGATTATTACCAAACCAAGCCCGCCAACAAAACCGTTATTGACGAGCAAGCGGAAAAATTCAGATCGATAAAATCACAGTTAGGATAACAAAAAACGGCGGGTTTTATTTACCCGCCGTACATATTTTTATAAAGATTTGTGAATTTTTTATGTCGCGACAAAAAGCAGAACCACAAAAACCGTAACCGCCTTGTTTACATTTGTTTTAGCGGTAAAGGGTAGTTTCAGCCAAAGTTTTATTGAGATTTCTATTCTTTAAAGGTTGCCAAAATTTTACTAAATTTTTATTAAATTTTACTTTTTGTTAGTCGATTAAAATCTTTTCGCAAGCCGCAAAATCGCCATTAAAAGCGCATTAAAATTATTTAAGCGCAATCAATTTTTGCCGTTAATCGGCGTTTGTTTATAGTGCTTTTTAGTGACGAGCGCGCCTATTAAAAGTACAAACGGGAAAATTGCAGAAATTGCAAAACCGACGTTTAAGGAGAATACGTTTGCTGTAAAACCGACAATTACAGGTCCAGAAAGGCAGCCGATATCGCCGCCGAGGGCGAGAAGTGAAAACATTTTTGCACCGCCGAGAGGGAACACGTTTGACGAAAGAGAGAGTATCCCCGGCCACATTATTCCCACGCACAGTCCACACAGCGAAGCCGCCAAAAGCGACAAAACGGGTATAGGGCTGAACGCAAGCAATAACAAGCCTATCGTCATGCCTATCGCGCTGAAAATTATGTACTTTGTCAAGTTGAGTTTTGCCCCGAACAAGCCGTAAAAAGTTCTCGACACAGCCATAAGCAAAGCAAAACCGCACACACCCAATAAATCGCCCGTGGTTTTGTTGAACCCGAGTGTGATTTCGGCAAAGTACGAAACCCATTGTGCGATCGCTTGTTCTGCTGCGCCCGCGCAAATTATCATAATGAAAAACACGGGAAAGATTTTGTTTTTCACAAAGCCTTTATACGAAGACGCTTGCTCGCTCTCTTCTATTATCGGAACTTTTGCAAACGCAATTGAATTATAAAGAGGAATCAACGCCCAAATAAAGGGTAAAATATACCAATACTTTTGAGAAAACACGCCGATAAACGCTGTTGTGATTATCACTACGGCAATGTGACCCCAAGAATAAAAGGAGTGCAAAAGGCTCATACGAGATGATTTTTCGTCTGCGGGGAGGGCGTCTACAAGCGGACTGATTATTACTTCCGTCATGCCTGCGCCCATTGATAAAATTGACGTTGCTACCACGATTGCAGCAAACGGTTGCAGTAAAAAAGGCAAAAAACCCAGCAAAACAAGTCCTATAAAGCACAGTGCGTGCGCAAGTATGGCTGACTTTCTATATCCCAAAGTCGATATAAGTTTGCCGCCGCAAGCATCTATCGCCATTTGAATTGCAAAGCCTATCATGATAAGCATTGTAAGTTGAGATAAGGCGATATTAAATCGGCTGGCAAACGTTGAAAAAAGTAGCGGTGCTAAATTTATTCCTATCGCTTGCGTGATATACCCCAGATACGCGCAAGCGGTTGTCGAAGAGTATTCGTTTTTCATTTTTTTCTCCTTGATGCGTATGTTGCGGCTTGTTTTTTAATACATTATTATAGCCGCCTTGAATATGTAAACCTGTTGACTTATATTTAATATTTTAAAGTTGCAAAAAATTAAAACGGTGAAAAAGCCGTAAAGCCACGGCAAAATTTACAAAAATATTCGGCTTTGCCACATTAAAAGTGATTAAAACGCAATTAAATTGCACTAAAACGCTAAATGTAGCGCAAAAGTTTAAATTCGGCAAAGCATTTCAATGATTATAACATTAAAATTAAATATTTGCAAACGTTATTCGTCGCGCCAAATTAAAATATTTTAAGCGGGCATAAATCGTTTGATTATAATAAAACGCTGCGGCTTTATGTGCCATATATGCGGTCATGCAAATTATATACAATACACTTAAAAATTAAATCTTTTGGCTAAAACTAAAATTTTATAAGTCCTTGCAAACTTATGCAAAAACGCATTGTTTTCACGGTTTTAAGCAACCAAAATGCAAAATTATAAACCCTTGCAAGCAAGTTTTCGATTTCTTATATAATATACTATGAAAATATGGCTTTTGCCGTTCGAGAAAAACGACGAGTTTTGTTTTTAAGGCTTTGCGGGCTTTAGCAAAACGCGTTTTTGCTTTAAAAGTTTGCTTTGCGGTGGAATAATAAAGCCTTTGCAAGCGTGTTTTTTCTCTTATCATAAAGTGAAAACTGCGTAAAAAATAGTCAAACCGCACGCACCGAGCGCGCAATTTCTTGACTTTTAAACCGTTTAATGATATATTGAATATTGCTAAAATGTAAAAAAATAGTAATAAATTGGTTATAAAGGAATAATTTAGGACTTTTAGGAGGTTATTATGAAAATTGCAATATCGTCTGACAGTGCCATTGACATTCAAGAAGATTTACTGAAAAAATACGATATAAGCACCGCTCCGTACACCATTACTTACGGAGGAAAAGAATATATTGACGGACAACTCGACATCGCCGAAATGTTTAGATATTGCGACGAACACAAGCAGTTGCCCAAGACTTCGGCGGTAAACGTAGAGACGTTTAACGAGCATTTTTCAAAACTTTTACAGTCTTACGACGCGATTATTCATATTACGCTTTCAAGCGAAATCACCTCGGCGTGCCAACACGCAAGAATGGCTGCGCAAAACTTTAAAAACGTATACGTAATCGACAGCCGCTCGTTGTCGACGGGAATTGCTCTTCTTGCAATTTACGCGAGAGAACTTTCTTACACGATAGACGACCCCGCCGAAATTTGCAAAAAAGTAGAGCAAAGAGTATCCAAAGTGCAAGCAAGTTTCATCGTTGACACACTCGATTATTTAAAGATGGGTGGAAGATGCTCCGCGCTTACGGCTTTCGGCGCAAAAGTTTTGAGTTTGCACCCGCAAATTTTACTTAAAGACGGCAAAATGGTCGTTGGTAAAAAATATTTAGGCAGAAGAATGGAAAAAAACGCCGTAAAATATGCGCTCGACACGCTTGCGGAATTTAATCACCCCGACAAACACGTAATTTTTGTCACGCACAGCGTTTCCGACCCGGGAATTGCCGAAGCGGTAATCGAAGAAGTCAAGAAATACGGATTTGAAAACGTATACGAAACTACAGCCAACGCTACGGTATCGAGCCACTGCGGTAAAAACACTATCGGTATTTTGTATATAAACGACGGTGAAGAAGAGTTGGAATTAAAGTAAAAAAATTAAATTTATTGCGCCGCGCAAATTGCGCGGCGTTTTTGTTTATGCTTGCAAAATAGTATCTTGTATGGTATAATGCTTTTGATAACGCCAAGGTCGACTGATTTTGGCGATTAGCCGAAGTCATATTTCCTTGGGAGTTATTTATAAATTTTTAAGGAGATTTAGTTTATACTATGAGTAAAATTAAAAATATGACCGAGAGTCAGAATGGCAACAGTCAAGCATTAAAAGAAGTATTGGAAAAATACAAAAAAGCATGTTGTGGCAGAAGCAAAAAAGAAAGAAAAGAAATCGTAGATGGTATGTATAAGACAACTCGTGCAACGCTCGATAATCTTACTTCCGACGACCTATAAAGCGTTATCAAAGGAAGGCGCATATGCGCCTTCCTTTTAAAATAAAACCATATTGACAAAAACGTTTTAATTGTGCTAAAATTTGATGCGGAAGATATATATGAAACACATAAAAATTTGCGCTGTTGTCGGCGATAACGAAATTTAAGTTTTTGGCGTAATTTTAAAATGTTTTTGGGAGAAAAGTATGTTTTTTGAAACGTTAAAATATCGGTTAAATCCGAAAAATAGGCACGATATTAAACTTCAAAAAGAATTGTATGCCGAATTAAAAAAGTTTGGTTTTAATTTTCACGGTTATAGGCAGTTTAATTGCGATACTTTTAAAGAAAAGGACAAGCAAGTCGTTCCTATTTTGATAAGTTATATCGATAGGTTTGAGTCGGAAGGGTGTCGAATGCAATATTTAAGCGCGCTCGGCGTAAAGGGTTTTAACGACGCTACCGAATATTTAATTTCAAAATATAAGCATTATTTGCGCCCCGAATACGACCAAATGCAACTAAACGTCGTCTCTCAAACGCTTGCAAAAATTTGCGATTTAAGGTTTTTGAATGATTATTTTGAGATTTTAAGCAGCGACGTAACCATAGACGCTTGTTATTTAGTGCAAATGCTTGGCAAACTGAAAGTAGAGGCGGCTATACCGTATTTGATTAAATTGCTCGATTGCGCCAATATCATTCCCGAAAAATGGGTCGGAACGGTTTTGGAAAGCAGCAAATATTACGTTTCGCAATGCGCGATAGAGGCTTTGGGTAAATTCAAGAAAACAGAACTCAATAAATATATCGAAAAGTTTTTAAATCCGTATAATTTGCAATGGATAAGTTTTTCGGAAGAGAGTAAAAACTTATTAAAATCTACATATAAAGATTATATAAAAGCCGCGCAAAAGGCTATGTGTTGAGCCTTGAGTAAACGCTTAATTTTAAAAAGCAAACAAAAATGTGTCTTTAATTTTTAGCGGCGAAACGGCGACGAATAAACAAGAAAAAGCGAACCGATTAAACTTGTTTTTGCGTTGGGTTTTGACAATATTGCGGCATACGTATTGCGTAAAAACGACATAAAACACAAAAAACAAGAGTAAAACATAGTCAATAAAGTGATAAGTAAGGCTGCGAGCGCAAACATAGCAATAAGGCAAAGCGAATAAACAAGAATATGCAGAAAACGAAAAACTGTGCCGGATTTGCGATTTGTTCTACCAAAGTTTGAAATACGTAGTAAAATTAAAATTCGACACAAACGTAAAATCGGCTTTGTAATTAAAACTTAAAAGGGCATAATAAAACCGCGGGGCATAAAGCCTCGCGGTAATTTTGTTTTAAATTATTTCGCTTTAATTACTTCTTGTCCGCCCATAAACGGTCTCAACACTTCGGGAATGGTTATGCTGCCGTCGGCGTTTTGGTATTGTTCGACAAGAGCGGGGAAAACTCTCGACGTTGCAAGACCCGAGCCGTTGAGCGTATGCACAAACGCGGGCTTACCCGTTTTAGAATCTCTGTATCTGGTGTTGTTTCTTCTCGCTTGATAGTCGTTTGCGTTGGAAACGGAAGAAACTTCTTTATAAATGCCCATGCTGGGTATCCATACTTCGATGTCGTACGTTCTCGCCATAGATGCGGAGCAGTCGCCAGCCGCAAGTTTGGAAAGTCTGTAATGAAGACCGAGTTTTTCCATAATTCTGCAAGCCTTGCCCACGAGTTCTTCAAAAGCCTCTTTGCTGTGTTCGGGGTGAGCGTATTGCACCATTTCCACTTTATTGAATTGGTGTCCGCGCACCATACCTCTTTCTTCGGCTCTTGCACTGCCTGCCTCTTTACGATAGCAAGGCGTGTAAGCAAAGAATTTCATGGGGAGTTTGCTTTCGTCTATAATTTCGCCCGCATACATATTTACGAGAGCGGTTTCTGCCGTGGGAAGCATAAATTTAGATTTTAATCTGCTGCTGTCCTCGCTGTCAACCCAATAAACTTCGTCGGCGAATTTGGGGAATTGACCCGCGCCGAATCCGCAGTTGTAGCCGAGCATGTGCGGGGGAAGTATCATTTCATAGCCGTCCGCAAGGTGTTCGGAAACGAAGAATTGAAGTAAAGCCCATTCAAGTCTTGCGCCGTCGCCCCTATAAATCCAATATCCGTTACCGGAAAGTTTTACGCCTCTTTCATAATCGATAAGACCCAAAGCGGTGCACAAATCTACGTGATTTTTGGCGTCGAAATTAAATTGCGGTTTTTCGCCGAACACTTTAATTACTTTATTGTTTTCCTTTTCGCCTGGCAAAAGGTCATCGTCGGGCATGTTGGGAAGTTTCGCCACGAATTCGGTGATTTTATCCGAAAGTTCGTTTATTTTAGCAGTGCCTTCGGCAATCGTGTCGCCGAGCGCGCGCATTTCGGCAAAAATTTCGTCAACGGGTTGACCCGCCTTTTTAAGTTTGGGAATTTCCGCAGAAACCGAGTTGCGTTTTGCTTGTAATTGTTCGTTTTCTTTAATGAGTTTTTTCTTTTCGTTGTTCCATGCGATTACTTCGTTAAAGTCAACAATGCAGCCTTTTTTTGCAAGTCTTTCTTTGACGAGATCGGGATTTTCGGTTATAAGTTTTAAATCGAGCATAACTGACTCCTAAACTGACTTTTAATTTATGATTTCCATTAGTATATACCATTTGACAAATTATTGCAATTAATTAATTAAAAAAGTGAAAAATTTTTATGCAAGAGGGGGTATTCGTAGCCTAAAATAAGGTTTAAATTATTGCAAAATATTATTAATTGTGTTATATTATAATATATATGGGCTTTTGCGGGGCTTATTGCGCGCGTGCGCATTGATAGACGGTCTCGCTAAAAAAGCGAACAGCATAGAGAGGCAATATGAAGGTTTACAACACCCTTTCGGGTAAAAAAGAAGATTTTGTCCCGATAAACGGAAACAAGGTAAATATGTACGCTTGCGGAATTACGGTTTCGGGCGAAGCGCATATAGGTCACACTTATCAAGCGCTTATTTACGATATAATACGCAAATTTTTGATTAAAGAGGGTTACGACGTCAAGTACGCCAGAAATTATACCGACGTAGACGATAAAATAATCGCAAAATCCAAAGAAACGGGTATTCCCGCCGACGCTTATGCGAAAATGATGATTAAAAAAATCGACGCGGTAATGAAAGAAATGGACATCGACGACCCCGATATTTGGATTAAAGCCACCGAGAATATTCAAAACATTATCAATTTCGTCGAGGGGCTTATCGAAAAAGGTCATGCGTACGCCACTAAAAACGGCGACGTGTATTTCTCGGTAAAGTCTTTCCCCGAATACGGCAAATTGTCGCACAGAAATCTCGAAGACGCATTAAACGGTGTTAGAATAGAAAACGACGAAGAAAAACAAAGTCCGCTTGACTTCGCGCTTTGGAAGAGTGCGAAAGAGGGCGAAATACATTGGACTTCGCCTTGGGGCGAAGGCAGACCGGGGTGGCATATCGAGTGTTCGGCGATGAACAAGGCGGCTTTCGGTGACTGCATAGACATTCACGGCGGCGGAAGAGACCTTATTTTCCCCCACCACGAAAACGAAATTGCGCAAAGCGAAGCGTTAAACGGCAAACAATTCGTTAAATATTGGATTCACAACGGACTTATCAAGGTAAACGGTCAAAAGATGAGTAAGTCTTTGGGCAACAGTCTTTTGATGACAGATTTGTTGAAAGAATATTCCAACGAAAGCATCAAATTCGCGCTTTTGCAGACCAATTACCGCAACGACATAAACATCACGCCCACGCTTTTTTCGGACGCGGAAAAACACTTGTACGATTTTTATAAAATCATTTTGCAAGCGGAAGAAAAAGGAATTAAAATCGAAGGCGAATATAAAGAGATAGACGACGAGTTTAATAAGTGCATGGAAGACGATTTCAACACGGCTTTGGCTTTGTCTAACTTGTACGCTTATTTCAAAAAGATAAATAAAGATATCGCGGGCGACCCAAAAACGGCGGGCGCAGAAATAAGCCAAATCAAAAAGACTTATTCGCTTTTGGGCTTGTTTAAAAAAGACGCTAAAGACTTCGTGAAATATTACGAAGACAAAAATCCGCAAGCGACCGTGCCGGAAGAAATAATCGCTCTCGCGCAAAAAATGCAAGAATACAGACTCAACAAAGACTATGCAAACGCAGACAAGTTGCGCAGTGAAATTTCGGCGGCGGGATATGCCGTGCAGATAAGCAAAGACGGAGTAAAAGTCGTTAAATTATAAGGAGTTTTTATGGTTACTTCAAAAGAATTGAGAAATGCTTGGCTTAAATTTTATACCGAAAGAGGGCATGTAAATATAGGGGCGGTGTCGCTTATAGGCGACGGCACTACGGGCGTTATGTTCAACGTCGCGGGTATGCAACCGCTTATGCCGTACCTTCTCGGCAAACCGCACCCGCAAGGCAAAAGACTTTGCAACGTGCAAGGTTGCGTAAGGACGGTAGATATAGATTCCGTAGGCGATTCTACTCACTTTACTTTCTTTGAAATGATGGGCAATTGGTCGCTTGGAGATTATTTTAAAAAAGAAAAAACTCAATGGTCGTTTGAATTGTTGACTCAAGTTTTCGGACTTAAAGCGGAAGAAATTTGCTCGACGGTATTCGAGGGCAACGACGCCGCTCCGAGAGACGAAGAAACGGCAAACTATTTAAAGCAAGCGGGCATACTTCCCGAGCATATTTTCTATCTTCCCAAAAAGGACAATTGGTGGGAACTCGACGGCACGGTAAACACCCCGTGCGGACCTGATAACGAGTGGTTCTACCCCAGACACAACCGCCCGTGCGGACCTAATTGCGGACCCGATTGCGGTTGCGGAAGATACGTCGAGATAGGAAACGACGTTTATATGCAATATAAAAAGACCGAAAACGGCTACGCTCCTCTTACAAACAAAAACGTAGACACGGGCTTCGGTCTTGATAGATTGCTTGCGTTTTTAAACGGCATTACCGACGGATATAAAACCGACTTGTTTATTTCCGCGATAAATTATATCGAAGAAAAATCGGGCAAAAGTTATGACGGAGACGAAAACGACAGAAAGGCAATGAGAATTATTGCCGACCATATTCGTACTTCCACAATGCTTATCGGCGACAAAAACGGAATACTTCCATCAAACGTCGGCGCGGGTTATATCCTCCGCAGACTTTTGAGAAGGGCTATAAGATACGCAAGATCTTTGGGCCTCAATTCTGCAGACCTCCCTGGGGTTGCGGCTATCTTTATAGACGACGTATACGGTGAAGCGTACCCGTTGCTCGTCGAAAAGAAAGATTATATCCTTTCCGAAATCACAAAAGAAATCAACAAATTCGAGGCTTCGCTTGCGATGGGACTTAAAGAGTTCGGCAAGTGCATAGACGGAATAAAGAGGAAAAACGCGTTCATGTCTCAAAAGGACGCCGCTTACGTCGAAGAAAAAGAAATCGGCGGAAAGCAAGTGTTTAGACTTTACGATACTTACGGTTTCCCGCCCGAACTCACCGCCGAAATGGCTGCCGAAGAGGGCTTTACCGTCGATATGAAAGGCTTTGAAGAGGCGTTTAAAGAACATCAAGAAAAGAGTAAAATCGCCCAAGGCGCATTTAAGTGCGGTCTTTCCGACACGGGTGAAGAAACCACGCTTTTGCACACTGCGACTCACCTTTTGCATGCGGGACTCCGCGCGGTGCTTTCAAACACCGTAAGCCAAAAAGGTTCGAATATCACTCCCGAAAGACTTAGGTTCGACTTCAATTTCGACAGACCCATGACCGAGGAAGAGATTAAAAAGGTAGAAGATTTCGTAAACGACGCAATAAAAGCCGATATAGAAGTAGTTAAAGAAGAGATGACTCCCGAGCAAGCAAAGGCGAGCGGAGCGATAGGTCTTTTCGACAACAAGTACGGCGACACGGTAAGCGTGTATACTATAGGCAACGTTTCAAAGGAAATTTGCGGCGGTCCTCACGCAAAGCGCACGAGCGAATTGGGTAAATTTAAAATCGTGAAAGAACAGTCGAGCGCGGCGGGCATAAGGAGAATTAAAGCCGTACTTATTCACGAATAAACACGTAAAAATGCGAAAACGCGTAAAGCGCATATAAAAGCATAAAGCGAATAAAAAACGCATAAAAGCGCGCGGCAAAAATTGTCGGCGCAAAACAATAAAATTAACCGACACGAAAAAGTGTCTGAAGAGAGGTATAAAATGGCAGATAAAGTAATCGTAACCGAAGAAGGTTTTAGAAAATTACACGAGAGACTCAGTTATCTTAAAGATACGGCTCGTCCGGAGATAGTTGCGCGTATTAAAATCGCGAGAGACTTCGGCGACTTGTCCGAAAATGCAGAGTACGCCGCAGCAAAAGACGAGCAAGCACTTATCGAAAGCGAAATTGCCGAACTCGAAGCGAAAATCAAAGTTGCCGAAATCGTTACGACTTCCAACGTAAACAAAAACATCGTGTCGGTAGGTTGTAAAGTAACTATCGAACGAGACAAAAAGACTATGTCTTACGAAATAGTGGGTACGAGCGAAGCGGATATTTATAAAAACAAAATTTCCAACGATTCGCCTTTGGGTGCTGCGCTTATCGGTAAAAAGAAGGGCGAAACCGTGCTTGTAGTTGCTCCCGCAAGAAAGTACGAGGTAAAAGTAGTCGATATCGAGTATTGATTATTTTATGTTTTTTGTTTGTTTTACCGCATACGTTTTGCGTAAAACGGGCAGAAAACGATTTTGTCTCGCGCATTTTAAACAAATCGGCAATGGCTTTTATTTTGCGGCAGATTAAGTTTGTAATCGGCGTAAAAAATCGTCTTGCTCGATAAATTAAGCGCGGCGGGCAAAAATATCGGAGAACGGTATGAATAAAACTAAAAGCAAAAAAGATTTTACCAATGCGTTGTCTTATAATTGGCTTAAAATTTGCGCTTTTACTTTGATTGCCGCAATAGTGTGGTTGATTATTTTTTCGGTTATTTCTCCAAGAGTGACAAACGGACAAACGTTTTACTTTTACACTTTCGGGGATATTCAGTCTACCGATTTAAAATCGCTTGTTAAAGACGCTCAATCGGGCGGCGCGCTTTCTTACGACGTGCGCGAAATCGTCGCGAGTAACGTTTCTAAAGACGAAGCGCAAAGGCTCACGGCATATCTCGGCGCGGGCGAAGGCGACGTGATAGTCGTCAAAGACGACACGTTTAGTTTCGGCTTGTCGGGCTTTTACGATATCGATTCTTTGCTTGCCGATACCGAGGAATATTGCATGAAGTTTTCTTCTTCGGAAAGCGAATTTATTATCGACGAGCAAAAAGTGAGAGACGACTTTTTAAAAAACAAGAAAAAGGACAAGCGTTTTAAGACACAAAAACAAAAAGAAGAAGGCGTCGTTTTGGCTAAAGAAAGGGTCGAGCGTATGTATGAAAGCGCGGTTTATCTTAAAAAAGTGCTTGCTTACTGCGACGAAAACGGCGTTGACATAAGGAAAATAACCAAACTCAACGAAAAGGACGAAACCGAGCAAGAAAAGACTTACGCGTTGAAATTGAGTGCGATAGACAATGCGATTAATTGTTTCAGCACGCGCGACGAAGACGGAAAATTGACGACGGAAGGGCTTTATATAGCGGTTTTCGATTATAGGGGAACTCAAGGAAACGCCCAATTCGAGACGGTTGGATTTTTGGCTTATTTGGTGCGTAATTACGGGAATTTTCCTATATCGGAGTAAGGTATAATGAAAGGTTATTTTATTACTTTTGAAGGAGGAGAAGGGTCGGGCAAATCCACTCAACTTTCTCTTTTGAAAGATTATTTAGATAAAAGCGGTCGCCGCTATATATACACCAGAGAGCCGGGCGGCACTGAAATTGCGGAGGAAATCCGCAAAATTTTGCTCAGTATGCACGGCGAAAAAATGTGCGACGAGTGCGAGGCGTTGTTGTTTGCCGCGGCGCGTGTTCAGCATATTAAAAATCGCATTTTACCCGCTATAAACGACGGAAATATCGTCGTTTGCGACAGATACGTCGATTCGTCCATGGCTTATCAAGGCTATGCGAGGGGTCTCGGCGAAGAATTGGTTGAAAAAGTAAATTTTTACGCATATCAAAACTGCATGCCCGACGTTACGTTCTTTTTAGACGTTCCGCCCGCGGCGGCGTTTAAACGCAAAGGCGGCGCAGACGAAAGCGACAGAGTGGAGATGTCCGGCGACGAGTTTCACGAAAAGGTGTACAAGGCGTTTTCGGCTTTGTGCGATAAATATCCGTCGAGATTTATAAGGATAGACGCTCAACAAGACGCCAAATGCGTGCATAACGACATAATAAATACGCTTAAAAGCAAGGGGATAATAGAATAATGCGGCGCAATCTTCTCAAAAGTACGAGCGCATATAAAATTTTGGCTAAAGACAAATCGCGCGACTCGTTTAATCACGCATACTTGATCGTGTGTCGCGACGGCGGGTTTTTGCGTAATTATTTAAAAGATTTAGCCAAACTTATAATGTGCAAGGACAAAGAGTACTGCGACGACTGCAGACTTTGCAGACTGATTGAAAGCGAAAAGCACTCCGACGTTACGTTTTATCCCGAGCAAGGCAAAAAAATCGTCGTCGCCGATATAGACGACCTTGTGGACAAATCTTATATAAAACCCATGGAAGAAAGCAAAAGGCTTTTTGTCCTCGAGGATATGTCTCAAGCGAATACCCAAGCGCAAAACAAACTTTTAAAAACGCTTGAAGAACCGCCCCAAGGCGTGATAATTTTGATGGGCGCGACAAGCGAATACAAACTTTTACCGACGGTGAAATCGAGAGTAAAAAGACTTGAAATTTCCCCGTTTGGAGAAAACGTACTCTACAAAGAGTACAAAAACGCATATAGCGACGACACGCGTTTAAGGCTTTCTGTGGGTATGAGCGGCGGTCTTGAAAGCGAAGTCGAAAGGATATATAACGACCAATCGTCGCTGGATAATTATAATTTCGTAATCGACGTTTTGCTCAATTTAAAAAGCAGCAGAGACGTAATTAAATACACAAGTAAAATTACTAAAAACAATTTAGATAAATTTATTTATATTCTTCAAGCGGTTTTGCGCGACGTGCTTGCGCTTAATTCGGGCGGGGAATGTATCATATTGTCGGACAAGGAAAGAAACGCGTTCGTCGCAAGAGAAGACGAGTTTCGTTCGGGCGCGCTTATCGGCATAATCGACAGATTAAAAAAAGCCGAACTTGCGCTCAATTTCAACGGCAACGTCAATATGATAGCCGACGATATTTTGTTCGGCATTTTGGAGGAAAAGCATAAATGGCAAAAATTGTAGGAATAAAATTCAACCACTCGGGCAAGATTTATTATTTCGATCCCGCCGACGTTGAATACAAAAAAGGCGAAGGAGTGGTTGTCGAGACCGCAAGGGGTATGGAATTCGGCAAAGTGGCGATAGAACCGAAAATCGTCGACGATTCCGAAATCGTGCAACCGCTTAAACCTATTATAAGAAAGGCAAATCAAAGGGACTACGAAAGGGTGAAGATAAACGAGGCGAAAGTGCCCGAAGCCCTTAAAACCGTAGAAAAAAAGATCGCCGAGCACAAACTCAACATGAAATTAATCGACGCCGAGTTTACTTTCGACAATACGCGCGTGATTTTTTACTTCACCGCGCCCGGAAGAGTGGATTTTAGAGAACTCGTAAAAGACTTGGCGGCGGCTTTCCATATCAGGATAGAACTTCGTCAAGTCGGCATACGCGACGAAACGAAAATTTTGGGCGGCATCGCTCCGTGCGGCAGAGAATGTTGCTGTAAAGGCACGATGACCGACTTTAAAAAAGTAACCATTAAAATGGCAAAAATGCAAGGGCTTTCGCTTAATCCGTCTAAAATAAGCGGACTGTGCGGCAGACTTATGTGTTGCTTGGCTTACGAAAACGACCACTACGCCGAAACGTTTAAAAAGATGCCCAAAATCGGCAGCGAAGTAAAAACGCCCGACGGCAACGGCACGGTTATTTCAAACAACATGCTTAAAATGCTCGTTAGGGTAAAGATAGAGAAAAACGACGGCACTTTATTGTTTAAAGAATATCCGCTCGCTTCGATAAAAGGCGGCAAATACAACAAGGTCGAGGACATCGACGACAAAATCGACAGCACCGATCACGACGGAGATATTAAAGAACTTTTAGATGAATAATGCCGCGATTACGCAATACGGTTGCGGTAAAACGGGCAAAAACCCGTAAAACTTACAAAGCGAACGACGGCTTTATGTCGTTTTGCATCAATAAAATCGTGTTAACCCGCTTCAAAAGCGGATAACTATAAATCAAACGGAGGTAAATTACAATGGCTTACAAAATTTCTGACGAATGCATCAGTTGCGGAGCGTGCGCAGACGGTTGTCCCGTAAGCGCAATTTCTGAAGGAGACGGTCAATACGTTATCGACGAAAACACTTGCATCGATTGCGGTGCTTGTGCTGCTACTTGTCCCGTAGGCGCACCCAAGGAAGCATAATTTTACAACTATTGCAAAAAAAGACGGCGTTTGCCGTCTTTTTTTCATGCCTTTTTATTTATTTGTTTGTAAAAAACTTTTTGGGCTTTAAAAATTTACGAGTAAAAACTTTTTGTGCTTTTATAAGTAAATGATTTTGATTTATAAATATTGATGTTTCGACTTAAATATTGATTTGACTTAAATTCGCCTTGAATTTGCTTTGCTTATAAATAAACAATTTTAAATAAGTGCCTTTCAAGCGGCTTATAATGCAGACAAATCAAGCGGAGTACAACATAAACCAACCAAGCGCAGTATAACGCAAACAATATACAAACGGGCGATTACCAAACCGACGATTTTTAATAAAAAAGGTTGCAAACGCTTTATAGGCTTTTAAACAAATTATGTCCGTTTAAAAATTCGGCAATGCATTCTCTTTTTTTGAGTCAATAATCGGTCAATTCCAAAATATAATCGGTTGACACCTCGTAAAATTTCGCAAGTTTAATAAGCATAGGTATGGGTATTTGCCTAATTTCCTTTTCATATTGCGAATAAGTGTTTTGTTTAACTCCCAAAACTTCCGCAATTTTACTTTGAGTGTATTTATTTTCTTCTCTTAATTCTTTTAATCTCATATCATCACGACTAAATTATATGCTTTTGGTGTATAAATTATCTCACAGTGCGATATTTTTCTTGACAAATATCTCAAATTGAGATAATATTGTGTTAAGATTGTGTTAAGGAGGAGCAAAATGGCGATTGAAAAATCTAACAATGCGTTTGATTGGTGTGATGATATAGGTTATGCAAAAACAAATTTTACCGATGAAGAAAGTCTTAATATTTTTAAGAAATCATTAAGTAGTTTCGGCGGTATAGATAAGGAATTTGTAAATCTTGTAAATAGCAAAACGGTAAAAGACGTGAAATTCGTCAATAGGTATGCGCCGGTTTATCTACTTAATATTAAAGCGACCTATGTTTATGATGATTTTCAAGTTTATGACGACGAAACGATAACTACCACACATACAAATGTTTACACGTTTTCAAAATATACGTTTAAAGGAGTGCCTAATTCGTTAAATTTGGGAAATTTTGTCGGTAGAAACGACAATCGATTATTTGAGTTGTCGCATGTCGACGATTTAAAATACGGGTTATATGGTGACAATTGCAGTTATACTTCTTCGGAAATGTCTTCGAGAGTCTATGATCTTTCGTACGGTTATTCGAGAGGAACTTGCACGGTCAATAGATATGATTGTACTGCGATATTTGTTCCCGTGGTGTGCATTTACGTAAATTTCAAGGGCAAAAGTTATCATTGCGTAATTAACAAACACAATGGTTGTTATTATCTGTATTATCCCGTGTCGACGGATATGTCTCAAGCGGCAGAAAAAGAGTTTAAAACTTATAAAAGGTTTAAATTTATTGGGTTTGCGGCGGTTGTTTGTACTTTTATTACGGCGTTAATCGTTTTGTTTACGTCATCGTTTTTAGGCGGAATTTTATCGTTGCTGATTTTTGGCGGGGCGCAAGGAATACTTATAAAAATAATGTCAAACAAATATGTTTTTGACAATACGGAAAAAGAGTATTTAAACGAATTTGCCAAAACCGGCAAAGTAAGCCGCAAAAAGAATACTCCTATAATTGTATTTGCTGTTCTTGCAATAATAATTGAAGTAATAATGCTAATTCTTTACTTGTAAACGAAAAACTAAAATATTTGATTAAAGTTAAAGTCTTTTAAATTGTTGCATATTTTTGTAAAAACAATTATTTATAAAAACGGAATTTCACGAAATATTCGTGTTAAATAAAACAAAAAGGAGAAAAAGAATGAAAAACACACAAATCAGAAGTAGGGGCGAGGCAAAGTCAAGATTAACTAAGGTTATAATTTGGTATGTTATAGCCATAGTTTTTTGCTTGATTGGACTTGTAATTTACTTGAAAAACAAAAATTTCAGCCATTGGATGATATGGGGAGGCTTGTGTTGCGTACCGGTTTTGGGAACTATGTTAAAATTCATTTTTGGAATGACAAGAGACGGAGCGCGAGACGGCGCAAACAATTATACCGTAAGCGTATCGGACTCTTCCGTGTCGGTAAGCAATCACCCGTTTAGTACGGCGATAATTTATCTTATTTTGGCTTGTATTTTTAGTTTAATCGGAGGACCTATAGTTCTTGGAATAAACATGATTAAAAACATAGCAGTGATTGTTTCTTGTGCAAAATATTTAAAACAAAATCAAGATTAAACAACTGTGAATTAAAATTTATCTAAAAAAAGACCGATTTAAGTTAAGGCTTATTTCGGTCTTTTTTAATTCTTTTAAAGGGCGGTTTGTAATTCGGTTTTTAATGTTATTATAGGCGGCTACGTGTTTATAATTCGGTCTTTTCTAATTCTTTTAAGGGGGTATTTGCGTGTTTATATTTCGTTTTTCTAATATTTTTAAAAAAACTATTTGTATATTTATAAATAATGTTTATGCAATATTGCGCATATCTTTTTGTTGGCGTTTTGGCTAATTTATAAGGCGGTTTAATGCTTTTTTTCGGTAAATAAGAGTCAATTTTGCAAAATATATTTTACAAAACTTAAAAATACAACATAAAAATTTAATTATTTTAAATTTTGAGGTGTCAATTTTTATGATTATTAAATATAATGATACAATGTTTTAATGAATTAAGAGGTTTTTTAAATCGAGAGTATGCGCGCCGTAATTGTTGACTTTTTCTTCAAAATACTTTATTATGAATATCTATACAAAAATAGACAAATTATAGTTATTATAATAATATATTATAATTTGCGTCTTGCGGGCAACCGAAGTAAATAACTACGGGAAATCGACCGCAAACGACCACATGACAACAAAACGTTAAAACGACACAAAAAACGGATACGACATAAAAAACATACGCAACGCATAAAAACAAAGCGCAAGTTCTTTAAAAGCGGGCAATATTGCAAAACGAAAAGTAAACCGCAACAAAAAGAGTAAAAAACACACAAAACAACATACAAAATAAAAAATAGCGATAATAACGATAAATACGCGTTAGATATAAAAAACACACGGAGGTAACGTATGAAAAAAATAATGATTTTATTTTTGGCTCTTGTCATGGCGACGTCGCTTGGCATGCTTTGCGCGTGCGGCAAGACCAACAATAATCCCCCCGAACCGACCACGTATACGGTTACGTTTGAGGGCGAAGGCGTAACGACGCCCGCTCAAAAGGTAGAAAAAGGACAAACGGCAATCGAGCCGAAGTCTCCCGAAAGAGACGGTTATACGTTTGATTTTTGGTACTTAAAGGGACAACAAGAAGTTGCTTACGACTTCACCACGGCGGTAGTGTCCGACATTACGCTCGTTGCGCATTGGACGGCAAAAGAAACGCCGATCAGTTGGACTTATCTCAATTGGAACGCCGGCAATTTTGCCGAGTTTTTGGTTGACGGAGTAAGCGGTCAGCCCATAGACAGAATAGTATCGGGCAACGAAGTACTTTTCCTTTTAAAAATTTCCCCATATGCAGCGGGCGAAGCGGTAGTTAAGGCGGGCGACGAAGTGTTGACCCCCGATAAAGACGGTTGGTATAGTTTTGTGGCTACGGGCGAAACGATGCTCATCAGCGTAACGGGACTCAGAAACGACACTACGCCCATTACCGGCGTCGGCACAAGCAACGACCCGTACGTTTTGTCCACTCCGTCAAACTTCAAGACGTTTGTTGACGCGGTAAACAACCCGAACAACACGAAATACAATTCTTCTTACGTTGTGCTCGGTAGCGATATCTCGTTTAAAGGAGAAGAGTTAGAGCCTATAGGCGACACTCTCAACTCCGCGCATTTTGCCGGAATATTCGACGGACAAGGACACACCGTTTCGGACTTCGTAATGAAAGGCAAAAACGGCGTTGCGGGCTTGTTCGGTTATGCGGTGGCGGCTCAAGTGTCAAACGTAAACGTTAAAAACGCGACGTACACTATAGACACCACGGAAAAATACAACTACATCGTGGGCGGCATCGTCGCTTACAGTATGGGTAGCGACGTAAGCGGTTGCGAATTCGACGGCAAAATATCGATAGGAATAGGCGACAATTCGCTCAATTCTTACGTTGGCGGCATAGTAGGTTTCGTTCAAGGATATTCCACAGATTATTCGGCTACGGTAAGTTATTCTACCGCAAACGTGCAGTTCGAGTCCACGGGCAGCGTGCCTTTGTTTACGGTCGGCGGTATAGCCGGTTGCGTATACGGCACAAGCATTACCACCCCGACTAATATTTACAACTGCGTTACTCAAGTAAGTTTCAGCGGCAGAATTTCAATTGCCGGCGGTATCATCGGATATATGAGGGCGATGACCTCGGTAGCAAACTGTTATTCTTCGGGTAACGTAACTTCGAGAAACGATTACACTACTTCTTCGGTATCGACGGCGGGCGCGCTTGTGGGTCTTGCGGAAACCGAAACGGCGATTACAAATTCGTATTCGACCGCAACTGTGGTGTATTTACCGAGCAGTGCGGCTAACATAGAAGGCACCGAAAGAGGAACGCTTATCGGCAGCACGTATAAAGACGGCAAAGATACCGAAAATTTATACAACAAAATCGACAGCAAAAAGATAGTAGTATACAATTCGTATTTGGCAAATAACGGCAAAATAACCGCAAACGGTCAAGACTACGACGTAAACGACTTGCAAAGCGTAAAGAGCCTTTTAAAATGGAGCGAGTCGGAGTGGAATTTAGAGGGCAACGCGCCCGCAGTTAAAGTAAACCTCGACGGCGATTACGCAATTTCTTACACGGTTACGGTAAATCTCGGCGGAAAACTTACCGCGGGCATTACGGAAAGCGTGCAAAGCAAATCGTTCGACGCATATCTTCCTCTCGATTGGCTTTACGACGGCGACGGTAAAAACACTTTAAAAGCAACCGACGGCAGTATTTCTTACGGATTTTTCCTTGATGAAGAAAAAACGCAAAGATTGCCCGCGTCCATGCTTTTGACGAGCGACGTAACGATTTACGTGGGATTTGCGGACTATACTGCGGCGGTTGGCGAATACTTCTTTGATGTAAACGATAACAGGGCTACGCTCACTTTCGATTCAAACGGTATGTTGACCTTTATTTACGACGGCAGAGTAGCGAGATATATGTACGTTTACGACGGAGAAAAGATTTATATTCAAAACGCATATTTCGCATATATGTACTACACTTCGTCTCAAAGCGATTCGCTCATGACCGACTATTACGCTTATAAAGACGGCGACTCTCTTGTAATTTACGACAACTTCTTCTTTACAAGCGGAAGCGATTATAAAAACATACAAGCATACGAAGGAAACGCCATACTCGGCGAATGGTACGACAGAGACGGCACGGTTTATAAATTCAATTTAAACGGTAAAGGTTTAAAGACGGACACCGATCTTATAGAAATTCCGTTCAGTTATTCAATAGACGGCAACGACATAACGATGTACGTTTTAAGCGATACGTATAGCGCGAAATTGTCAGAAGACGGCAGAAAAATAGAAAACGTAGGCGGTCTTACTTTATCGCTCGACATACTCGATAAGTTCGAGGGCGATTGGGAAACGGACTACAACAACCCCTTAAAAGTGTCGTTCGACGGAAAAGGCACAATGAAAATAGGCGATAAAACGTACGCGTACACGGTAGACGACGGACTTATAAAGTTTGACGGCGGCTATGCCGAAGTGACCGACGAAGGTTTTATCGACTTGACGATAAACGAAGACGGAACGACTTACTCTTTGTGTAGAGCCAACAGTTTTAGAGGATATTGGGTAGAAACGCTTTACAATTACGGCGTGCGTTTCGACGGTATCACGATAGACGGCTACGGCACGGGCATGGATACAAACGGCTATTCGTTTACTTACGCCGCATATTATATCAGCGACGGCACTTCCGGCGAATATTCGATTAACCTTTATTACAGAACCACTTTATACGGCTTCGGCAGTTGCGTATTGAGCAGCACGGGCGAAGAAATATTGGACTACGGCGTATACACCGCTTCGGTAGGCGGAATTTACAACAACTATTACCTTTGTTATCACGACCCGCTCGAAGGTGAGTGGAGTATTACCGACGGAACGATATTCAATTTCAACGGTTTGGGCGCATACGATATAAACAGCGTCACGACCGAAGGTACGTGGATAGTAAAAGGCGAAGTGACAATCGGCAATTTAAAGACCAACGTCGAGGCTCAAACGGTCGCATATACTTACAACAAAACTTACGCTACCGCTTCATTTACTTACAACGGCAAAAGTTACGTCGTAAAAGTGTTAAAAACGGGCGAAGCGACGATATTAATCTCCGGCGAACAAGAGCAAAATTTGCATCCCACCGACGGATTCGAAGATATGATTTTGGGCGGCGAAGACTACAGATTTACGTTTAACGGACACAGCAGTTCGGAAAACGGCGTGGCTACGGTTACTACGAAAGATATTAAAGAACAACAATTCGTTTACACTTGCGACGGAACGGAAGTAGAAATTTGGAAAGACGGAAGCGTTTGGTTGACGCTTGTTATAGACGACGATCACGAACATTTCACTCTTCACGACGGAGACAAAACGGTAACGCTCGGTTTGTACGCGCTTATGAGCGGTAAAACTTACTTGTTTGCAAACGGCGAAGAAATCACTATCGGTTCGTTTAATTTAAACGGTTACGGCACGGGCAGTATGGCGGGCGAAGAATTGACGCTTTTGTACAGCGCAAGCAACCAAGTTCAAATCTATTATGCGGGCGAATTGCTTTATATCGGCGTATATCAAGACGAACACAACATGGTTTTATACGACAGTTCTTACAATCTTGTCACGATAGTTTGCGAAAACGACGGATATAAAGGCGAATACGTTTCTGAGTCGGGCGACAGCATTACGCTTGACGGAAGAGGACTTATAGTAGGTTATTATCCCGCTGCCGAAGTAAAAGAAAACGGCGAAACGACTTATCTTTATTACTCGATAGAAGACGACGGAAGCATAACTATTTTCGCACTCGACAGAAGCGAAGATACCGACGTAAAAATCACTAAATATAAAGTTTATAATGAAAGCGTAGACGGCGCGGTCAAGTACGAAAATACCGACGGCAAAGCGATTTACGTTGTAAAAGCGGACTAAATTAACGCAATTTACGTTTTAGGTAGTTAAGGTAAATTTAAAGACTAAACGAGGTTTTATGCCGAAAAACAAAAAATTCGGCATAAAACCATATAAAAATACTTCCGTTTGTGCGGAAAAGGAGAGAAACATGAAAAAGAAATTATCGATATTGTTATCATTGATTTGCGTTGTCGCTTTGACTTGCGCGATAAGCGCGTGCGGCGGCGGAAACAATAACAACAGCAATCCCCAACCCACGACTTACACGGTTACGTTTGCGGGCGAGGGCGTAAGCACTCCTTCGCAAAAGGTGAAAGACGGAGAAACCGCGACAGAGCCGAGGTCTCCCGAAAGAGAGGGGTATACCTTCGATTATTGGTATTTAGAAGATGAAAATACGGCTTACGATTTCAGCACTCCCGTCACGTCGAATATCACTTTGACGGCGCATTGGACTCAAAACGCTTCGCCTATAGACAGGTCTCAAATAAGCGGCGAAGGCACTAAAGAAAATCCTTATCTCATTCAATGTCCCGAACATTTGAATTTATTGGCAAAAGCGGTAAACGCGGGCGAAGAAAAATATAAAGACGCAAAAGTCGTGCTCGACAGAGATATCAACCTTGCGGGATATAGTTACACGCCGATAGGCACTGAAGATAATCCGTTCACGGGATATTTCGACGGACAAGGTTATACAATTAAAAACCTCACGCTCAACCCCACGCTCCGTTCGGATGGCATCAAGGCTTACGGCTTGTTCGGTGTGACGAGTCAAGCGGAAATCAGAAACGTAAATCTTGAAAACGTAAGCATAGATTTTCAATCTTATAAAGACGGCAGCACGGCGGGCGCGTATATCGGCGGTCTTGTCGGTAAATTAGGTTTATCCAACGTAACCGCGGTAACGGTAAGTGGTTCGATTTCGTCGTTTACGCTCGCTTCTAACAGCATGTATATCGGCGGTCTTGTCGGTATCGTTTACAACCAAAACGCAAACTCGTATATTTCGTATATACAAAACTGTCTCGTAGACGTAAATATGTCTATCGACGAAGAAGACGGCGAAAAGGGCGATTTGTCCAACGCCGCTGTCGGCGGTATTGCGGGTATGGTTTTTAATTACAATTGTTCGGTAGCCATAATCAACAGCGCGGTTTACGGCAACGTTTACGGCGGAACTTATACGGGCGGTATAGTAGGTTATTTGGACGATACAGCAACGATTATGGACTGCTTGTCCGCGGCTAACGTAGAAGCAACCGCGACCGACGGAGCATACGCCGGCGGTATTGCGGGTATATGTTTGGGCGACTCTGCGGTAATCGACTGCATCTCCACGGGCAACGTAAAAGCCCCCGCTTCTACCGATTCGACCAAAAAATCTGTTGCTGGTGGCATACTCGGCAGAATGGCTTACGACGATTACGAAATTTATTATACGGCGGGCACGCTCGCTTCCAACAACTATTATTGCGGAACTTTGACGGCTGACAGAACCAATACCGAGGGCAACTCCTCTTACGGGGTAAATTATTTCAACGATTTGGCTCATATATTCGACAAAGTAAATTGGAACGAGGCTTGTTGGGTAAAGACGGACAAAATCGCGCCCAACGCAACGACTGCGGCAGCGGCGAAAGCGTCGTACAACCTCACTTTAAAGAGTGCCAACCAACAAGATATCGTCATCGAAAAAGCGACCGACGGCAGAGCGTCTTACGATTTGATAAGCACTCTCGAAGACCCCGAAAAAAGTAGTAACGGTCTTTTCTGGGCATGGCAAACTTCAATAGACGGCGATTCGCAGTACAGATATTACGTTCCCGTGATTAAAGACATGACCTTGTATGCAAAGTGGCAAGACGTAAGCGATATAGTAGGCACTTATAAAGGCACGATTACTCTTTATGCGACAAACGACGCGGGTTCGTTGATACTCGAAGCGGACGGAACGTTGAAAATGGTAAACACAAGCGTAATTACGGGTACTTACAAGTACAACGGCACATACATTATTCTTGACATCAACAACAACATCGGCGAAACGAGCGGAACGGTAGCAAACGACAAAATCACGTTTATGGTAGACGGCGGTATGTCGGGCACGGTAACTTACGAGTATACGGCATATAATCCCACTATTGTCGGCGAATATATCAACGAAAGAGGCGACCTTCTCACCTTTGCGGGCGAAGATATGGTTTCGTTTGAAAGCGAAAGATACAACAACGGCGGTTATTACGACGGAAATTACAAAATCGAAGAAGACGGAAGTATTACGCTTACCATATCGAAATTCAGCAATTATTCTTCGATGAAAGTGACGCTCGGCGAAAACGATAAAATCACGCTTTCGTACCTTTTAAACGGAGAAAGCAAAACCGAAACGTTTACAAAATTGGGCTCGGTGGATTACAGCGACAAAGGCTTTGTCGGCGAATATTCTTACGTTTATTTGAATTCTTCCGAATCTAACAGCCAAATGAGATTTAAGTTCTTAAACGACGGCACGGCAGTGATGATTTCACGTTTTTCCGAAACGGTAGGAAGATATTATTATATCGAATCGACGGGCATTTTAAAGGTCATTATCGAAGGTTACGTAAGCAATTTCACTTACGATAAAGACGAAGAAATCGTTTATGGCAATTTCGTAAGAGGTATGGGCAACACTTCTTATCGTCCCGTAGTCATGACTAAATACTCTCGCGGCGTGCAAGTGGGTTACACCAATTACGTATTTTCTATCAGCGGAGAAAAAGCCAACCCCGAATTGTTTATATTTACAGTACCCGACGGCGGATATTATATCTATAAAAACGGTATTTTCCTCAAAGGCGCAACGGTAGAGGGCAATATCGCCGACGGCGAAAGTTTTGTGTTTGAAGAACAAAAGTACAGAATTTTGACTTATACTATTTGCACGGTAGGCTATGAAGAGGGCGATTACACTTACGGTAACATACAAATTTCTCTCGACGGACTTTCTACCGCAACGGTAAAAGACAGCGCAAACGGCAAATATTATTACGTAAGATACAAAAATTCGGAAAATCTCGTCGTAATTTTGTATGAAAACGACCAAATAATCGCATTTGACTGCGTTGCGGCAAAGACAAACGGTTGCACTATCACCAACTTGACGCCCAACGACGATTATCAAGGCGTTTGGTATCAAGCGTACAACGGAAACGACTATTACCACAAACTTGTCGTAGACGGCTTCGGCAACGCAACCATTTTCTACACCAACTCCGACGGAGATTACGCGCTCAATTGGGGCGGAACGTGGGGCACTTACGAAGTAACTCAATTCGGCATTACGGTGGCGTTCAACTCGAGTCACCAAGGCATCGAATTTACTTTCTATTACGACAAGAACCTCGCTTACACCGAAGATTATTCTATGGACGGCACGTATTCGTCATTCGTCAAGAGAGGTTATACGGGCAGCAAGTTACCCCCCGAATTCCCCGAAAGTTACGTGGGCTCTTATGTGAGCGGCTCGGGCGAGAATCAACTTGTTTTAAATATCAAAAAGGACCTTACGGGTTCTTACAAGGGCACGCCTATCTCCAACGTAAAATACGACGGAGCGAATAAAGTGTATTTCAAGTGCAACAACGTAGAATACGCGTTTACTTTGACAAACGGTGGCGGTACGCTCAACAGCGTTGAAGGTCAGTTCGAGTTCACCTTGGCTGGCGCGATTACCGAGGTTATCCCCGCTACCATTTGCGGCAGATGGACGGGCGTGTTTACGGGAATGGGAACGTCCGATACAGATAAAAGAGGCTTTATCATCGAGTCAAGCGGAATTATAAAATACTTGATTTCGGTTGATAAGGAATCCATTTCTCCCACGTCGAACGTGTCGTACGACGCGACCAAACTTACCATTACTTTTACCACTGCGGGCGGCGACGGGGACGTAACTTGGACTCTTATTTACAACGCCGAAAAACAAACTATTACGGTTGACGGCAGAGACGAAGAAAACAGGTCTTGGACGGCAACGCTCACAAAGGACTAATACCAACATAAACGACTTTTTTGCAAGTAAAATCGATTTCGCTATATATTGAAATTTTGATATATATTGCATTTTAAAATTCGGTTATATAGCATTGAAAATGCGGATATATAGCGTAGAAAAAATCGACATTGCTTTAAAGGTTTTAAAAACTTAAATAAACGCCGTCGGGCAGATAAGCGAATTTGCGCTTTGTCTTTACCTCGACGGCGTTTTTATTTTAATTATAACAAACCTACAATTTGTTTGCGGTATGCGTGGGGTAGGTTTTTACGTTGCAAATGGTTTGTTTGTTTTTATGGTGCAAACGCTAATATTTGTTTTTAGCGGCACAAATTGGTATTTAACGGCAAAATGCGTGCAAATTTTCCGCGTTTGAGTAATATTTTTGCGTTTAGCGGCATATTTTAAAATTTACGTAACATTTTATCGCAAAACATTATACTGTCGGCAAAGTGTCAACTTTGCGAGCGCATTAGCGCAAAATCTTGAAGTTGTTTCAAAATTTACTTCTTATAGTTTATAATATAAGAAATTGGAAACTTGCTTGCAAGGGTTTACAATTTCGCATTTTACACACTTAGAAGTGCAAAAACAATGCGTTTTTGCGTAAGTCCGCAAGACTTGAAAGATTTTGTCATAAGGCAAAAGATTTACTTCTTATAGTTTATATATATTAACATTTGTTTTAACAATATATATAAAAGGAATAAGGAGTACGGCGGAAATACGTCAAAAAAACAATGCGGAAATGAATACGCCGCCGCGAAAATAGAGTAAACAAATTCAAATAAAACTCGACGTAAGGCGATTTCGCTTGACTATACGGCGTGGTTGCGACGATATAAGTTGACTATATACAGCGCGTTTATGCTTGTATAAATCGATAAATATAATAAAAAATAACCAAACCTTTATTAAATTATATTAAAAATTTGTGTCAATTTTTAATTTTTATAAAAATTGCGGGCGTTTTAATTTATTTAATTAAACCACTTAAAGCGGGTGATATACAGCAAATATACACAATTTTGTATAAATTTTGCATAAAAAATTATTTTTTAACCAAACGCAACGCCGGCGGCATAAAGTTTACATATCAAAAAAAACGAGATAGTATGCTGTTTTTTGGCAATTTTTATAAAAATAGTGTAAAACATGCACAAATAATGCGGGGTGCAAATAAAATACAAAAAATGTATTAAAATTGTTTGACAAATGAAACATATTGTAATAAAATAAATGAAAATTTCCTTTCGGGGGATAACGTTAAATATTATAATAATATTATTTTATCGGCGCGGCAAAGTTGCGGCAAAGCGAGTTTATCGCTAAACAAAGCAAAACTAATGTCGAGTGCGGCCGAAAGTGCGACCGACAAGACCGCTACCGAAAAGTACGGTCGAGAATAAATACATATTCGTGTACGCACAATAAAATAATGCGCAATAAAATAATAAGGTTTGGCGTTAAAGATAATAAAATTTGAGCCGAAAGGCGCACAGGAGGTTTATACATGAAAAAAATGAGAGTGCTCATGTTGGCGTTGCTTCTCGTTTTCACCGCTTCGCTCACAATGGCGTGCGGCGTGCCATTTGAAAGGGTGTGGACGGTTACGTTCGCAACGGCAGAAGGCGAAACATTGACGACGATTGAAGTAAAAGACGGCAACACGATCGATGCGGAATTAGTTCCTCAAGCACCCGCCGCGGAAGATACTTATGCTTTCGACGGTTGGTATGCCGAAGAGACAAAACTCAATGACGATTACGTTGTAACGGGAAACGTTACGTTTACCGCAAAATATGCCAAGGCGGTATACGTGCTTACGTTTAAAAACGGCGACGATACGGTACAGACCGTAAGATGGCCGGTGGATACCGCGATAGAAGAGGGTGACCTTCCTGCCGCGCCCGCGACCACGCCCGAATATGAATTTAAAGGTTGGTTTAACGGCGATACTCAACTTCGTTTGGGTGACGTTCCTACTCAAGACCAAACTTATCAAGCAAAATTTGAAAAGGTAGCGTACAAGGTTACTCTTGTATACGGCAGCGAAGAATACACCGTTTACGCGCCGATGAGCGGCGACGGCGAAGGTAAAGTTACCGAAAACACTTTGCCCGCGTTGACTCTTCCCGAAGGAAGCGTATTGCTCGGCTGGTACAACGAAAACGGCAAAAAACTCAACAGCGTGGCAATCACCGAAGATTGCACTTACTACGCGCAAGTTGTAAGCAAAGAATCCTATCAAGGCGCATGGTATTCGGACGAAGCAAAATTGTTCTTGGTAGTCGATGCCGACGGAACTGTTTACGTTTCCACCAAAAAGCAAGATTACAGTTGGACTTACAGCAACGGAAATCTTAAATTCGTTGTAAACACGAGACCTTACGATAATTACACTTTGACTTTATTGAACGGTGAGTTGCAAGTAGTTCGCGCTTATTGGGACGGCACGTATGAAGAAGACGCGACAGAAAATTACACGCTCGCTAAAGCCGAAGAAAGTCTTACGGGACTTTACGAAAGCCATGGCGGTCAACCGATTGAATTTGTCCAAGGTATGGTAAAGCAATACGGCGGTTCGATATATTACGGCAGAGTAACGAAGACGGAAAACGGATACAGTGCGCTTGTATATAGCAACAGTAACTCGTCTACGTCTACCGAATATCCGTTCACGTTTGACGCAAAAGGCAATTTAGTCAACGAAAAGAATAACTACATTTACACTGTCGGAACGAAAGTAAATGCATACAGCAAATATATCGACGAAAATTATCACTATTTTATCGTTTATGAATTAAACGGCGAAACGTTCTACGTATATCGTGACGCAACTCAAGATACTTACGTAACCGTTAACGGCGAAGTAGGCGAAGGCAAGATAATCACGATAGTAGAAAAAGACCTTCAAATAAAACTTTCCGGCACTAACTTCTTGCTTAAATCGGCTGAAGCGGGCACATATAACGGTGCTGACGGCGAACTTACGCTCGACGGTTTCGGCAATGCAACGCTCGGCGACCAAACTTACGAATACACAATAAACGGAAACGAAGTCTCCGCAAACGGAAAAGTTTACGTATTAGACGCGGAAAATTCTTCTTACACCGTAAAAGAATATATCGGTTATGAAGGCACATATATTTACGTTAAATCTTCTTCCGATAAGTATTATATCGAACTTGACGGTTACGGTAAGTTTACCGCATGGTACAACACGGGTAGCAAGACGGTCGGAACTTACACTGTAGGCGAAACGGCATTGACCGTTACCGATACGGGTAGATACGGTTACGACGGTACGTTTGACATTCAAGAAAACGGCAACGTTCTTATTTACACCGCGCTTACTACGTACAACACCAAAAACGGTTTCGTTTACGCAAAAGAGGGTGCTGTTATAGAGTCGAAACTCGGTTTGTTCTTCGAAGCGTCTAACGGCGTATACGTAAACGGCGACGAAACTTTGACTCTCGACCAAGAAAACAAAAAGGTTGAATATCTCGGCGAATCTTATTCGTTTACGGGCAACTACAATTACACCGAATTGTATTTCTCGGCTAAATACGCAAAAGATATATACGGCAACACTTGCAACTTCACTCTTAAACTCGACGAAAATAAAAATCTTTTATTGAACGTAATATATATGACCGGTTATGATTACGATTACGACGAGTATATTTACGGCGAAGATAATTTGGTGTACGCTCCTTATAATCCGTTCCTCGGCGTATATAGAAACGCAACCAACGACGACCGTATCGAAATTACCGGCAACGAGTTTAAGTACGGCACTTACGAAAACGGAGAAATCAATTGGAAAGCCACTGCTACGTTTACGCTTAAAGACAACGTATTGACGGCATATTGTTACTTTGAAAATTGGACTCTTACTCTCGTAGATGGCAAAAACGGTTACATTTTAGTAACTTCCGACACGTCTTACACGACCGCGGTTGAATTTGCGGAAGCAAACGCAACGTTGTACGACAAAATGTACGGCGAATACGAGGCTTATCTCGTTGAAAACGGCAACGCTCAAAAGGTTACGTTCAACTTCAACGGTTTACTTCACGAAGGCAACCCGTTGGTTACGATAACTTACAACGGAAAAACGCTTGAATTTGCTTACGATTTTACTTCTTATATCAACCTTGACGGACAAAGCAGTAAATATGCTTATTGCGCAATTTCGGACGTATCTTCGCTTGTTGAAGGCGTAAATAAATGGTTGCTCGTTTTAAACGACGACGGTTCTTTGACCGCTTATGCAAGCGATAATAAAGAAGCGTCTTCCGACAACGCTTACAACCTTACTCTTTACAAAAAAGGCGCGTTGCCCGAACTTCCCGATACTTATGAAGTCGGCACTTTAGAGCAACTTAAAGCCACTCTTAAAAATGCGCTCAACGGCAACACGATTATTCTTACTGCCGACATAGTTACAGACCAAACTTTGGTAATCGACAAAGATATCACGCTTGATTTAAACGGAAAAACTTTGTCCAACACTGTAGACCTTTGGGACGAATCGAAAGATGCTTGGTCACTTATAAGCGTAGCAAACGGTGCAAAAGTTACTCTTGACGGTGACGGAAAACTCCTCGCTAAAGAAAACGATTGCTTCGGTATCGACGTTTGCGACGGTGCTGAATTGACTATCAACAGCGGATATATCAACGGAAATATACATGCGGTTTACGTTTATGAAGGAACTTTGACGGTAAACGGCGGTAAATTTGAAGTTCAACAAACCAGCAACATTGATCCTTACGGTTTCGTGCTTAACTGCTATGATGCAAATCGCGAATTAGGCACTGCAAAAATCGTTGTTTACGGCGGCGAATTCGTAAAATTCAACCCCGCAAATTGCTCGGCTGAAGGTGCAGGCACAAACTTCGTTGCAGAAGGTTATGTTTCTACTGCAAACGAAGACGGAACGCTTTACACCGTATCTCAACAACTCGACGAACTCGAAGGAACTTGGACTTGGAATAAATGGACTCTTACTTTTGACGGAAAGGGTACGTTGACCGTAAATAGCGGTTATGGCGATAATACTGTACAGTATACTTACAATGCCGCAACAAAGACTGTTACGTTTACGTTCGGCAGTGAAGATTACGAAGGTAAATACGACGGCACTTATTTAACGGTCAGCGATGAATACGGCGATGTTTTAAGCAGTGCTAAATTTACTAAAAAGGCTGAAGAAACTCTCGACGAACTTGAGGGAACTTGGACTTGGGGTAAGTGGACTCTTACTTTTGACGGCAAAGGTAACTTGACGGTAAATAGCGGTTATGGCGACAATGCCGTACAGTATACTTACAATGCCGCAACAAAGACTGTTACGTTTACGTTCGGCAGCGAAGATTACGAAGGTAAATACGACGGCACTTATTTAACGGTCAGCGATGAATACGGCGATGTTTTAAGCGACGCTAAATTTACTAAAAAGGCTGAAGAAACGGAAGAAACTCTTGACGAAATCGCAGGAACTTGGACGTTTGGCGATTGGTCGCTTACTTTTGACGGAAAAGGTAAGTTGACTGCGAGCAACGGAGCAACTTCTGCAAACGTCGATTATACTTACAACGCTGAAAAGAAAACGCTTGAGTTTACGTTTGCCGGATATGATTATTCGGGCAAGTATGACGGCACGAATTTAATTATCAGCGACGAATACGATGAGATTTTAGTCAGCAACAAATTTACTAAAAAGGCTTAATCGTTAAAGTATAATTTCAACAATTAAAATCAATTTTAGTCGGCGGAAAGGCAACGCTTTCCGCCGATTATTAAAAACTTAAAAAAGGCGTGGGGATTGCATAGGGCAATTTCTGCGTTTTTTATTTCCCGCAAAATCTAAAGATTTGCTTTATTTTAAAATGGTTGCGTTGCTAAAAATTAAGAGATTTAAGTTAGTTAAAATCGCAAAGTTGAGCGACTAAAAATCAATAAGATTACTTCACTTAAACACACAATGTAAAACACATTAAAATCAAAGGTTTGATTTACTTAAACACACAATGTAAACCCATTTGAAATCACAGATTTGCGCCATTTAAAATCATGTGGCAATTTCGCTTAAAATCAATGAGTTTGGCGTTGTGGAAAACATTTACAAAAAATCACCTCGAAATGTATAATTTTCATTAAAATTTCACTAATATATATTATTTTAAATATTATCTATAATTTAATTATAAAAATACATACTAAACGGGGATAAAATATTTGCTATTTAGGTTGATTAATGGTATAATAAAGTGTATATGGACAAGAATCGCAAAAAGAAAGACGATTGGGACGACGGCAGAGTTATCGCTTCGATGGATGGTCTTTTACCCGAATGGGAAAAAGGGAAAACCCCTCGTGCCGAAAAAGACAAATGCAAATCCGACCTCACCAAAAAAGAAAAGCGCGCCATGACAAAAGCGATGTTTTCGGTGATGCTCCCGAGAATAATAGTGGTGCTTACGTCTTTTATGTTGGTGTTTTTGTTACTTTATTTATGGCTTAAATAGTAAGCCTTACGTAGTTCTCGGGTAAAACCGAGGGCGGTCAGAAAATTATAAACGGAGAAATTAATCATGCGCAAAAAGAACAGAAGATTACTTTCAGCATTATTAGGAGTTTGCCTTGCAACGACAATGTGCGTTACGAGCATGTCGACGTGGTATACAAAACCCACCGCTTACGGTGAGTCCGCCTCGACAAGCAGAATAGACACTTCTTCAACGATACTCGAAAAAGTCAACGGACAATTCGACGATACCGAAATGGTCACCTCGAAGTTCAACGACTCGGTAAAGATTAAAGACGAAGAAGAGTCCGAAGTTCAAGGCACTATAAGCGTAATAGTCGACCTCGGCGGCGACGGTTTGTACGATATTTACGACGGAAGCGAAAAATTCTCGGATTTCGTCACGACTTTCGCGGCAAACAATTATGCTTACGACTTGAAGAAAGAACAAAATAAATTTATGAGCGCGCTCAACAAAAGCGGCATCGATTATGAAGTAAAGCATTACTACAATACGGTGTTAAACGGCGTAGGTTTGCGTATAGACGCATCGGACTATAAAAAACTTTCGTCGATAAGCGGTGTTAAAGGTGTATATCGTTCGGAATTTTATTACGAGCCCACGGTAGAGCAAGTAAGCAATTACACTCCCGTATATTCGACGGGTGTTTACGATTCCAGCAATATCAACTACAAGGGCGAAGGCATGGTAGTTGCCGTACTCGATACGGGTCTCGACGCTTATCACGCTGCGTTCCAAACCACTCCGCCTCAAAGCACGCTCGCTTGGAATAAAGAATACGTTGCCGCAAGAATGAGCCAACTCGACAGTTATGCGCTCGGCTATTCGGTAAACGACGTATATTACAGCGATAAAGTGCCTTACGCGTTCGACTATGCGGACGACGATGCAGACGTTTTCCCCGGATATTCTTCTCACGGCGTACACGTTGCAGGTATTATCGCGGGTAAAGACGACAGCAAGGTAGTTGATGCTGAAGGAAACACTTTCGTCGGCGTAGCACCCAACGCGCAACTCGCTATAATGAAGGTATTTTCAAACAACTTCGACAAGCAAGGTTTCAGCGGCGCGGATACGCTCGATATTTTAAGGGCTTTGGAAGACTGTACTAAACTCGGCGTTGACGTAATCAACATGAGTTTGGGTTCGACGGGCGGCTTCTCCGATTACGAATCGGACGAACGTATCACCAAAGTTTACGAAAATATCGAAAACGCGGGCATAAGTTTGGTTGTAGCGGCAGGTAACGAATATTCTTCGGGCTACGGCGGCGGCAACGGTACAAACCTTGCAACAAATCCCGATAGCGGTACGGTAGGTTCACCGGGGTCATACAACACTTCGTTCACGGTTGCTTCTATCGAAGGTCAAAAATCGCCGTATATTCTCGGAAACGAGGGCAATAACGAAACGGTTGCTTTCCTTACGAACTCTTCGGACGGCAACGGTAACGAAATCAACTTCATCGACAAACTTTACGCTGCGGTAAATGAGACTGATACTACAAAATCTATCACTCTTCCTTACGTAGTAATCGGCGGCGTAGGTAAAACGATGAACTACACCGCAAGCATAAGACGTCAACTTCAAAGAGAGCCGACTATCGCTCTTGTAAAGAGAGGAGATATCTCGTTTGCGGATAAAATTCAATTTGCAAAAGATAACGGCGCGGTTGCGTGCGTAATTTATAACAACCTTTCGGGTACGATACGTATGTCGCTCGGCGAACTTACAGACCCCATTCCCGCATGTTCGATAGGTCTCGAAGCGGGTACTGCGCTTGTAAACAATGCGACAAGCGGTAAAGGAACAATGACTTTCAGTTACGGCAACACGGCAGGTCCGTTCATGTCGGAATTCTCTTCTTGGGGACCGACGCCCAGCCTTGAATTGAAACCCGAAATCACCGCTTACGGCGGAAAGATTTTAAGTGCGGTTGCGGGCGGTTACGACGAGTACAGCGGTACTTCGATGGCAACTCCCAACATGGCCGGTATGACGGCGATCGTTCGTCAATACTTGAAAGCACAAGATCCCACCCTTACGGGTGCGGAATTAAACGCAAGAGTAATTCAACTTTTGATGAGCACAACCACAATGGTGCTCAACAACGAGGGTAATCCTTACTCACCCAGAAAACAAGGCGCGGGTCTCGGCTTCCTTGAAAACGCACTTTACACAAAAGGTTATATCACCGTTAAAGACGACGACGGCAACGTAAAACAAAAGACCAAACTCGAACTTTACGACGACCCCGAACGCACGGGTAAATACGACCTTAAATTTACCGTAAACAACATTTCGGACGGCGTAATCAGTTACGCGCCAAACGTTTACACGATGACCGAAACTATCGCGGTTGACGGAAAGACGGTTGCCGAAAAAGCGCATATGCTTACCGACACCGACGTTCAAGTAGAAATACTCAGCGGCAACGGCAGATACGTAAACGGCAGAATAGAAGTTGACGCAAACTCTTCGGTAGAAGTAAAAATCAGACTTACCCTCGGCGACGCGGGCAGAGCGTATATCGAAAACAACTTCAAAAACGGCATGTACGTCGAAGGCTTCGTGAGACTTGAGCAAGGTAAAGACGGCAGCGGTGAAGAAATTTGCGATATCGGCGTGCCTTATCTTGCATTCTACGGCGATTGGGCTGACGCAGATTTACTCGATTACACTTGTTATGAAATTTCCGAAAGCGAAAACGATTCGTCGGTAGAGCCCGAAGATAAACTCAAGGCTTCCGCATCGGCGACGACGCCTTTGGGTCTTTATGAAGATAAATATATAATTCCTCTCGGAACGTACATTTATTCGATGGACGAAAAGGACGCGGCGATTACCGCATCTTCGGATAAAGCGGCAATTTCGATGTTCAACAGCGCGGACAATAGTTTCTATTCCAACGCAATAAGCGAGTTGTATTACATTTACGGCGGCTTATTAAGGGGCGCAAAACAACTCGATACTCAAATTATAGATACTTCCACGGGTGAAATCGTTTATAAAAACACGGTATACAACCAAAGGAAATCTTATGCGGGCGGCGGCGCGAACGTCGGTTCGCCGATTTACCTCGGTATCAATCCTTACGAATGGGATTGGAACAACAATACCGAATACGAATTCTCCATGACGGGTAAAATCGACTGGAAAGACGGCAAAGCAAACAACGATACTTTCAAGTTCAACTTTACCGTTGACTACGAAGCACCGACCATTACGGACTATAGAGTACGTTATGAGTCTTACGTGGAAAACAAAAAGACGAAATACAGAATTTATCTCGACGTAGACGTATACGATAATCAATATTCGATGTGTCTTATGCCGGCTTATATCGAAGACAGAACCATTTATTCCATCACTCAATATCCTATTCCTATTCAATCGGAAAAGAATTCGGTTTCTACCGTATCGTTTGAAATCACCGATTATTACGAAGAATATTTCAAGACGGGTAAATTGTTCTTATATCCTATCGATTACGCAATGAACCACAGTTTATATAGGGTCGGTTATGCGGAAGCGACGGATTATCCCGACAGAGTAGATTTTGAAACGGACGACAAACTCTCGTTTGCTACTACGGGTAAAGAGGGCAGCGGCGACGACGCTTACGAATACAATATATACAATCTTACGCTTGCTCCCAACGAAGTTTACAGCCTCAACCAAATCACTACTCCCGTAGATACGGTTGCTCATAAACTCACTTGGACTTCGAGCGACGAAGATAGCGTAATTGCTTATGAAAACGAGATTTTCGCGTTGGCGGAGACGAGACGAGTGTTACTCACGCTTTCCGCAAACGGAAGGACGCTCGCTCAAGTAAGAGTAAGCGTTTCGGGCGAAGCGAAAGCCGAGCCGATACTTCAAACGTTCTCATTTAAACCCGTTTTAAACGGCGATAGATACGTTCAAGAGGTAAACGGCACGCTTAAACTCCGCAACAGCATGCAACTTCAACTCGAAATAGAAAAAGACCCGTGGTATTACCAAGGTCTCGAGTTGACTTGGTCTACAAGTAATGCTGACGTAGTAAGCGTTGACCAAGACGGCGTAATCACTACGCACAAGCAAGGCAGCGCGTTTATCACCGCTACGGCAAAACACAACACCAACTTGCACCCGAGTATTTACGTTACGGTTGTTTCCGATTTCGACGTAAGAAGTTATACACTTTATAATTATTACGGCGGCGAAGTGTGCGAAATCCCCGAAGAATTAAACGTAATGTATCTTAATTCCGATTGTTTCAAAGACAATACTACGGTAAAGAGAATTATTCTTCCCAAGACGCTCACTGAAATCCCCGAAAACGCGTTCTCCGGTTGTACAAACCTCGAATACATTTACATTCCTTCGTCATGCGTGGCGATAATGCCAAATGCGTTCAACGGTTGTACGAGTCTTAAAGAAATAGACCTCGGCAAGTTTGAAAATAAGCGTAACGACGACGATGACGACGGTAATCCCACTACGGGTACGTTGACTGTAGGTAGGTCGGCGTTCGCAAATTGTACTTCACTTACTACAATAACAAATCCCGAAAGACTTACGGGCGCGTTCAACAATGCTTTTGAAAATTGTACTTCGCTTGTAAATCTCGACATTTCGGGTCTCAGAATAGCGCAAAGCAACTTGTTTGCGGGCTGTACGAGCCTCACTCAAGTAACTATGTCGAGCGATACAAACCTCGGCGTGAGCATGTTCGCAAATTGTACTTCGCTTGAAAGCATCGTTATCAAGGCTTCTAAAGTTCCCGATGGCGCGTTCTACGGTTGTGCAAACCTTAAAACGGTTACGTTTGAGGGCAGTGTAGACTATATCGGAGCGCAAGCGTTTAGCGGATGTTCGTCCCTTACGCAAATCACTCTTCCCGACGGAACATACACTCTCGGCGAAAATGCGTTCGACGGCTGTACAAGTCTTACAAAAGTTACGTTCGGTCAAGGCACGAATTTGCAAGGCGATATAATTCTTCCGTTTGAAGGTTGTACTTCGCTTGCCGAAATAGAAGTAGCCGAAGGCAATGAAAATTACGCATCGGTTGACGGCGTGCTTTACGATAAAGAAAAAACCACGGTATTATTCGTACCGGTACTCGCTACGGGTTACACAATTCCCGACAGCGTAACGAAGGTAGGCGCAAGCGCGTTTGCCGGCAACACTAATTTAACTACTATAGATTTGAGTCGTTATGAAGAAATCGGCGCGTATGCGTTTGCGGGAACGGGTTTAAGAACGGTAACGATCCCCGCCGCATTGACCGCAATTTCGGAAGGTATGTTTGCAAACGCAACTCAACTTTCCTCCGTAACTTTTGATACTAACGCTCAATTGACTACGGTTGGCGATTATGCTTTTGAAAACTGCAATATGCTTTCTCAAATAGTCCTTCCCGAAACGGTAACCGAAATCGGTGACGGCGCGTTCTTGGGTTGCTCGGCAGTAAGAAGCATAAAATTGACAAACGTACAAATAATCGGAACTGAGGCGTTCTCGGGTACGGGAATTTCCAAAATAACCGCAAAAAATACTACTACGCTTAAAGACGGAGCGTTCTGGGGTATGTCGTCGCTTGTTCAAGCCGACCTCGGCGCGATCACCGAAATGGGCGATTTAGTCTTCGTTGAAACAATGGTTGTAAACAACGGCACTTATTATCCTTACGGTTTAACTAAACTCAGCAAAGTTACGTTTGCAGAGGGTACTACGGTAATCGGTGCAAGAGCATTTATTACTGCGCTTAGGTCCGAATACGACAGCCTTACAGAAGTGGTTATTCCCAACACTGTAGAGAAGATAGGCGCAAGCGCGTTCTACGGAAGAAGTAAACTTACTACGTTGAATTTAAGCGGAGTAAAGACTGTTGGCGAGCAAGCGTTCTACAATTGTTCTTCGCTCACGGGTCTCGACCTTACTTCGGTAGAAACGATCGGCGCGGCTGCGTTTGCAAACACCACTGCGCTCAAAGTTGCCGAAATGCCTTCGTTGAAAGAAGTCGGCGTAAGCGCGTTCCAAAACAGCGGCATCGAGACTTTGGTTGTAAACAGCCTTGAAGTAGTAGACAGTTTCGCATTTGCAAATACAAAAATTAAATCGTTGACTATTCCTTCGTCGCTTTCGTCTTACACTTACGACGAAAGTTGGACTGAAATCAACACAAACGGCGATCCCGAAGAGATTAAGGGTAAAAAGACGCTCCGCATAATGAACGGCGCGTTCCAAAACCTTACAAATCTCACTAAGTTCGACGTTGAAAGCACAAACGCGGCGTTCTTTGCCGACGAAAGAGGCGCATTGTACGCAAGAGTAGCGGACGGATACGTTCTCGTTCAATATCCTGCGGGCAACACCGCCGAAGAATACGTCGTACTCGACGGCACTGTTCGTATCGCAGACAACGCGTTCTATCAAGACAAACACCTTAAAAAGGTAACGTTCCCCAAGACGCTTAAAGCAATAGGTTCGTTCGCATTCTACGGCGCGGCTATTGAAGATTACGTATTCAACGCAGTTGAAGCACCTATTCTCGAGTCGTTGTGCATGATGCTCGATATGACTTACTTGGGCGATTTGGCGAATACTATCGCTTACGTGTTCTCACCCATTCTCGGATTTGAAAGCACGATATATTACGCAAACTTCGGCGATTTTGCGGGACTTGTGTTGGAAAGAGATAATTACTTCTCGTACCTTAAGAGACTTGAAGAAGCGGGTTCTAACGTAGATCAATACAAAGATTACGTAATGCCCGAATTCAAGCACAGACTCACTCGTCCCGAAAACGGACAAGGCTATTCGACGCCTATCTGGCTTGCTTACTTCAGCGAAGAAAACACTACGCTTTCCAATTATACGGCAGACCGCACAACGCAAGACGCAATCGATAAAATCGCAGGCGTTTCCTCGGCAGACGAAATCAACACCGAAATAAACGGACTTTCCACTACCGAAGAAAAACTCACAAAACTTGAGCAAATATCGGCTGAATTGTCTGTTGCAAGAAAGGCGTACAACGAAATTACCGACGCAAATCAACGTGCGCTCGTCACCGAATATTCAAGACTTCTCGCTTCCGAAAAAGCGGTAAGAGACTTAAAGGCAGACCTCGGTCAACCCGTAAACGTTGACAGACTTGAAAGAAGCGGCTCTTACGAAACGAGATACACCGAAGGCGACAAGTTCGACCCGAAAGATATGATAATCACGGCTGTATTCGAAGACGGTTCGTCCATTGTTTTGAGCAAAGACGATTACGTATTGGATAAATCGGGTGCGCTTACCGTAAACGACGAAAAAGTAACGATTTCTTACGGCGGTAAACAACTCGAGTTGTTGATTCAAGTAAAAGCGAAATCGCAAGGCGATTCTTCGTCCGACAGTAACGGCAGCGACAGCGTTGTTACTCCCGATAACAAGGGTTGCAACGGCGCGCTTGTAGGTACGCTTATCGCAGTTGCTTGCGTGCTTGCTGCGGCGGCTGTAGCGGTAGTTTTGTTAAAAAACAAAAAAGGTAAAAAATCAAACGAATAATCGTTAAAATCAACTTATTCTCCCCTCTTTTTTAGGGGAGGGGAGAATAAAATTTACCTATTAAATTTGATTAAAAAACGTTAAAATTTATTAAATCGCAAAAACGCAGTCGCTGAAATTAAAACGTAAAAATATTGCCGCTAAACAAAGAAAAAATTCAGTCGTTAAAATAATGCTAAAAGCCGAATTAAAAGTTTGAAAAAATGGGCGAAAATTGCATAAAAAACGACGAAAGCGGTAAAAAACGGATAGACGGCGACTTAATTAAAAATCGATAAGGGACTAATGCTTGACGCATTAAAAAATTATTGCATTAAAGATTAAAACAGATATTAAAGCATACAAAATTAAAACGGACTAAAATTTTTGCAAATATCGTTTGCAAAATAGTACATATTCCGCAATAAAAAGCGAGAAATACGGAACGCCGCTGTAAAAAGCGGTAAAAGTAAAAACCGCTAAAAGCGGAAAACACATAACGCCGCAATAAAAAGCGGCAAAATCACACAATTCCGCCGAATATCGGCGGCAAATTTAAACGAAAGGTTTATAAAACTATGAAAACGAAAAAAATTTTATTAGTTATATTCACTGTAGCGTTTTGCGCGGCAACCGCATTGTTTTTGACGGGTTGCGGCAATACGTCTTCTAAAAGGAGATATGACTACCTCGTTACTTTCGATTACAACGTAAGCGGACTCGGCGAAACGAACGTCAAAACGCAATATCTCGGCGTAAACAAAAATTCTAAAATAGTCGAACCCGGGTATTTCGGAAAAGAAATCTTTGAAGAGGGTTTAATTGCCGGTTATTTCAACGACGGTTGGTACACTGCGAAACTCGACGAAAACGGCACGCCCATAAAAGATGAAAACGGCAGAGTGCAAGTTGATAGAAAATGGGACTTTAAAAACGACGTCGTAACTTCTGACATCACGTTGTACGCAAACTTCCGCAAAAACATCACGTTTACGATAGTCGTTGACGGTGAAAATGACAAGGTATTTAACGGCGCGCCGGGCACGTTGCTTAAAAAACCCACGAGAAAGAGTGAAATTCCCTCGAAAGAAGGCTATACTTTCATCGATTATTACACCGACGATACTTACACCGAAAAGTTTACTTTCCCGTATACTTACACGGAAGAAGACGCAAAGTGTTATGCAAAGTTTATCGAGGGCGAATGGGTACTCATTGAAACCGCAGAAGACTTTAAGAGTTTGTTGGTCGGAAACATAACGCAAAACATTTACGTCGTTGCGGAAGAACTTGACTTTACGGACGTTAAATTTGTAGACATTTATAAAACGACCTTCTTCGGAAACGATATAAATTCTAAATTCTATGGAAACGGTTGTGTTTTCAAAAATATGAATATAGAAATGAAGGTTAGAAGCGGTAGCGAAAATTACGCATATTCTTTGTTTAAAACTATCGGAGAAAAAGCCGAAATCAAAGACGTCACGTTTGAAAACTTGAAAGTTTCTATCAAGACGATATCGGGCGTTTCGCTTCCTACCGATGAAGTCGCGCTTTTCGCAAACTTAATCGCAGCGGGCGCAAAAATAGAAAACGTCGCGTTTAGAAATTGTACTCTCGAGGGTAGCGGCTCTGTAATGGTAGAGTTGTCTAATTATTACGTAAAAGACAACGCTGGCATTTCAAGCACGATTTTCGACGAAGCGCAATTGACCGTTATCGACGGATTTACAACGTCTTCGGGTACTGAAACGCAAGGTTAAAAAAGGTAAAATTTAAGCAAATATATATAAAAAGGAGAGACAGAGATGAAATCGAAAAAAAGATTTATGACGGCAATAAGTTGCATAATGCTTTGCACGGTAATGTTTTTTGCGACGGCTTGTAACGGTTGCGGCAAAAACAACAACAACGGCGGCTCTAATGCAAACAAAAACAACGAAACAAGACCGCTTACTATGAGCACGGGTAACCCCGACGGCGTATTCAACCCGTATTTCTCTACTTCGGCATATGACTCGTCAATTGTCAGCATGACTCAAATTTCAATGTTGAGTTCTGATGAAAAGGGCAACGTTGTTTGCGGAGATAACGAACCTGTAGTTGTAAAAGATTGGAAGTCCACTACTTCTACTGTAGGCGGAAAGACATACACAGATTACAGTTTTATCATTAAAAACGGCATCAAATTTTCCGATGGCGAACCGCTTACTATAAAGGACGTACTTTTCAACCTTTATTTGTTCCTCGACCCCGCATATACGGGTTCGTCCACTATTTATTCTACGGACATCGTGGGACTTCAAGAGTATCGTCAACAAAACCCCAACGCGGTTGACTCTTCTGCATTTGAAGACAGTTTCAGAAGCACTGCAATGCAAAAAATCACTAAAATCGAAACGTTTATGCAAGCATTCGGTATATATAATCCGGCTGTAGGCGAAACAAAACCCAGCAAGGACGATTTTAGTGCTAGCGAAATAGCAGAATACAAAGCAGATTTCGCTACCATCGCAAAAGAATTCAGAAGCGAACTCGAATCCGATTGGAACTCGACCGAACTTGTGTCTTATCAAGACCTCGGCTTTACGGCTAAATGGCAAGTATATCTTTATACCGCTGCCGGCGTAGATTTCTTCCAAAAGGACGCAACGGGTAAATATATTAAAGACTCAGAAGGTAAACTTAAAGTTGATCCTGCCGTAATTACGGAATATGAAGGAATCATGGATGAAGAATTTACCGAATACGGTTGGAGCAAAACCGACGAAAACATCAAGACTTGGGCAATTAACTCCGCATACGTAGGTTATTTCCCCAAGGCGGTTGATTTAAATACCGGTAAATACCTTGAATCCGCTTTCGACGCTGCGAATATCGACGCAACTATTGCGGCTACTCAAGCAAACCAATTCTCGCTTATCCTCAACTATTCCGCAACTTCCGATACGATCCTCAACAGATTTATCGCTCAAGCAAAAGAGGCTGCTATCGGTTCGGGCGAAAAGAAAGTTCCTACGATTTCGGGTATAACCACTTCTACTACAACCACCGATTTCTCGGGTAAGGCTTTAGGCGAAAGTCACGACGTACTCAACATAAAAATCAACGACGTTGACCCGAAGGCTATTTGGAACTTCTCGTTCACTGTCGCTCCTATGCATTATTATTCTTCTTACAGTTATGACGGTAAAGACTATATCAATTCGTTCAATGCAGAAACGGGCGAATTCGGATTCAAATTCAACAGCACCGAGTTCTTTGACGAAGTAATCAAGGCAAAAGTAAGCCTTCCTCTCGGCGCGGGCGTTTATATGGCTTCTAAAGAAACGGGCGGCGTTGCTACCAACGGTTCTGACTTCTTCAACGGTTCTAAAGTATTCTACGAAAGAAATCCTTATTTCTACACAGTTGGTTCGGGACTTCAAAACGCTAAAATCAAATATTTGCGTTATCAAGTAGTTGACACAGACCAAATGATAAACGCTTTGGACAGCGGCGATATCGACGTGGGCGACCCCAACGCAACTCCCGATACTTTGACGCTTGTAAAACAAAATAAAAAACTCGGTTACGAAACGGTTATGACATCAGGTTACGGTTACGTCGGTCTCAACCCGAGATATATTCCCGACGTTACGGTTCGTCGTGCTATCATCAAGGCGATGAATACGGGAATGACTATTACCAACTATTACGGCGATATGGCTTCGCAAATTTACAGACCCATGTCGAAAGCAAGTTGGGCTTATCCCGATACTGCAACAACTTATAAAACCAAATATACCGATAAAGACGGAAATTCTCACGAACTTTCTTACGAATACGATTCAACCGGCGTAGAAATAGAAGAACTTTTGGAAAACAACGGTTATACAAAGAATTCAAAAGGCATTTACAGCAAGAAACTTGCTGACGGAAGAGAATACGAATGTGACTATAAGTTCACTATCGCAGGCGCGTCTAACGACCACCCCGCATACGCAATGTTCGTAAACGCTGCAAGAATCCTTAACGCTCACGGCTTTAAGGTAAGCGTAGTTACTTCTTCTCAAGCACTTTCCGATTTGTCCACGGGTAAACTTACCGTTTGGGCGGCTGCTTGGTCTTCTACGATCGACCCCGATATGTACCAAGTATACCACAAAGATTCAAAGGCAACTTCGGTAAACAACTGGGGTTATCCGCAAATCAAGGCAAACCAAAGATTATATGCGTTCGAGTACAACATTATAATGGGTAAGGGCTTAAACGGCAGCAGCCTTAGCGACCTTATCGACGAAGGCAGACAATATACCGATACCGCAACAAGAACGGAAATTTACGGCGAAGCACTTGACCTTATAATGGAATTGGCAGTAGAACTTCCCACATACCAAAGACAAGACATGACGGCGTACAACAAGACGCTTCTCGACAGAAAGAGCATGACTCCCAAGGAAAAACTTTCTTCGTACAACGGACTTATGAGCCGTATTTGGGAACTCAGTTATTTGTGATAAATCAAACGAAAGCATAAACGATACAAAATTAACCGTATAGGCAAAACGGCGGATATTGTCCGCCTTTTTGCCGAATAAAGGTAGGTAAAAAAGTGAAAACGTTAAAATACATAATAAAACGTCTTCTGTTGTCTGTGATAATACTTCTCGGCGTATCGATAATCATTTTCGGTCTCACGAGGGTAATGCCCACCGACTTTGTCGACGATAAATATTCTTCGGCATTAAGTCAAGGCACGATCACTCAAGACGAAGTAGACAGAATTAAAGAGATTTACGGACTCGCTATGCCCGAGGCATACATTACCGTAAAAGTAAGCGGAGAGAGCAAGTTTGCGAATTACGGTTTTACCAAAAACGCAAAAACTTTGGTTCGCGAGCACGTTAAATTAATCCTCGATTCTCCTACGACAACCGATAAAGACAAATCCGACGCTCTTCAAGAGTGGTACGTAGGTCAATACGAAAAGACAATTAAAAAGAAGACCCACAGACTTTATTTAAGAGACAACGGCGTATATGAAATATACAGAGTAGAAAGCAGTTCTCAAGAAGTCGTTAATTCGAGCGACGACAGCGAGTCGTCTTCCGAGTCTTCTAATAATACGATAGTCGTTATCGTGGATAAGTTGGTGCTTGAAGAAGAGGGTATGTACACCGTAAATCCCGACGAAACCATAACGGTGCGTTTTGGCGAGTTTGTAAGAAGCGGCAGTACCGACCAAATCGAAAAAGACGCCGACGGAAACCTTAAATTTACTCCTAACGGAAAAGAAAGCACGTTTAAAATGAATTATTCGGTTGCTTCAGGTTGGGATAAAGCGGGCGCGATTTTCAAAAGTTATTTCAAGTGGCTCGGCAATATGCTTAAAGGCGACCTCGGTCTTTCGTTTAAGTACAACAAACCCGTTGCGCAAGTTATTAAAGAAAGAATGGGTATTTCGTTCATTATTTCTTTCGTTGCCACTATTTTGCAATTCTTGATCGCAATTCCGCTCGGAATAAAAGCCGCTACGCACCAATACGGCGTGGTTGACTATACCGTTACGATTCTCGCGATGATAGGTATATCTTTGCCCACGTTCTTTGCGGCAAACCTTTTCATTCGTTTGTTTGCGGTTAAACTTCAAATATTCCCATCGACGGGCTTGAATAGTTCGTTGCCGGTCACGGCGTCGGCTTGGACAAGGTTTATCGACGCGGCATGGCACTTGGTGCTTCCTATGACGGTACTTGTATTGTTGTCTATAGGCGGACTTATGAGATACACGAGAACGAACACTTTGGAAGTATTAAACGCCGATTATATCAGAACTGCAAGGGCGAAAGGTTTAAGCGAGCATACAGTCGTATACAAGCACGCGTTTAAAAACACGATGATTCCGCTTGTAACGATGTTTGCGGGTATTTTACCGAGTTTGTTCAGCGGCGCAATGATTACCGAAACGGTATTCTCTATACCAGGTATCGGTAAATACGCTTACGACGCGCTCGTTGCAAAAGATATACCGTTTATAATGGGATACAATATGTTTATGGCTGTTCTTACGGTTTTGGGTACACTTTTAAGCGACCTTATGTACGCTGTGGTTGACCCGAGAGTAAAAATCAGCGGGTGAGGTGAATGATGGACATCGAAAAAGAAAATAACAACGAAATAAATCAAGAACCCGTTGTCGATACTTTACTCGAAAACGCGCAAGATAGTGCGGAAATCGAAGAAGAAGTAAGCATAGAAGAAGTTACGGCGAGGACGTTGAGTCCGTCAAGAATGGTTTTGAAGAGGTTTTTCCGCTCGAAACTTTCTATGACAGGCTTGATTATATTGATTACTTTATTCGTTCTTTCGTTTTTAGGACCTACGCTTAAGTTTTTGCCGTTTATTTGGCCCGAACAAAGCCAAGACTACTCAAAGCCCGTGCTTGTAGAAACGGTGAGAGAACAAGTAGTCACTATCGACGGAGAAGAATATACGATTTACGTAGTAACTTACACTCAACCTACAAACTATTTAAAACCGTCTTTCGAGCATTGGCTCGGTACAGACGATAAAGGCTTCGACGTATTTACAAGACTTATGTACGGCGGAAGAGTTTCGCTTACTATAGGTTTCGTCGTAGTTATACTGCAGACTTTAATAGGTATACTGTTCGGCGGTCTGGCGGGGTATTTCGGCGGTTGGGTAGACCAACTCGTCATGAGAATAGTCGATATTTTCAACTGTATTCCGTCCTTCCCCATACTTATGATTTTGGGCGTTGCTTTGGAAGCGAGAGGTTATGACGGTCCTGAAAAACTGTACATAATGATGGCTCTAATGACCCTAATAGGTTGGTCGGGCACGGCAAGACTCGTAAGAGGACAAATACTTTCATTGAGAGAACAAGAATTCATGCTCAGCGCGGAAGCCAGCGGCTTACCCGTTTCGCATAAAATTATAAGACACTTAATCCCCAACGTTATGCCTCAACTTATCGTTTCGATGACGCTCGGTCTCGGCGGTATAATTTTGACGGAAGCGACGCTCGGATATCTCGGCATCGGTATTCCGCCCATTTACGCTACGTGGGGTAACATGATAAACGCCGCGGCAAACTCTGTTGCATTGAGACTTTATCCCAATCTCTGGATTGCCCCCGGTATCTGTATCGTACTTGCGGTACTTGCATTCAACTTTGTAGGCGACGGTCTTCGTGATGCGTTTGACCCGAAATCGAGGAGATAAAAAATGGCTAAAGAAAAAAATAAACATTATATATCTGCCGAAGAATCGTCTAACATCGCAAAGGAAAACGCAAAGGCGATTAAAGAATTACAAAAGAGAAACGCTCAATACACTCGCGACGATTACGTCACGCAGATGAAAGACCCCAAAAATATCGTCGAATTTGAAGATTTACACACTTATTTCTACACCGACAACGGCGTGGTTAAGGCTGTAAACGGCGTTACTTTTGAAGTTCCCGAAGGTTCTACCGTCGGCATAGTCGGCGAAAGCGGCTGCGGTAAAAGTATTTCGAGTATGTCTTTAATGAGACTTATTCAAGCCCCCTCGGGACAAATCGTCAGCGGAAGTATTCGTTTCCGTTCCAACGTGCGTAAAATCGTCGGTAAAGAGCCTATTATGGTTCAACAAAAAGACGAAAACGGCAACGTGGTTTTGGGTGAAGACGGCAAGCCCGTTTTGGTAGAATCCAAGACTAAATTCGGCAGAATTCGTTATAAAAACATTTACGAAGAACACGAAGAAGTGCTCGATATAGCAAAACTCCCCATGAGCGAAATGTCGCATATCAGAGGAAGAGAAATTTCGATGATATTCCAAGAGCCTATGACGAGTTTGAACCCCGTATTCACAATCGGGTATCAACTTGACGAGGTCAGCCTTCTTCACGTCAACGGAATAAGCAAAGAAGAGGCAAAGCAAAGAAGTATCGAGATGCTCGAACTTGTAGGTATCGCTATGGCGGAACACGTTTACAAGTCTTACCCGCACGAACTTTCCGGTGGTATGCGTCAACGTGTTATGATAGCAATGTCGCTTATTTGTAATCCCCGTCTTATCATCGCGGACGAACCTACGACCGCGCTCGACGTTACTATTCAAGCGCAAATTTTGGACCTTTTAAGGGCAGTTAAAAAGAAAATCAGCGGCAGCATCATGCTTATCACTCACGACCTCGGCGTTATTGCCGAAATGGTTGACTACGTAGTGGTAATGTATGCGGGAAGAATTGTTGAAAAAGGTACTGTCGAAGAGATATTCAAAAACCCGATGCACCCCTATACGGTAGGTTTGCAAAAGAGCAAACCCGTCGTCGGCAGAGATACGGGCAGACTTTACAATATCCCCGGCAACGTGCCCAACCCGATAAATATGCCTAAAACGTGTTATTTTAAAAACAGATGCGATAAAGCGTGCGAAAAATGCAAGGGCGATTATCCCCCGATGATTAAAGTTTCGGATACGCATTACGTCTCTTGTTATCTTTACGAGGAGGGAATGAAGAATGAGTGATATAATTAAAGACGAAAACGTCGTTTCCTCTCAACCCGAGCATTTGCTCGAAGTAAAAGATTTAAAAAAATATTTCCAAATCAACAAACCTTTAAGAAAGCAAGACAGAGTATTTTTAAAGGCTGTTGACGGCGTATCGTTTAACCTCGACGCGGGCAAAACCGTGGGTATAGTAGGCGAATCCGGTTGCGGAAAAACCACCATGGGTAGAACGATTTTGCGTCTTTACGACGTAACCGGCGGTCAAATTTTGTTCAACGGAAAGGATATTACAAACCTTAAAGGCGAAGCACTCAGAAAGGTTCGTCCCGAGTTTCAAATGATATTCCAAGACCCGTATTCGTCGTTGTCGCCGAGACTTCCTATCGGTGAAATTATCGGCGAGGCGGTTAGGGTGCATAAAATCGTACCCAAGGAAGAACATAAAGAATACGTAATGAGCATAATGGAAAAATGTGGACTTCAACCCCATTTCTACGGTCGTTATCCTCACGAGTTTTCGGGTGGTCAAAGACAACGTATTTGCATTGCCAAGGCACTTGCGCTTAAGCCAAAACTTGTAATTTGCGACGAACCCGTTTCCGCGCTCGACGTGTCTATTCAAGCGCAAATAATCAACCTTTTCAAGGACTTGCAAGAGCAAGACAACCTTGCATACGTGTTTATTTCGCACGATTTGTCCGTAGTAGAACACATTTCCGACCAAGTCGGCGTAATGTATCTCGGCAACATGGTTGAATTTGCAGACAAGAAAGATTTGTTCAGCAACCCGATGCACCCGTATACCGAGGCTCTTTTGTCGGCTGTTCCCGTCCCCGATCCGGACGTAAAGATGAACCGTATCATCTTAAAAGGAGATATTCCGTCTCCCGCAAACCCGCCTAAAGGGTGTAAATTCCACACTCGTTGCAGCAAATGTATGGATATTTGCGCTGAGGTCGAACCCGAATTTAAAGATTACGGCAACGGACATTTCGTTGCGTGCCACCTTTATTCTCAAGGTAAATAAGGGTTTAAAAATCAATTTAAACGGCAATTTAGCCGAATTAAATAAAAAACAGACTGATTTTTCAGCCTGTTTTTTATTTTTGTTTTGAATTGTCGGGCGACAAAAGAGTCTTGATTTTGTGTGTGTTTGTAAACCGTTATATAAAAACGTTTTCGAGAAAATAACTTTCATGATTTATTAAACGAATGTGCAACCTATATTTATATTAATATAGAATATTCTATAAATCAAGTATTTTAATAGAAAATTCTATAAAATATTATTATGGAATTTACGGAAATATTAGAAGAATTTTTAAAATTAAACAATTTGACGCAGACGGAATTTGCAAACAAAATCGGCGTAAAGCAAAGCCAAGTAAGCGAATGGTTGAAGGGTAAAGCGAAACCAAGTTATGACATTTTAAAGAAAATGGCAACGGCATTTGACGTATCTGCTGATTATTTTTTAGGAATAAAAGATACTTTTGAAAAATAAAACGCAATTTAAAATATAGTCGCCTCGTAGGTTACGACAATATAATAACACTAATATTAGTGTAAGTCAAGTATAATACACTAAATTTAGGGTATTATATTGTTATGAAATTGGGCGATAATATTAAGTATTTTAGGAAAATCAACAATTTAAGCCAGAAAGATTTTGCCGAAAAAATGGAGACGGCGCAACAAAGAGTGAGCGAGTGGGAGTGCAACAAAAACGAGCCGTCTTTATACAACGTGAAAAAGATGCTTAAAATATTCGGCGTAACTTTTGAAGAGTTGACCGACGGAATAGAAGAAACTAAATCTTAAAATAATAAATTTACAAATTAAAAGCGCGGCTACCGCTATTGCGGTAGCCGCATATTTTTATATAGAGACAACAAATATAAATTTTGCAGTCACTCGCTCAAAAAGCAATGAAATGCGTTTTTATTGTTTTTTATCTTGTGTAAAAAGGTTTGTGTGGTTTTATAAGTAATTTTTGTTTGAAAATAAGTGAGCGTTTTAATAAAAACGCATATAAAAAGGGCAGAACGCCGCAAAAAGCGTTTTGCCCTTAAATATTAAGTGTAATTGTTTTAAAGTAATTATTTTATAAGTTTTTTAATCCAAGCCTTTTCGCTGAGCGAAACTTTGCCGTCGATTGCGCAAATTGCAAGGCAAACCAAAATGATATCGTCCTTTAAATCTTCGGAAACAAGACCGAGTACGTCAACCATTTCGTCTACGCTCTTTTTAAGTTCGCGGTGGTCCTTTTTAAGTTTTTTAAATACTGCGGCGCAATCTTCATAAGTGAGTTCGTCGCCGAAAAACGCTTTGATTAATGGGTAGCACAACAAATATTCTTCTTCGGAAAGTTTGCCGTCGGCAGCCATTGCGCCGAGAATAAACGTGTTAAAAATTTGTACGCCGGTAAGTCCGTCTTCGGTAATTGCTGCGAGCGCGGGTATAATCTTTAAAGATTTTTCCGCAAGCAAAGCACCATAAGTAAGTGCGTCTAAATTTTCAAATTCTTTGCAAAGTTTGTCAAATTCTCTCATTGTCTTCTCCTTTACTATGCCGAGAGTGGCATAGTTGTTGTTTTTTTATTGATTTTATTATAGCGCGTAATTATTACGGCATAATGGCGTGATTGTAAATTCTTCGTTTATATTCAGTGAAAACACCGTGACGATATTTGCCTTGTGGAAGAGTTGTTTTTAATGTGGGTAGTTGGGTATAATGACTTGTTTACAGCGTACGTATTGCGTAAAAACGGCAAAAACTACGTTATACAACATATTAATGAACGATATATACACACAAAAGCAAGCGGTTATTTTATCTTTTGAACGCTGCAATATGCTTGCGTGGCGATGCCTTCTTCTCTGCCGACGATGCCTATTCCTTCAAGCGTGGTTGCCGTTATGCCCACTTTATCGACGGGTAGTTCGAGCGCGTTTGCAAGGCTTTGCGAAATCGACTGAATATAGGGTGACAATTTGGGTTGTTGCGCCATGATCACGGCGGTTACGTTTACGGGGCGATAACCCGCATCTTTAATCATTTTCATTACTTTTTCAAGCAAAATCATGCTTGAAATATCTTTATATTTTTCGTCTTTGTCGCTGAAATGATAGCCGATGTCGCGGAGCGAGCATGAAGAGAGCAGCGCGTCCATAATCGCGTGTGTAAGCACGTCGGCGTCGCTGTGACCCAGCAAGCCTTTCTCGTGCGGAATTTCCACGCCGCCTAAAATTAGTTTTCTGCCGACGACAAGTTTGTGCAAATCGAAACCTGTTCCGCACTTAAATTCGGGTAAAAAGTCCTCTTTATAAGTGAGTTTTACGTTTTCTTTTTCTCCGTCTACGGCGTAAACGGGTTGGATATATTTGCAATAAAGCCCCGTTTCGTCAGTGAAAATCTCGTCTTTTCCCTTTAAAGAAAACGCTTTAATCAAGTTTTGCGTTTTAAAGCCTTGCGGAGTTTGAACGTTTGCTTTTCCTTGCCGAGAAGAGCAAACTATATAACTGTTTTTAGCGTTTTCTTCTTTAAAGTTTTGTTGTGCTTGACCGTCCGTTTTTCCTTGTTTCAACGAAGAAATTATATTTACTTCTTCGATATCCGCCACGGTATCGGTGCATGGTACGACGGGGGTACAAGAGCCGTAATTTAAAAGCGCATGCACGCATTTTTTAAGTAGAGCGTCGCTCAAATATGGGCGCGCGCCGTCGTGAATAAGCACGTATTCGCATTTAGCCGCCGCTACGGCGTTTTTTACCGAGTCCGCACGGGTTTCTCCGCCGATGACAATATTTATAGATTTTTCGCAATTAGTAAACAATTTTTTTATAGTTTCATAGTCCGTTTTTGACGAAGTAATTATTATTTCGTCGATATCTTTACAACGCAAAAAAGGCTCGACGGCGCACTCGAGTACCGTTTTGTCTCCGCGTAAAAATTGTAAAACCTTATTGTTTTTAAAGCCCGCGCGCGTGCCGTTTCCCGCCGCGGTAATTATTGCCGTAATGCTCATATTGTCCTCTTTACATAATACGTATTGCGTAAAATCGTCAATTTTGCGAGTTTTTAAGTCTAAAACAATTGCTAAAACAGTGCAATTGTTCGCTTTCGCCACGCCGTTTAGTCGCCAATTATAAAATCAGCCGCTTGTTATTTAATTAACCGCCGCTTAAAAAACTTTAAAGAAACTGCCGAAAAGAAAAGCAAATTATTCCGCAATTATTTCGTACAGCGATTCTACTTCGGATTTTTTCACCGTTTCTTTCAAGTCTTTTACGATAAATTTAATTTTTCCCGTGCCGAAGCCGAGTTCTACCACGTCGCCCACTTTAAGCGAGTACGACGGCTTGACTTCCTTGCCGTTTACGCAGACTCTGCCGCCGCGACAAGCCTCGTTTGCGACCGTTCTGCGCTTTAAAATACGCGATATTTTCAAAAATTTGTCGATTCTCATACAAAAATTCCGCCTTTTATTTAAAAAAATGAAAAATGAAGCCAAAAAAAGTTGACTTTATTGACACTTTACATTATAATAATACAATGCTATAATTTCCATAATAGACCCATTATGCCGTTTTAAGCATTTTTAAAGGGTAAAAACGGCGTAAAAACGTGTGTTTAAGCCGTATTGTTGCATTAACGAATACGATTATACAACAACTTTGGAAATAAATCAAGACATTTTACGATTTTAGAAAGGAGTGCATTAAATGAGCAGAAATTTACCAGAGGTAAAGTTTGGCAGAATTACAAGAAAGACTTTCTCTAAAATTAAGGGCGACGATAAGATACCTTATCTTATCGAAGTTCAGAGAGATTCTTATGACGCCTTTATCGAAGAGGGTATCAGCGAAGTCTTTGAAGATTTTTCTCCCATAACGGACTTTTCGGACCATTACGAATTATACTTTCTGGACCACAGTCTCTCCGACAAGCCTAAATACGACGAAAAAGAATGTAGAGACAGGGACGCTACTTACGCTGTTCCCTTAAAAGTTAAGGTAAGACTTGTAAACAAGGTTACCGACAGCATTATCGATTCCGAAGTATTCATGGGCGACTTGCCGAAAATGACCGAAAACGGTTCGTTTATAATCAACGGAGCGGAAAGAGTTATAGTCTCTCAACTTGTAAGAAGCCCGGGCGTTTACAACGGATTCGAGATGGACGCGAAAACGGGTAAAAAGGTATATACTACTACCGTTATACCCAATAGAGGCGCATGGCTCGAGTACGAGCAAGACGGACAAGGTGTACTCTGGATAAAAGTCGATAAAACGCGTAAACTCACCGCGACGGTGCTTTTGCGTGCGTTGGGCTTCGGCAGCGACGAGCAACTTAACGCTCTTTTCGACAACGACCCGATGATTAAAGAGACTATCGAGAAAGACACCGCTAAAACGGAAGGCGAAGGTCTTTTCGAGTTGTATAGAAGGTTGAGACCGGGTGAAATCCCCACGGAAGACGCCGTAAAGCAACACCTTAAAAACCTTTTCTTCGACGCAAGAAGATACGACGTAACCAAAGTCGGCAGATACAAATATAATAAAAGACTTAATCTCGGCGTAAGAATCGCGGGTTGCACCGCTTATGAAGACGTTATTTCCGCCGACGGCGAAGTTTTGGCAAAAGCGGGCGACGTTCTTACGAGAGAACAAGCAAAGGCTATTCAAAACGCCGGCATCAACGAATTTTACGCAAAAACCGAGTCTGGCGAAAAACATAAAATCATCGGTAACAACACCGTTGACTTCACTACGGTAACGGGCGTACCCGCAAGACCGTTCGGTCTTTTGGAAACGGCATATTATCCCGTAATCGTATTTTCCAAGCAAGTTGCCGACACCGCTAAAGAAGTGGGAGTCGAGCAGGCTGCGGAAGTATATTGCGACCAAATCAATTCGCTTTATTACGTTAGCGAAAGCGACTCGGGCACGGACGAAAAGCCCGAAGATAAGAAGAATACCGAAAAGAGAAGAGAGCAAAGAAGAAAATTCGTTGCCGCTTGCGTAGAGTTTTACGATATAATCGCCGCGGGCGTGCCCGAAAAACTCAATGCCGAGCAAAGAAAAACGGTAAAACCGCTTATCGAAAAATTAAACCATAAACATATCACGGTTGACGATATCGTAGCAACCGTATCTATCAATCTTGACTTAAATTACAATATCGGCACTGTCGATAACATCGACCACCTCGGCAACAGAAGGGTTCGTTCGGTGGGCGAGTTGTTGCAAAACCAATTCAGAATCGGTATTGCGAGACTCGAAAGAGTAATTAAGGAAAGAATGTCCACGCAAAAGCCCGAAGAAGTTACGGCGCAAGGACTTATAAACGTTCGCCCCGTTTCTTCGGCTATAAGAGAATTCTTCGGTTCGTCGCAACTTTCTCAATTCATGGACCAAACCAACCCCATTGCAGAACTTACTCACAAGAGAAAACTTTCCGCATTAGGTCCCGGCGGTCTTAACAGAGAAAGAGCAACGTTTGAAGTAAGAGACGTTCACTACACTCACTACGGCAGAATGTGCCCCGTAGAAACGCCCGAAGGTCAAAACATCGGTCTTATCACTTCGCTTTCCACTTTTGCTAAAGTAAACGAATTCGGATTTATCGAGGCTGCATATAGAAAGGTTAAAAAGCCCACAGGCGTCGTTTCCATGGCGGACGAAGACATACATTATCTTACTGCGGACGAAGAAGACGAATTTATCGTCGCTCAAGCAAACGAGCCGCTCGACGAAAACAACAAATTCGTCAACCAACAAGTATCTTGCCGTGTAAGAGACGAAATCACGAAGAGAGACGCAAGCGAAATAGATTATATGGATATATCGCCCAAGCAACTCGTTTCGGTTGCAACCGCACTTATCCCGTTCCTTGAAAACTGCGATACCAACCGTGCGCTTATGGGTTCTAACATGCAGCGTCAAGCAGTTCCTCTTCTTAAACCCGAAAGTCCCATCATCGCAACGGGTATTGAGGCGAAGATCGCGCAAGACTCGGGCGTTATGTGCGTTGCAAAAGAAGACTGCACCGTTAAATTCGTCAGCGGCGACAGAGTGGTCGTCGAGGAAGAAGGCGGCGTAGAACGCACTTACATTTTAAAGAAATTCCAACGTTCCAACCAAGGAACTTGTCTCAACCAAAAACCGATCGTATCGACCGGTGATAAAATCAAGAAGGGCGAAGTCATTGCGGACGGTCCTGCAACTTGCGACGGCGAACTTTCGCTCGGTAGAAACATTCTCATCGGCTTCATGACGTGGGAAGGTTACAACTACGAGGACGCAATACTTCTTTCCGAAAAACTCGTTCAAAACGACGTATTCTCTTCTATCCATATAGAAGAATACGAAACCGAAGCGAGAGATACTAAACTCGGCGACGAAGAAATCACGAGAGATATTCCCAACGTCGGCGACGACGCTTTGAAAGACCTTGACGAAAACGGTATTATCCGTATCGGCGCGGAAGTAAGAAGCGGAGATATCCTCGTCGGTAAGGTTAGCCCCAAGGGCGAAACAGAACTCACCCCCGAAGAGAGACTTTTAAGGGCTATTTTCGGTGAAAAGTCGAGAGAAGTTAGAGATACTTCTTTGCGTGTTCCGCACGGCGAAGCGGGTATCATCGTTGACGTAAAGATATTCACTAAAGAAAATAAAGACGAACTTGCGCCCGGCGTAAAGAAACTCGTCAGAGTATATATCGCTCAAAAGAGAAAGATCTCCGTCGGCGATAAGATGGCGGGACGTTACGGAAACAAGGGTGTCGTTTCGAGAGTTCTTCCCGAAAGAGACATGCCTTTCCTTGCAGACGGTACGCCTTTGCAAATCGTGTTAAACCCGCTCGGCGTTCCCTCTCGTATGAACATCGGACAGGTACTCGAGGTACACCTCGGTTACGTATGTAAACAACTCGGTTGGAAGATCGCTACGCCTGTATTCGACGGCGCGAAAGAAGCCGACATTAAAGAGTTGTTGTATGAAAATAATCTCGTAAATCCTTACGGCGAAGTTGACGGAAAGATTCAACTTTACGACGGCAGAACGGGCGAACCGTTTGAAAACAGAGTCACCGTAGGTTACATGTACATGATAAAACTTCACCACCTTGTAGACGATAAGATTCACGCGCGTTCTACAGGTCCGTACTCGCTCGTTACGCAACAACCGCTCGGCGGCAAGGCGCAATTCGGCGGTCAAAGATTCGGTGAAATGGAAGTTTGGGCACTCGAAGCGTACGGCGCGGCTCACATCTTGCAAGAAATTCTTACGGTTAAGTCGGACGACGTCGTCGGTAGAACGAGGACGTACGAGTCTATCGTAAAGGGCAACGATATAAGCGAACCGGGTATTCCCGAATCGTTTAAAGTTCTTTTGAAAGAATTGCAAGCACTTGCGCTCGATATGAAAGTGCTTACCGAGGGCGGCGACGAACTTCCGCTTAAAGAACTCTTTAACGACGAAATCGATATGCGTTCGCCCGTTAAAGAAAGAGAAAATATCGAAGAAGTCGAACTCTTCAAGAGTGACGACGACGTCAAAGAGGACGAGTCCGACGATGACGACGATACGTTCAACTTTGTCGATGACGACGATTTCGATAACGACGACAATTTCGACTTTAAGTCCGACGATATGTTTGATGATTTCGACGATCTCGACGATATTGACGATTTCGGCAACGAAACCAAAGATGACGAATAATTTTCAGGGAGGTTTATTGAATTATGTTTGAACTTAACAATTTCGATGCTATACAAATAGGCGTTGCTTCTCCCGAGAAAATCAGAAGTTGGTCGTCGGGTGAGGTTACTAAACCCGAAACAATCAACTACAGAACTCAAAAACCCGAGAGAGACGGTTTGTTCTGCGAAAGAATTTTCGGACCTACCAAGGACTGGGAATGTCACTGCGGAAAATATAAAAGAGTAAGATATAAAGGCATCGTCTGCGACAAGTGCGGCGTTGAAGTTACTCTTTCAAAAGTAAGAAGAGAGAGAATGGGACATATCGAACTTGCTGCTCCCGTTTCTCACCTTTGGTATTTCAGAGGTGCTCCGTCGAGAATCGGCATTATGCTCGATATCGGCTCGAAGCAACTCGAACAAGTATTGTATTTTGCAAACTATATCGTACTCGACCCCGGCAAAACGGGTTTGGAGTACAAACAAGTAATAAACGAAAGAGAATATCAAGAGGCATGCGATACTTTCGGTGTAGACTCGTTTAAAGTCGGCATGGGTGCGGAAGCCATTAAAGAACTTTTGATGGCTATCGACCTCGACAAAGAAAGCGCAGACCTCAAGAAAATTCTCAACGAGTCCAACTCGAGTCCCAGAAGGTCTAAAGCCGCAAAGCGCGCCGAAATAGTAGAGGCGTTTAGAAAGAGCGGTGCAAGACCCGAGTGGATGATACTCGACGTAGTACCCGTAATTCCGCCCGAACTCCGCCCCATGGTACAACTTCAAGGCGGCAGATTCGCAACTTCGGATTTAAACGATTTGTATAGAAGAGTAATCAACAGAAACAACCGTTTAAGAAGACTTATCGAACTCGGCGCACCCGACCTTATTATAAGAAACGAAAAGAGAATGCTTCAAGAAGCGGTTGACGCGCTTATCGATAACGGCAGAAGGGGTAAAGCGGTACTCGGCGCAGGTAACAGAGAACTTAAATCTTTGTCCGGTATGCTCCGCGGTAAACAAGGTCGTTTCCGTCAAAACTTGCTCGGAAAACGTGTCGACTATTCGGGTCGTTCGGTTATCGTCGTTGGTCCTGAACTTAAACTTTATCAATGCGGTCTTCCCAGAGAAATGGCTATCGAACTTTTCAAGCCGTTCGTTATGAAGAGACTCGTTGAAGACGGCACTTGCCACAATATTAAAAGCGCAAAGCGTATGGTCGAAAGAATGAAGCCCAACGTTTGGCCTATTCTCGAAGACGTAATCAAGGATCACCCCGTTTTACTTAACCGTGCTCCTACGCTTCACAGACTTTCTATTCAAGCATTCGAGCCGGTACTTATCGAAGGTAGAGCGATTCAACTTCCGCCGCTTGTCTGCGGCGCGTTCAACGCCGACTTCGACGGTGACCAAATGGCAGTGCACGTACCCCTTTCCATAGAGGCTCAAGCGGAAGCGAGATTCTTGATGCTTGCTTCAAACAACATTTTAAAACTTTCCGACGGTAAGCCCGTTATGTCCCCGACACAAGATATGGTCCTCGGCTGTTATTACCTCACTATCAAGAAACACAGAGTTGATTTCTTCTACGGTATGACGGGTTCGAGACTTCTCGAGTTCGAGTACGACGGCGAAAAATTCACCAACACCGAAGACGGAATAGTATATAAAACTCTCGACACCGTTTACGATGACAGAGGAAGGGTCGTTAAGGCTCAACTTTATCATAAAAACGAGGAATCTGGCGAAGAATTCAACGTTGCAACCGAGATTTATTCCGCTCCTATTTACATGAGTGAAGACGAGGCTATGGTTGCATATCAAACCAAACAAGTCGCTATTCAAGACGAAATTTACGTACGTAGAACGGCGGTTGTAAACGGCGAAGAAAAGACGGGTAGAATTAAAACCACCGTCGGTAGAATTATCTTCAACAGCAACGTTCCTCAAGACGTAAAATATCCGTTCACTTCCGATACGGTCGATACCCAAGACGAACTTAATAATCCTTTGATGAACGTCAAAGAATTGCAGTACAAGGTAGACACTCTCGTTGGCAAGTCCGAACTTAAAAAACTCGTAGACGCATGCTTTAAATACAACGGTTCGGCTTGCGCTGCGGACGCCCTCGACAAGGTAAAATCTTTGGGTTATAAGTATTCTACAATCGGCGCAATTACTACGTCGGTCTTCGATATGCACGTGCCCGAAAAGAAGAAAGAGGAAATCGACAACGCTCAAGAGAGAGTAAACGCCATAAGGGCACTTTACGAAGACGGTATCATTACCGATAAAGAAAGATATCAAAACACCGTAAATATTTGGAAGGACACCACCGACAGAGTAACAAACCTTCTTAAAAAGACGCTCGATAAGTTCAACCCCATCTGGATGATGGCAAACTCGGGTGCTCGTGGTAGTATCGACCAAATCAAGCAACTTGCAGGTATGCGTGGTCTTATGACCAACCCGCAAGGTGAAACAATCGAAGAGCCCGTTCGTTCGTGCTTCCGTGAAGGTTTGTCTGTTCTCGAATACTTCGTATCGTCTCACGGCGGTCGTAAAGGTATGGCGGATACCGCACTTAAAACAGCCGACTCCGGTTATTTGACGAGAAGACTTGTAGACGTTTCTCACGAAGTTATCGTAAGAGAAGACGACTGCGGCGACACGATCGGCAGATGGGTCGAGTCTATAAAAGGACCTAAGGGCGAGGCTATCGAAAAACTTAAAGACAGAATTATCGGAAGATATATTCTCGACGATATAGTAAATCCCGCAACGGGCGAAGTTATCGCTCATAAAGACGATATGCTTACCGAAGCGCAAGCAAAGGCTATCGAGGCTGCGGGCATTGAAAAAGTAAGAATCAGAAGCGTGTTCTCTTGTAAATCCAAGCACGGCGTATGCTGCAAGTGCTACGGTATGAACATGAGTAACATGTTGCCCATTCAAAAGGGTGAAGCGGTAGGTATCATCGCCGCTCAGTCCATCGGCGAACCCGGTACTCAACTTACAATGAGAACGTTCCACACGGGCGGTATCGCGTCTACGGGAGATATTACTCAAGGTCTTCCGAGAGTTGAAGAACTTTTCGAAGCGAGAAAACCCAAGGGACAAGCGATCGTCTGCGAAGTCAGCGGTAAAGTTTCCGTCGTTGAAGAAAACGGCGTAAGACACGTAAAAGTAGACAACGGCGAAAGCATTAAGGACTATATGATTCCGTTCAGTCTCGAACTTAAAGTTAAAGACGGCGACAACGTAGAACCCGGCTTTATTCTCACGGGCGGTTCGGCTTATCCGCAAGACATTTTGAAGACGCAAGGCGTAAGAGGCGTTCAAGATTATATCATTCAAGAAGTACAAAAGGTTTACGGTTCGCAAGGCGTTGATATCAACGACAAGCACATCGAAATCATCGTTAGACAAATGCTCCGCAAGGTGCGTGTTCTTCAAAACGGAGATACCGATTTGCTCCCCGGCGAATACGTAGATATCCTCACTCTTGACGATATCAACCTCAAGACGATTCAAAACGGCGGCAAGCCCGCAACGGTTATTCCGTCGCTTTTGGGTATCACCAAGGCTGCGCTCGCAACCGAAAGTTTCCTTTCTGCGGCTTCGTTCCAAGAGACCGCAAGGGTACTTACCGACGCTGCGATCAACAACAAGGTTGACCCGCTTATCGGTCTTAAAGAGAACGTAATTATAGGTAAACTTATCCCCGCAGGTACGGGTATAAAGAACTATAAAGGTCTTTCTCCGCAAACGGTTACGCCGACCGATCAACAACAATAATTATCCATTTCACACAAAACGGTTTGCCCAAAGCAAGCCGTTTTTCGTTTTTTAAGGGTAAATTAGCAGTAGATTTTTGAGTGGTTTATCGGATCTGTTGGCGGTGTTTATTTGGGAGATAGAGTAGTTTGTGGCTGGTTGTTGTTTATGTATGGGAGTTGTATGGCGGTTGTGCGGTTGTTGTGCGGTGGAAAAAATAGTGTGTTGGTGGTTGTGTGTAAGGTTGACTTGTTGTATGTGATGGTCTTTGTGTAGGGGGTGCGTGACTGTTGTGCATGTTGGTGGTTGTAGGGTTGTTGAGTGTATGGTTGATTAGTGGGGTGAGATTTGTTTTTTTGTGTGGCGAATTTGTGTAGTTGAGTAGTGGAGTGGATTATGTGTGGTGGTATGTAATGGTAGAGTAGCGAGTGGGGTTTGTTGTGTGTGTTGCGGATTTGTGTGGCTGGTAGAGTAGTTTATTCGGGGCGGTTGTTTATAATGCTTACTGTGTAATGGTGATTATTTATGCGGAGTGTCTGGTGTAGTGTTAAATGATTTGTGTATATGTTTGTTTGTGTGGTTGTTGAGAGTTTGCTTGTTGTGGATATAATTGTGTGTGGTTGAGTGAGTGTGCGGCTGTTGTGTTTAGTTTTATAAATATCGATATAAATAATTGCCATATGCAATTGGATAATATCAGCCTAATACCGTTTGTAAATATAATCAAATATGCTTCGCAAATGCGAACAAAAACAACCGACCGATATAAAACCGGTATAAGCAAAATATAAGCGAAATACACGTGATATACAAATAAAAATCGGCATTAAACGCAAGCGAGTGTTCAAGCAAATATTATTACAACATTATTTAATGTAAAAAACGGCGCAAAATACGTTTAAATAAAAAAGAAATCGACAAAAATTTAATAAAATCATTAATATTTTGCTTGATTTGACTCATAAAAGCATAAAAACGATTGACGAAATACAAAAAAGATGTTAAAATTTAATAGTATATGACTCGTAGAGGGCTTTTTGGGTTTTTTATAAAACTTTTTATAAAGTAAAAAAGCGTTTGCGGGCGTTTAAATAAGTTTCTTTAAGCAGAAGTTCTGTTTTTAAGAATATTCCGAAAATTTGAAAAGGAGGTTTAAGAAATGCCAACGATTAACCAGTTAATCAAGCAAGGTAGAAAGACGGGCGTTGCAAAGTGCAAAACGCCGATTTTGACTCAATGTCCTCAAAGACGTGGAGTATGTCTTACGGTTACTACAACTACACCGAAAAAGCCTAACTCCGCAATGAGAAAGATTGCAAGAGTAAGATTGACAAACAAGCAAGAAGGTATCGTTTATATCCCCGGCGAAGGTCACAATTTACAAGAGCACAGTTCTGTTCTTATTCGTGGCGGAAGAGTTAGAGATTTGCCCGGCGTAAGATACCACATTATTCGTGGCGCATTGGATACTGCAGGCGTTGCAAAACGTAAGCAAGCAAGATCCAAATACGGCGCAAAGAGACCTAAATAATTCACGAATAAATTAGAAAATTAAACCTACCGATCGGAATAATTCTTAAAATACCCGATTGTAAGTAGGCAGTATATCGCGAAAGCGGTAGAAGGTTCGCCTTCGGGCGATAGCTGTACTTGAAGGGTACTTACCTTTCAGAAAAAAACAAAATCAAAAAGGAGGACAAAACTTATGCCAAGAAGAGGCGGCGTTCCTAAAAGGGACGTATTACCCGATCCTATCTATAACAGCAAGGTTGTTACAAAACTTGTCAACCAAGTTATGTTGGACGGAAAGAAAGGCATTGCGCAAAGCATAGTTTATGATGCTTTCAACACAATGCAAGAAAAGTTGGGTCACGACGCAATGGAAATATTCAATAAGGCAATGGAAAACGTAATGCCCTTGCTTGAAGTAAAAGCAAGAAGAGTAGGCGGTTCTAACTACCAAGTTCCCATCGAAATCAGACCCGAAAGAAGACAGACACTTGCAATCCGTTGGATTGTTGCAAACGCAAGAAAGAGAAGCGACAGACTTATGTGCGATAAACTCGCTGCCGAACTTATGGACGCTTACAACGGAACGGGCGGTGCTGTGAAGAAGAAAGAAGATACTCACAGAATGGCAGAAGCCAACAAGGCTTTCGCGCATTACCGTTGGTAATTTAAGGAGAAATACAAGCAAATGGCAAGAAAATGCGAACTTAAAAATACGAGAAACATCGGTATCATGGCGCACATCGACGCTGGTAAAACCACCACTTCCGAACGTATTCTCTTCTACACCGGAAAGACTCACAAAATCGGTGAGGTTCACGACGGTGCTGCTACTATGGACTGGATGGTTCAAGAGCAAGAAAGAGGTATTACTATTACAAGTGCGGCAACGACTTGTTTCTGGAAGGGCAACAGGATAAACCTTATCGATACTCCGGGACACGTTGACTTTACCGTTGAAGTTGAAAGATCGCTTCGTGTACTTGACGGCGCGGTTGCTACTTTCTGTGCAAAGGGCGGCGTTGAGCCTCAATCCGAAACAGTTTGGAGACAGGCAGACAAATATAAAGTTCCCAGAATCGCATATATCAATAAAATGGATATAAACGGTGCAAACTACTACGGCGCAATCCAAATGATGAAAGACAGATTGCACGCAAATCCCGTTCCGGTAGTTATGCCTATCGGTAAAGAAGATTCGTTTAAAGGCGTCATCGATATCATTGAGAAAAAGGCTTATATTTATCTCGACGACCTCGGGAAAACCGAAGATTCCACGGCAATTCCCGCTGAATATGCAGATCAAGTAGAAGAATATAGAAATCAAATAATCGAAGTTTGCGCAGAGCAAGACGACGCGCTTATGGAGAAATATTTTGCCGGTGAAGAACTCACCGTCGAAGAAATCAAGACCGCTTTGAGAAAGGCAACCATCGCTATGGCGGCAACGCCCGTTTTCTGCGGTTCGTCCTATAGAAACAAGGGAGTTCAACACCTTCTCGACGGTATCATCGATTATCTTCCCAGCCCGCTTGACGTTGACCACGTAAAGGGTATCAACGAAAAGGGTGAAGAAGAAGAAAGAAGAACAGCCGACGACGAAGCGTTTGCAGGTCTTGCATTCAAGATCGCAACCGACCCGTTCGTAGGTAAACTTGCATTCTTCAGAGTTTATTCCGGTACTTTGCAATCGGGTTCTTACGTGTACAACAGCACTAAGGGCAAGAAAGAAAGAGTCGGCAGACTTCTTATGATGCACGCAAACCACAGAGAGGAAATCGACGAGATTTACGCCGGCGATATTTGCGCTATCGTAGGTCTTAAAGAAACTACTACGGGCGACACGTTGTGCGACGAAAATCACCCCATCATTTTGGAGAACATGGAATTCCCCGAACCGGTTATCAGAGTTGCTATCGAGCCGAAGACTAAGGCAGGTCAAGAAAAGATGACTCTTGCGCTTATCAAACTTGCCGAAGAAGACCCCACTTTCAAGACTTATACAGATAAAGAAACGGGACAAACTATCATCGCAGGTATGGGTGAGTTGCACCTTGAAATTATCGTAGACAGACTTTTGAGAGAGTTTAAGGTAGAAGCGACGGTAGGTGCTCCTCAAGTTGCTTACAGAGAAACTTTCAAAAACGCAGTCGATGCGGAAGGTTTGTTCAAGAGACAATCGGGTGGTAAAGGTCAATACGGTCACTGTAAAGTTAGATTCGAGCCGTTAGAGCCGGGTAGCGGATTTGTATTCGAAGACGAAACCGTCGGTGGATCTATTCCTAAGGAATATATCGAACCGGTTAGAAAAGGTATCGAAGAAGCGTCTAAAAACGGTATCCTTGCGGGATATGAAGTCGTTGACTTTAAAGCAACCGTTTACGACGGTAGTTACCACGAAGTCGACTCGTCCGAAATGGCGTTCAAGATTGCAGGTTCGCTTGCGTTTAAGGACGGCGTTAAGAGGGCAAACCCCGTTATATTAGAGCCTATCATGAAGGTAGAAATCGTTACTCCCGAAGATTACTTCGGCGACCTTATGGGTAACGTTTCGTCGAGAAGAGGTATCATCACGGGTACTGACGACAGAAACGGATCTAAGGTAATCGACGCAATGATTCCGCTTTCGGATATGTTCGGTTATGCAACAGACTTACGTTCTAGAACTCAAGGCAGAGGTCAATTCACAATGCAATTCGACCACTACAGCGAAGTTCCCAAGAGCGTTGCTGAAAAAATTATCGGATCAAGAGCGACTAAAAACGCAGACTAATTCGACTAATATATAAATCAATTAAATAAAAAAATAAAAACAAAAATTTTTGGAGGAAACAAAGACTATGGCAAAGGCAAAATTTGACAGAAGTAAACCACACGTAAACGTTGGTACTATCGGACACGTTGACCACGGCAAGACTACTCTTACTGCAGCAATCACTATGGTTATGGCATGTAAAGGTGACGCTCAGAAGATGAGATATGACGAAATCGATAAGGCTCCGGAAGAAAAAGCAAGAGGTATTACAATTAATACCGCTCACGTTGAGTACCAAACAGATAAAAGACACTATGCGCACGTTGACTGCCCGGGACACGCTGACTACGTTAAGAACATGATTACCGGTGCTGCTCAAATGGACGGCGCAATCCTCGTAGTTGCATCTACCGACGGTCCGATGCCGCAAACGAGAGAACACATCCTTCTTGCTCGTCAGGTTGGTGTTCCTTACATCATCGTATTCATGAACAAGACCGATCAAGTTGACGATCCCGAACTTTTGGATCTCGTTGAAATGGAAATCAGAGAACTTCTTAACGAGTACGATTTCCCCGGCGACGATACTCCTATCATCAGAGGTTCTGCATTGAAGGCTTTGGAAAAGGCTTCTTCCGGCGCATCTAACGAAGAAATTCTTGCTGCTCCCGAATGTCAATGCATTCTTGAACTTATGGACGCTATCGACAACTACATTCCCACTCCGCAAAGAGAGGACGACAAGCCCTTCCTTCTTCCTGTAGAAGACGTATTCACGATCTCCGGTCGTGGTACTGTTGCAACCGGTAGAGTAGAAAGAGGTGTTGCACACGTTGGCGATCCCGCAGAAATCGTTGGTATGCACGATAAGCCGACCACTACGGTTATCACGGGTCTTGAAATGTTCAGAAAGTCTCTTGACGAAGCAATGGCAGGCGACAACGTCGGCGCACTTTTGAGAGGTGTTGACAGAAAGGACATCGAAAGAGGACAAGTTATCGCTAAACCGGGTAGCATTCATCCCCACACCGAATTCAGCGGTCAAGTTTACGTATTGACTAAAGAAGAAGGCGGCAGACACACTGCATTCTTCAACAACTATCGTCCCCAATTCTATTTCAGAACGACTGACGTTACAGGTTCTATCACTCTTCCCGAAGGTGTAGAAATGGTAATGCCGGGCGACCACGTAACGATTACCGTTAAACTTATCACTCCTATCGCTATCGAAGAAGGTCTCCGTTTCGCTATTCGTGAAGGCGGCAGAACGGTAGGTTCGGGTGTCGTTGCTACAATCATTAAATAATTAATTTATTTAACATAATAAAAAAGTCGGGAAATTTCCCGACTTTTTTATTAGTTAACTTTACGTTTTCAACCTACAAACACTACATAAATTGCAATTTATTGTCAATTTTGCCGCATACGTATGCTGTAATTTTGTCAGTAACGGCAGTTTAAAATATTTTAAGGCGTATTATGAGTGTAATCGATACGGCTAAATATCGCCTATGTCGATTAACATATTTAATTAAAAATAATATTATATTAAGGTAAGCGCGCGTATAAAAGCGCGGGCTTATAGTAGGAGAAAAAATGGCTAAGAAAAAATCTACAAAATTGCAATTAACCAAAAATAATATATTGACGTGTGCGTTATACGTTATCGTCGGTATTTTGCTTTGTGCAATGCGTATGGGTTCGCTTAAAATTCTTTTCACGATAATCGGCGCATTGTTTATCGTTTACGGCGTAATCGACGTAATTAACAAGCAACTTACAAAAGGTGTAGTCGAAGCCGCTATCGGTGCGGTCGTAATTATTTTCGGATTTACTATTACTCAATGGGTAATCATAATCTTCGGCGCACTTCTCATCATCAAATCGGTAATCGATTTGTTGGAATATATCCAATATAAGCGTAAAGATACTGCCGCGCTTGTCGGTATTTTAGTAAATATCGCAGTCGGTATTATACTTTGCATCGCTCCGTTTGCTTTGGGTGACATAATCTGCATAATCGCGGGTGTTATCTTCATTTTAAACGGCGTACTTGCTTTGTTTGGTAAAAAACTTAAATAATTTAGGTGTAGGCACGGCGAATTTTGCCGTGCCTTTTCCGTTAAAAAAATTTTAAAGTCGAATAAAACGGCAATCTCGATTCGGTTTATATAAGAATGTATTTGCGAGTACAAACGCATATTACGCTTGCGCCCGCTTCCGTAAACTTTTTCCGATTTATAAGCGATTTATAAAAAATCTTTACAGTATGACAAAAAGGCTATTGACGAATTTTGATTGCTGTGATATAATAAAAAAAGTGTTGTATAGGAAAATTTAATTATGTTTGAAGTAATATCGGTAGATACAAGCGAGGATAAATTTAAAGCAATACAAGTAAAAATGCCGCACGTCGGCATGATAAAAAGCGGACAATTCGCATTGATAACGGTCAACGAGGGCGACGAGAGTTTTGCTCTTCCTATCGCCGACGTAAACGTGTCTAAATCGAGCGTGCTTTTCATTGTAAAAAGTACAAACGAAAAATTGTCCGAAATAAAAACGGGAGACAAACTTTTCGGTGTTCGCGCGCCTTTGGGTAAGGAGTTTATGCCTACGGGCAAAAGACTTCTTCTTATATGCGACGAAAACGGAATCGCAAGTTGCGGTTTAATGGCAAAACAAGCCAAACACCTTGATAAAAAAGTTTGTTTCGTATGCACGTCATCAACGCCGTATTTAAGTCGTTACATAACTTATTTCGACGAATTATACACTCAAAAAGACTGCAAAATGATGTTGCCGTATTTGTTTAAGACAAACGACGTGGCGGTTATTGCGGGTAAAAATTCGTTTATGGAAGAGATGGCTCAAGTGTGCAATGATGTCAATTTCACGGCATACGTATTCGTCAATAGCGTCATAACCGACGGTATGGGTACGTGCGGCGGCTGTAGATTAAGCGCGGGCGATAAGACTAAATACGCTTGCGTGGACGGTCCGTGCTTTTTGGCGAAAGAAATAAATTTTGATGAACTTAATAAACGTTCAAAATGCGAAAAAGCAGGCGAATGTTGTAAACAAGAAAAGGAATAATATGGAAAATAAACGCGTGTCAATGCAAAAGCAAGAGTTAAAGGTGAGATTAAAAAACTTTAACGAAGTCGCCCTCGGCTACACCGAGGAAGAGGCTAAAAGCGAGGCAACGCGTTGTTTAAATTGTAAAAACGCGCCTTGCAGAAACGGTTGCCCGATACACAATCGCATACCCGAATTTATAAAGGAAGTTGCGAGCGGCAATTTTGAAAAGGCGTATCAAATAATTTGCGATAAAAACCCGTTGCCGGCGGTTACGGGAAGGGTTTGTCCGCAAGAAAAACAGTGCGAGGCAAAGTGTGTAAGAGGGATAAAAGGCGAACCTTTGGCTATCGGAAGGTTGGAGAGGTTTGTCGCCGATTACCACAATAAAAACATAAAAAAGGAAGCCGCATTAAGCCGCGACAAACAAAAAGTGGCGGTTGTCGGCGGAGGTCCTTCGGGCATAACGTGTGCTGTAAAGTTGGCAGAAAAGGGATATAAAGTGACCTTATTCGAGGCGACCGAACGCATCGGCGGAATACTTTATTACGGCATACCCGAGTTTTGCTTGCCCAACGAAATTATATTTGATTTGCAAGACAGACTAATACAAAAAGGCATCGAAATAGAGACCGATGCGGTCGTCGGTAAGGCTTTTACGATAAAAGATTTGCTCGACGGCGGTTATGCCGCAGTTTATATCGCGATCGGCGCGAACAAGCCTAAATTTATGAATATCGATGGCGAAAATTCGCTCGGCGTGTATTCGGCAAACGAATATTTATATAAGGCTAAATTGTTTAAAAACGCCGCTTCGGGCGGTATGGTAAAACGCGGAGATAAGGTGGTTGTCGTCGGCGGCGGAAACGTGGCAATTGACGCCGCGCGCACCGCGATACGCCATACGAGCGACGTGACTATAATATATAGGCGAACGGAAAACGAATTGCCCGCCCGCAAAGAAGAGGTGCAAAACGCAAGAGAAGAGGGGATTAAATTTTTGTTTTTAACCAACCCCGTCAAATTGCACGCCGATTCAAACGGAAAAGTAAACAAAGCGGAGTGCGTGAAAATGCAACTCGGCGCAGAAGATTCGAGCGGCAGACGCAGACCCGTTGTGATAGAAAACAGCAATTTCACTATCGACGTCGATTGCGTGATTATGGCTATCGGCAGCGATGCAAACGCTTATACAAACTGTTTTGACGAGTGTTTTAAAGTCAATAAATACGGTTATCCCGACGTGGGCGAAGACCTTTCTACGGGATTAAAAGGCGTGTTTGTCGGCGGTGATTTCGTGTGCGGAGCGTCGACTGTAATAAACGCCATGGTCTACGGCGAAAGAAGCGCAGAGGCTATCGACGAATACTTAAAAAGCCAACTTTAAAGCAACCGTATTGCGTAAAAACGGCAAATAAGACACATTTAGAGAGATAAAATGAAATATAAATACGAATTACATTGCCATACGACCATTGTGAGTAGATGCGCCTCGATAGACGCGCCCACGCTTGTCAAATTATATAAAGACAACGGATACACGGGCGTGTTTGTGACTGACCATTTTTTAAACGGCAATTCAAGTGTGGATAGGTCGCTTCCTTGGAAAAGGCAAATCGAGGAATATTCAAAAGGCTATTACGAGTGCAAAAAAGAGGGCGAAAAAATAGGTCTCGGCGTGTTTTTCGGGGTAGAGTCTTCGTATAAAGGCACTGACGTGTTGTTTTACGGTTTAATGCCCGAATGGTATGAAAAGCACCCCGAAATCATGCAAATGAGCATGAAAGAGAGTATTCTTTTTGTAAAAGAAAACGGCGGGCTTACCGTGCAAGCGCACCCGTATAGGCGGGACGGATATATCGACCACGTGCGACTTTTCGCGGAATATTGCGACGGGTTGGAAGTTTACAACGCCAACAGAAAAGAAGTCGAAAATTCGCTTGCGAATACGCTTGCCGACGCTTACGGACTTATAAAAACTTCGGGTTCGGATTTACATTCGAGCGCGCAAGAAAATCTCGGAGGCATGGCATTTGACGAAAAAATTAAAGACGAAAAACATCTGCTAAAACTTCTTAAAGAGGGCGGCGGCAGTATTATAAAACAAAAAAACGTATTAAATAGTACATTAGGAGACAAGAACAATGATTAAGCAACAAGTTTTCGGTAAAACGCAAAACGGCGACGAAGTGATAAAATACACGCTTTCCGCGGGCGGGGTCGAGGTCGATATAATGAACCTCGGCGGAACTATCAACGCGATAAGAGTTCCCGACAAAACGGGTAAAATAGTAGACGTTGCGCTCGGTTATGACGACGTACACGGTTACGAAATCAACGGCGGATACATCGGCGCGCTTATCGGCAGATGCGGCAACCGTATAGGCGAGGGTAAATTCACTCTCGACGGAAAAAATTATCAACTCGCTTTAAACGACGGAGCAAACCACCTTCACGGCGGCATGAAAGGTTTTGATAAAAAAATATGGAAGGCGACTGTTGACGGAGATAAGTTGATTTTCGAGACAACAAGTCCCGACGGAGAAGAGAATTACCCCGGTACGCTTGAAGTCAAGGTCGTTTACACTCTTTCAAACGATGGAGAATTGACTTTGGAATACTTTGCAAAGAGCGACAAAAACACGCTTTGCAACCTCACCAACCACTGTTATTTCAACTTGAACGGCGGCGGAACGGAAGTGTATGACACTTATCTTATGCTTGACGCCGACTATATCACACCCGTTGACAGCGGACTTATTCCGAGAGGAAAACTTTATGCGGTTGAAAACACTCCGTTCGATTTCAGAAAGGCGAAGAAAATCGGCAAAGACATTTACGCCGACAACGAGCAACTTAAAATTTGCGGCGGTTACGACCACAATTTCTGCATAAACACAAACGGCAAATTCACTAAATTCGGCGAAGCGTACAGCGAAGAAACGGGTATACTTATGGAATGTTATACAAACCTCCCCGGCGTGCAACTTTACACGGGTAACTTCCTCGACGGCGTGAAGGGAAAGGGTGGCAAACTTTATAACAAGAGAGGCGCGTTCTGTCTTGAAACGCAAACTTATCCCAATGCGGTGAACTGCCCCGAATATCCCACTTCGGTGCTTAAAGCGGGTGAAACTTACCACACGAAAACTTCGTATAAGTTCTCTGTGAAAAAGTAATTTGTTGTTGAAAAATAAAAAAATCAGACCGTTTTACGCAATACGTATTGCGTAAAACGGTCTTTTTATGTCGTTAATAATGTGAAAATATGTAACAGAATAAAGGTTAAACCGCTGTAAGCGGCAATATTTATATACGGCAAATAGTAAACATATCGCAAGCAAAAGAGTTGACAAGGCAACAATAAATACCACTATTAAAGCGGTGTTAAAAAATGCTGCTAAAACTGTTATATATTAAATCAATTTTTTTTGCTTGTGTCGATAATTTTCATTTCGTATTCGTTGGTGGGTTTGTGAGATATAATCGAGTAAATATCGTTTGCCCTCACGTCCGTTTCAAAACAATCTTTGGCGACGGACGAAAGTTTTTTCACGTCGCTTTTTCTCGTGATAAACGGATAGGTCTTTTCGCCTTGCAGTTTATTTAAAAGGGAAATCGAATTTTTGTTTATCGCCAGCACCTTTAAATACAAGTCGGAGCGCAAACATTTGTCTACGAAAGACTTTTGAATATCGAGCATATTGTTTAAAATTATGCGTTGAAGTCTCGTTTTGGTGTAGCGTTTGGTCACGAGTTTTGCGACAAGTTCGTCCACGCTCGTGCTTTCTTTTAAAAACGCCTTAATTCTGTTTTCAAGCCCCTCGGTGCAGTCGCCTATTTTTTTAATATCTTTCGTTTCGCTTACGGTAAGCGCGTACAGTTGAACGGCGTTTCCGTCGGGCAAATCGTCGGGCAAAGATTTATAAACGTAAGAGGGCATATTTTTTTTGAGCAAGCGTTTGTTTCCGCTTTCGATAGCCTTTCTTATCGCCATGCCCGAAGAAAAATCGGAATACATTTTTTCGTCGTTAAACGCCGCGCCCGTCCTCGGTAAGGGTAAAACGTCCAAATCGCTTTTAAGCGACAAAATCGCCCGAGTGTATTCTATGCCTAAAATGTTGTTTGAAGAAGATAAAAGCGTTGCGTCGGTATCGACGAGGTTCATTCTTTCGATAGCCGTCGATTTCGCCTTTGCCAAAGTAACTCCGTTTTCAAGTTCTTCCTTTAAAAGTTTTTTAAACTCCTTGCTTTCGTCGTTCAACACTTTTGCTGTGGATAAAAATGTCTGTTTGTTGCCGTTTTCACAGCCGAAACACAGCGTTTTTTGCCCGTTTAAAGATGAAAGAAGTTTTATCGCGCCCGTGGCGAACGGCTCTGCGCTTGCGCTTGCAAACACGGCGGGCAGTTCAAAAACGATGTCCGCACCCGCATAAATCGCGTGCGTTGCCCGAGTGTATTTATCGAGTATGGCAATTTCGCCGCGTTGGGTAAAATTACCGCTCATTATTATAGCGACGTAATCTGCCCCTGTAAGTTCTTTCATTTTATTCAAATGGTACAAATGCCCGTTGTGAAAGGGGTTGTACTCGCATACGGCGACACAAATTTTCAAAATTTACTCCTTAATTGCTCGTTTATTATTTACAAATTACTTAAATTATTATATAATACTAAATATTACTAAACGACGGATTTTTCGCGCGGGGTTTATATATGACTTTCCGTAGTGGTAACGTGTTTCCCTTGTGGCGTTCTATATGGCTTTCCGCAAGTGTGTTCCGTCTATAAATTCGTTTACACTTATAGTGTAACCCAAATTTAATTTTTTTACAAGATTTTATGGTAAAAAAGGAGATATATTATGTCAAATTTAATGGAATCTATTTACAACAAGGCAAAATCGCTCGGCAAAAACATAGTTTTACCCGAAAGCGAAGATAAAAGAGTGGTCGAAGCGGCGGCTTTGTGCGCTCAACAAAACATCGCGAAAATCACCCTTTTGGGCGACGAAAACAAGATTAAAGCGGAAAATCCCGAAATCGACCTCACGGGCGTAACGGTGATTAACCCCGAAACGAATACAAAGACAAACGAATACGCTCAACTTTTGTTCAATTTGAGACAAGGTAAAATAAACAAAAAGACGGGTCTTCCCGAATACGCTACGGTTGAAGACGCCGAAAAAGCGATTAAAAAGGACTACACCATGTACGGCGCGCTCATGCTTAAAAGCGACGACGTAGACGGTATGGTTTCGGGTGCGTGCCACTCGACGGCAAACACTTTAAGACCCGGACTTCAAGTAATAAAGACGGATAAAAACACTCCGATAGTTTCGGCATATTTCCTTATGGTTGCTCCCGAGGGCGGTAATCAATACTGTGAAGACGGTTGCCTTATTTTCGCCGATTGCGGACTTAACCAAAACCCCACTTCCGAAGAACTTGCTTATATCGCCGCTTCTTCCGCTCAAAGCGCGAAGGCTATTGCGGGTTTAGAGCCGAGAGTTTCGTTCTTGTCTCACTCCAGCAAGGGCAGCGCAAAGCACGCCGACGTAGACAAAGTCGTTGCGGCTGTCGCTAAATTCCACGAAATTTGCCCCGACGTAAAAGCAGACGGCGAACTTCAATTGGACGCTTCCATCGTTCCTTCGGTCGCTAAATCAAAAGCACCGAATTCCGAAGTTGCGGGACACGCAAACGTGCTTATTTTCCCCGACCTCGACGCGGGCAATATCGGATACAAACTCGTTGAAAGATTAGGCGGCTTCCAAGCGATAGGACCTCTTTGCCAAGGTCTTGCAAAACCCATCAACGACTTGTCGAGAGGTTGCCACACTCAAGATATAGTTGCCGCAGTCGCAATTACAGCATTGCAAGCGGCTAAATAATTAAACTAATATTAGGCTGAAAATTCAACTAAAAATCACACGCGATAGAAAAGTAAAAGCGCAAAAACGGAGATAAAATCGCTCTTACGACAAAGCGGCATCGATATAAAAATATTTGCCGTTTTGTCACTTTTACACAATACGTATTGCGTAAATTCGCACATCAATAAAATTACAAGGAGAAAATTAATGAAAGTTTTAGTAATCAATGCAGGAAGTTCGTCTCTTAAATATCAACTTATCGACATGCAGACCGAAAAGGCTATTGCAAAGGGTATTTGCGAAAGAATAGGTATAGAGGGCTCGCTTTTAAAACAAAAAGTCAACGGCGAAGAAGTCGTGGTAAAGCAACCCATGCCCGACCACAAATGCGCGCTCGAGTTGGTACTTAAAATGCTTGTAGACGAAAAGTACGGCGCAATTAAGAGTATGAAAGAAATCGACGCGGTGGGTCACCGTATACTTCACAGCGGCGGCGACTACGATTGCTCGGTACTTATCGACGACGAAGTTCTTAAGGTGTGCGAAAGCAATATAGACCTTGCTCCTTTACATCAACCCGCAAATATCACGGGCGTGCTTGCGTGCAGAGAAATTATGCCCGACGTACCTATGGTTGCCACGTTCGATACGGCGTTCCACGCTACGATGCCCGAAAAGGCTTACATTTACGGATTGCCTTATGAATATTACACTCAATATAAAGTACGTCGTTACGGCGCGCACGGCACAAGCCACCGTTTCGTTTCCGAAGAGGCGGCTAAATATCTCGGCGCAGACGTAAACAACTTTAAGGTAGTAACGTGCCACCTCGGCAACGGTTCGTCTATTTCCGCTGTTAAAAACGGAAAATGTTTCGATACTTCGATGAGTTTCACTCCGTTGGGCGGCGTGCCTATGGGTACGAGAACGGGCGATTTAGACCCCGCAATTTTGGAATATCTCGGCAAAAAACTTAATCTCGGTCTTGAAGAACTTTTAAAAATTTGCAACAAAAAGTCCGGCGTTTTGGGTGTAAGCGGAGTTTCGAGCGACTTTAGAGATTTGGAAAAAGCCGCGGCAGAGGGCAACCATCGCGCTCAACTCGCACTTGATATATTCGCTTATTCGTGCAAGAAATACGTCGGCGCATATGCTGCCGCGATGGGCGGAGTGGACTGCGTAGTATTTACCGCGGGTATCGGCGAAAACACCCCCGAAATCAGAGCGGGCGTTGTCGAAGGTTTTGAATTTATGGGTATTACTATCGATAAAGATAAAAACAACGAAAAGAATAACGGTAGCATAAGGGACATTACGGGCAAAGACGGCAAAGTAAAAGTTCTCGTTATTCCCACCAACGAAGAACTCGTCATTGCAAGAGATACGATGGCTCTCAGCAAGAAAAAATAATCGTAGAAAAAAATAGTCGAGCAGCGTAAGAGAAAACCATTATGATAAAGTCATAAGAGAAAAAGACGCCTTTAAGGATTAAAAAAGATTTAATCTTGCTCGAATATTAAGGAAAAAATAATTCATCTCTTGAAAGGGAGGTAATATGAAGTTAGAAAACAGAGGGAAAGCCGCATTTAAGGCTCAACTCGTCACGAATATCGTCATGTTTTTGGCGTTTTCCGCAATTGTCATCACGGGTGCTGTTTTGTTTGCGATAAAATATCAAGGATTTAAAAGCATGCTTACGTGGCTCGCCGTGGTGCTTGTTGTGTTAATCGCATACTTCACCATATTGAAATCGGTTACGGTGAAAGACGAGCACGCTTACGGCGGCAACGAAAACAACGTTTGTTTCGTTTACGGTTATCCTATTATGAAAACGTTTACGATACCAAAGAAAAACGTTTTATCTTACAAAATAACCAAGTCCGGCGGCGTATACAAAAAAAGATTTTCAAATCTCGAAATTACTACTTCGACGCAAAAATACGTTTTCAAACTCTTTGAAAACGACAAATTGCTCGAGTTTGTAAACGAGCATTTGAAAGGAGTCGATCATGAATAAATTTTCACTCGGCATCACAAGTATAGTAAGAAAAATTGCAGGTATTTTATGCGTAAGCGTCGTTTCGGTGCTGTTTGTGCTGATGCTTATGGACGGTTCGCTTACCGAAGTCGCGGGCGTAGAGTGGGTATTCGGCAGTTTTGCGGCGATAGGTTTGACGCTTTTGTTCGGAACGATAACCGTTTCCGGCGCGAAAAAATACTGCGTGCAAATCGACGAAGACAGTCTTAAAATAATTTTCGGCAACAAAGTAAAAAGAGTAGAATTTAAAGATATCGTATGCGTAAACGTCGTCAACAACGTGTTGTTTTTTGGCGGTTCGAGAGTAATTATCGAGACGGCAAGCGAGTCGTTTAACTTTGAACTTGACAAAAAAGACCTTGAAAAGGTAAAAAGTTTGCTCCCAAAGGTAAAAGACAACCTTGAAAAGGTAGAAAAAACGTTGCATTTGACGGTAAAAGACAAAGTTAAAACATTGTTTATCTGGATGGTTGACGCAACTATTTACATATTTGGTATTTGTTGCGTTGCTGTTCCGGTGTTACTGTGTATACTTAAAAAATATTCGGCGTTTTACGGTAAAGCCGTTGCGTTTTTGTTCATTTCGGTTGCGGTTATATACGCGTTGACTTTAATACTTATTCTCTTGGTGTATGTGTATAAATTCAACCACTACGCCGCTTACGAACTCGAAGTGGGTGGCGGTGAAGTTGTGATGAAATGCAAAAACCCCGAAGCGAGGGTGTTCCGTACGGACGTTTCGCAAATTGTAGGTATTACGGAAACTGCGGGTATATTTGCAAGGCTTACGGGCTACGTTACCGCAAAAATAATCACAAAAAGCGAATCTAAAGGCTTAAACGAAGTAAACTATTTGCCTTTTATGATAAAAAAAGAGACGGCTAAAGAAATTCGCTCGCTTATTATCGGCGACGACGAAAACGCGAAATTCGTTCCGTCGGGTGTAAAATGCGACGCGGTTTGTTTTGAATTGATGTTCGTTGCAAGTATTGTCAGCATATGTTTTGCGATTTTATACAACCCGATATTTTTAATCGCGCTGCTGTTTGAAGGCGTTGTGTACGCTTTATACAGAAAAGGCAGAGGTTACGCCTTGGGCGATAAATTTATGATGTTCCGTACGGGTAGCGTCTGGAAGAAAGATTATTACGTGGTTTGCGATAAAGTGTGCTCGGTCACCACTTTGAAAGACAAATTGCGCGGGGCGTTGAACGTAAGCGCGTACGAGTTCGATTTGGGCGGATATCGCGCTCAATTGCCTGTAGGCGTGTACGATAACGAATTAAGAGACAAAATCAAAGAAAAAATAGGCTTTTAGTACCTTAAAAAGTTGACAATATATTTAAAATAAGATATAATTTGTAGGCTACATATGGTTATAGATATAAACAAACTGACAAAAGCGGGCAAATTCGTTTCCGAATTTTCGTGCGAAAAGGTTTTTGACGAAAACTTGGTCGATTTACCCAATGCGTCCATTAAAGGCGGAGTAAAAGTATACGGCACTGTTACTATAGAGACTAAAAAGGTCTATATTGACGGTTACGTCGAATATACCGTCGCGGGGGAGTGTTCGAGATGTCTCGAACCGGCAGAGCATAAAACGGTTGAACCTTTAAATATTCGTTTTGTGCAAAGTAGTCCCGAAGAAGACGATTATTTGTATAAAAGCGGTTTGGTAGATTTGACGCAAGCGGTTAAAGAAACGGTTTTAGAGAGTATGCCTTTTGCAATTCATTGCAAAGAGGACTGCAAAGGACTGTGCCCGATTTGCGGCTGTAACTTAAATGTAAAAAGTTGTAATTGTGAAAAGTAATTTATAAAAGAGAGGTGTGCGAAGATGGCAGTTCCAAAGGGTAAAGTTTCCAAGCAAAGAGGAGCAAAGAGATTTGCAAGCAACTATAAGGCTACTGTTCCTACGCTCGTTGAGTGCAAACAGTGCCATGAATTGAAACAAGCTCACAGAGTATGCAAAAATTGCGGCTACTACGACGACGTTGAGGTTGTTGCAAAGAAAGAAGAGAAAGATGCTGACTGATTGAAAAATAAGTTATGATATCGGATAGGCGGACTACGTTTTGTAGTTCGCCTTTTAATCGTTAATAAAAAATTTGATTTTATTTTCTTTTGGGTGTATAATAAAAAACGGCGGTTTATTTTGCCGTTTTAGTAGTATTCGGTGAAAATCATTGCTTCGGCGAAGTTAGATAATAATGCTCCTTGCGGTAGTGCCGAGTAAAAATCGTTGCTTGGTGGCATTTGGCAAAGCCCGTTGCGGCGAGGTCAAGTAAAACTCGTTGCGGCGAAGTTATATAATAATGCTCCTTGCGGTAGTGTATAGTAAAAATTGTTGCTTGGCGGCATTGGTAAAGTCCGTTTCGACGAAATTAGGGAAGATGTCCTTGCGACGAAGTTGTGTAAAAACCTGTTGCGGCGGCATCAAGTAAAATTGCTATGGCGGCGGCATTTAGTAAAATTGCTATATTAAAGGCATTTAGTAAAATGCTTTTAGCCGATTATAGCGTCGCTTACTATATCATTATTTAGTATAACCGCCGATAAAATTAATTATAAAAAATCACGATAGGGAGAAAACGCATATGCGCCTCGGTTGGGACGAAATAAAACAACGCGCCTTGTTGTTTACAAAAAAATGGACGAACGCGAAAGTAAAACACTGCGCGCAAATAACCGACGACTTTTTCGGAGTCTTCGGCATAAGCCCGTGGAAAGTCGATACGTTTTACAAGGTAGAACTTAAAAACAAAGGCAAAAATTATTCGCTTTTGTGTTGGAAAGGGGTTGCCGTAATGAGCGCGCTTTTGCCTACTTGCGATATTGACGAAGAGAAAAACAAGATTGACGAATACGTAAAATCGCTGCCCATGCAAGAACGCCCCACGCGCGTAATAATTTGCAATTTTGACAGTTTTACGATATACGGTTTGAATAAAGACGTCAAAATTATAAATTTAAGCGACTTTTACAAACAAGTTAGAGAGTTTGCTTTTTTAATCGGTTATATAACGACCGAGACCGAAGGGAAAAATCCGTCAAGCCTTATTTGCGCCGAAAAAACGAGCGAGTTTTGCGACGAATTGATCGCAAAAGGTTATGCGGGCAGACATCTCGAAATATTGATCGTCCGCTTGATTTTTTGTATGTTTTCGGACGACAGTTCTATATTCGATAAAAACAGTTTTTACGAATATTTGCTCGAAGGAGACGAAAATGCAACCGATTTAGGCGATAGACTTTCGCTTCTTTTTAAAAGGCTTGCGGGCAAATCGGACAAGCCCGAGAATTTCCCGTGCGTACTCGGCGGAATTTTCGACGAAGAAATACCCCTTCCGAATTTTACTCAAGACGATAGACTTGCGCTTTTGCAACTTTCAAAACTCGATTGGGCAAACATTTCTCCCGAGATTTTCGGCGCGATGATACAGTGCGTAATGGACAAAAAAGAGAGAAGAAGTCTCGGCGCATATTACACTTCGGAGACGAATATTTTAAAAACGCTTAAACCTTTGTTTATCGACGGACTTTTAAAGCAACTCGACGAGTGCAACACCACTGCCGAACTCAAGGCGTTTCACGAAAAAATTGCTAATCTCAAATTTTTAGACCCAGCGTGCGGTTGCGGAAATTTCCTCGTCGTGGCGTATAGAGAACTGCGAAAAATCGAACTTAAAGTGGTTGAAAAACTGTATAGCGGTCAACAAGTTTTCGATATTTCTCAACTGTTCAAGGTAAAAACGGACAATTTTTACGGGATAGAACTTAAAGAGTTTCCCGCAATGATAGCAAGGTGCGCGATGTGGCTTATGGACCACCAAATAAACATGCGCGCAAGCGAAATTTACGGCACTTATTTTACCCGTTTGCCAATGGTGGGCGGCGCGAATATCGAGGTAAACAACGCCCTTGCGTGCGATTGGAAAAGCGTGTGCGGCGGCGTTGCCGATTACGTATTTTCAAACCCGCCGTTCGTGGGCGCAAAACTCATGACCGCGGAGCAGAGAAAAGACGTGCAAAATTTATGCCCGACTTTAAAAGGGATAGGCACGCTCGATTACGTGTGCGGCTGGTTTATAAAAAGCGCGGAATATTTAAAGGGGACAAACGGAGAGTGCGCGCTTGTCGCTACAAACAGTATCACTCAAGGCGAACAAGTGACGATACTTTGGAAATACCTTATAGCCGCTTTGGGTATGCGAATTAACTTTGCGCACCGTACGTTTAAATGGAACACCGACATGGGTAGCGCGGCTTCGGTTTTTTGCGTTATTGTCGGTTTTGGAGCAAACGGTAAGCGTGAAAAAGTCATTTTTGATTATGAAAACGTAAACGGTGAGCCTATCGAAAAGAAAGTTTTTAGAATAAATCCTTACCTTGTGGACGCGCGCACGGTGTTTATAGAAAGTCGAAACACGCCCGTTTGCAAAGTTCTACCGATGACTAAAGGCTGTCAACCTACCGACGGCGGAAACCTTATACTTACCACGCAAGAAAAAGACGATTTGATTTCAAAAGAACCCGCCGCAAGCAAGTATATCAAAAAACTTTTGGGTGCGGACGAATTTTTAAACAATAAAGAAAGGTGGTGTTTGTGGCTTGTCGACGCGACCGACGAACAAATCGCCGCTATGCCGCTCGTCGCTAAAAGAGTGGACGCGGTGAGAGAGTTTAGGTTAAATTCGACGTTTGAAGGCACGGTAAAACTCGCTTCCACGCCTAAACTTTTTAGAGAAACTTACAATTATTCGTCTTACGTGGTGATGCCTAGCGTGTCGACCGAAAGGAGAATATACATACCTTTGGGATTTTTGGGTAGCGACACCATTTGCACCAACGCCAATTTGATTATTCCGTTTGCAACGCTTTACGATTTCGGGATTTTATCCTCTAAAATGCACATGGCGTGGACGTCTTACGTTTGCGGAAGGCTTAAAAGCGATTACAGATATTCGGCAAAAATAGTGTACAACAATTTCGTTTGGCCTAACTGCGACGAAGAGGATAAAAAGGAAATAACCGACCTCGCCCAAGCAATTTTAAACGTAAGGGCGAAGTACCCGAATAGGTCGTTATCGTCGCTTTATGACCCCATGGAAATGCCCAACGACCTTTTAACCGCGCACGAAAAACTCGATAGAGCGGTCGATAAACTTTACGGGAAATATTTTTCAAACGACGGCGAAAGGGTTGCTTATTTGTTTGAAAAGTACACCGAAATTTGTGGCGGCGGTCAGTTGACTATAGACGACGTAGATTAATTTTAAAAGGATGAAATAATGCGATTTTGTCGTGTTTACGTAATACGTATTATGTAAAAACGGCAATAATAACGTAAAAACAATAAATTAAATGCAAAATTTAAAGGTCTGTTTACTAACCAAGTAAGCAGACCTTTTTTTGTATAAATATTAAATTTAATAAACCGCGCCTTAACTTACAATTTGTGCGGGTGCAATGACGAGGATAAAGCCGCGCGCAATTACGGGAGAAATGTTTTAATCACTGTTGAGATTAAAATCACACACGAAAAGTCACACGCAATAAATCACACAAGCACGCAAGCAATAAGTTGCCCACGTAATTACAGAAGAGGTTAAATTATGCCGCTATAAATAAAGTTTAAATAAGCGGGTCGTAATAAATGCCCTTGGGAAAGGCGTCGGTAGAGTGGCGTTTTCTATAATCTTGCGGCGATTCGCCGTACTTTTGAATAAACGCTTTATAAAAGCCCGAATATTCGCCAAACCCCACGCGGAAACAGATTTCTGTTAAAGGTAAATTGGTCGCAAGCAAAAGTTCGCCCGCTTTAATAAGGCGGAAATCGATAAGGTATTGATGCGGGGTGTTGCCGTAAGCCTCTTTAAAAACGTTGATAATTTGGTTTTTGGAAATATATGTTATTTTTTCAATCTCTTCCAAAGTGACGTTTCGTTCAAAGTTTTTAAGTAGATATTCCCTTATAATTTCGGGTGTGGACTGTTTGTGCATGCCCGATTTTAAAAGGCAAAGTAGTTTATAAAAAAGACATTCGTATTCGAGCCGCTCGGAAAAGTTGCCCAATAGTTCTATTTCGGAAATGATTTTTTGCGCTTCGTCGATATCGAAAGTGCCTTTTATTGGCAAAACGCCCCTTTCGTCGAAGTGACCGCTGAAATGAATGAAAAAATAGTTGGGAGAATCGCTCGGAGTTACGCCTTGTTGG
>CAKQKQ010000002.1 GCA_934249265.1 uncultured Clostridia bacterium | reverse complement strand
GTGCGCACCGCATCTTTGCATAAGGCTGAGTTCGATGCCGCGAGTCTTGAATCCCGTTTTTTGTTTGATGAGATTTGCAAGGATAGATGCGACGCCGCCGAGTTGAGCGTGACCGAAACTGTCTCTTGCAACGGATGCGCCTACTTCGCAAATAAGTCTGCCTTCTTTATCGTGAATACCCTCGGATACAACCGCGATACACTTGTTGTTGTTTCTTGCGCAAACGTTTTTAACGTCTTCAACGAATTTGTCGATATCGAAATCAACTTCGGGCAAATAAATGAGGTCTGCGCCGAGTCCCTTTGCACCTGCCAAAGCGGCGGAAGCGGTAAGCCAGCCGGCATTTCTACCCATAGCCTCGATTACGCATACCATCGGCGTATCGTAAACTTTTGCGTCGAGATTTACTTCCATTATAGTAGTAGCGATATATTTAGCAGCCGAAGCATAACCCGGGCAGTGATCCGTGCCGTAAAGGTCGTTATCGATAGTCTTGGGAACGCCGATTACGTTGCAATCCCAACCGGATTTTTGCATATATTTGGAAATTTTGTTGCAAGTGTCCATCGAGTCGTTACCGCCGTTATAGAAGAAATAACGGATATTGTACTTTTTGAAAACTTCAACTATTCTCTTATAATCGGTGTCGTCCACGCTTGCGTCTTTAAGTTTGTATCTTACCGAACCGAGAGCGGAAGACGGAGTGTATTTCAAAAGTTCGATTTCCTTGGGGTCTTCTTTGGAAATATCGTAAAACTGCTCGTCGAGTACGCCCTTAATTCCGTGAGCCGCGCCGTAAACGGCAGTGATGTTCTTTTGTTGTAAAGCCTCTGTAAATACGCCTGCAGCCGACGCATTGATTACCGAAGTAGGACCTCCGGATTGCGCAAACATGCATGCACCTTTCAAGTTTTTCATAGTTTATCTCCTTAATTAATTTTTTCTTGTTTTGTTTGTTTTTTGCGTTTTCTTTGCGTATAAAATGCGGCGATAATTATGTTAAAATCATAAAAATCTGTCATTTTTACGCAATACGTATGCCGTTAAAGCGACAAATAATGTGCGATATCGTACAATTCTTTATCGAACTTACGTTGCATATTAAGTCCTTCGGTAATGTCAACATCGATAACCTTATTGTGTCTTATACCGATAATTCTGTTGGTCTTTTTCTCGTCGAGCAAATCAATTGCCCTTACGCCGAATTTAGCCGCAAGCACACGGTCGGCTTGAGTGGGCGCGCCACCCCTTTGAATATGACCGAGCGTAGTCGTTTTAATTGAAACGCCCGTCTTTTCTTTGATGTAATTGCAAATTTCGTCCTTATCGCCCGCACCCTCGGCAAAGATAATCATATTAGAAGTTTTGCCGCGCTTTTGGCTGAATTTAATGGACGTGCAAATTTCGTCGAGGTCGTAAGGCACTTCGGGTACGAGGATATATTCCGCACCGCCGCAAACGCCGGCATACAACGCTATGTCGCCGCAACGTCTGCCCATTACTTCAAGCATACTCACTCTCTCGTGTGAACTCATCGTGTCTCTTAAATTATTGATCGCGCTTACGCAAGTGTTTACCGCCGTATCGAAACCGAGCGTATAATCGGTGTAAGGCAAGTCGTTGTCGATAGTGCCTGGTATGCCGACCACGTTTATTCCGCAGTTGTCGGACAAATCTTTTGCTCCTCTAAACGAACCATCGCCGCCGATAACGATAAGATTATCTATACCGTAAGCCCTTAAAGTGTCGGCAGCCTTTTGTTGACCTTCGACATCCTTAAACTCGAGACATCTCGCCGTACGCAAAATTGTGCCGCCCCTTTGAATTGTATCCGAAACGCTACGGCTCGTCATACGAATAATATCGTTGTCGATAAGTCCTTGATAACCTCTTTCGACGCCGTAAACGTCATAATCTTTGTATATACCGTATCTTACGCATGCACGAATCGCCGCATTCATACCGGGAGCGTCACCGCCGCTTGTCAATATTGCAACTTTTTTCATTTTGTTTCCTCTCTATTCGTTTTGCATTTTGCCTTTAATCGCAGTAAAAAACTAAACGGCAAAACCAAAACTTTGCTCATTTTATTTTTTTCGTAGTTATTATATCACAATATTTAATCGTTTTCCACTGTTTTTAAGTAAAATATATATGTTTTTTTGTTATAACTACTGTTGTATCTCGCATAAGCCGCTTATAGGTCTTATGTAAGACCCGTCGATTTGTCAAAACAGCCGCCGAAATATCTTGTTTTTTCGGTTTTCGCTGTATTCGCTTGCATAAATAATCGGGCTTTTTGCGTTTGAGTTATAACATTAACTTATCAACGTTTGACCCGCAAAAGTTTAATCCATAAAATTGATTATAATATTGTTTTGCACGTACAAATACTCGTCTTTAATTCTCACGCTTTCGTCGGTTATGTCTAAATAGTCTTGCATTGCGGCAATTTTCGCGGAAAAATCTTGCAAAAATTCGCTGCCGAACGTGTTTTTATACTCTTTGAAAACAATACCTCTCGTAGTGCGCAAAGCGAGCATAATGTACTCAAATTTTCTCTCGTCGCCCTCGATTTCTTCGGAAAAAATTTCCGCATAATGGTTGCTGAGTAAACAACGCACGTAGTCGTCGATAATTTCGGTGTTGGTAAACCGCCTTTCGCCTATAAACGACGAAGCCGCCACGCCGAAACCTATGTATTGACCTCTTTTCCAATAATTGAGGTTGTGCCTCGATTCGAACCCCGGTTTTGCGAAATTTGAAACTTCGTATCTTAAGTAACCTTTTTGCTTTAAATAATCGACGGCGAATGCATACATGTCAGCCACTTCGTCCGCGTCGGGCAAATCGCCGTTTAAATATCTGCCGTACATGGGCGTACCTTCTTCGGGTTGAAGGGCGTACACCGAAATGTGATTTACCCCGCCCGAAAGCGCGAAATCTATGCTGTCTTTTACGTCGGCGATTTTTTGACCTTCAAGCCCTATCATCACGTCCGCGCTTAAATTGTAACCTTTTAAAAGTTTGCAAGCGGAAATATAATCTTCCGCCGTATGCACACGGTTTAATTTGCGGAGCATTTCGTTGTTAGACGATTGAAGACCGATAGAAAATCTGTTGATGCCCGCCTTTTTATAAACTGCCAACTTTTCCTCGTCGATAGTCCCTGGGTTTACCTCGAGAGTTATTTCGGGATTTTTGGAAATTTTAAAAAGTTGAGTGATTAAATTCATCGCGCCGTAAATATATTTCGGATCGACAAACGAAGGCGTGCCGCCGCCGAAATATATCGTGTCGAAAGTGTAATCTTTAAGCGTTTCGGCGCGGCTTTTTATTTCTTTATAAAGGCACGCAAAATATGCTTCTGCCTTTTTTATCTCCCTCGGGTAAGACGCAAAATCGCAATAAGCGCATTTGTCTTTACAAAAGGGAATATGCACGTAAATTCCTGCCATAATTATTGACCTTTTTGATTAAATATGTCGTTTTTACATAATACGGTGCGCGTAAAGTTGTCAAAAACTTGTTTAAATCGGTTTTTCATACCGCATAGTTTACCGCCGCAAACGGACAAGTTTTTCACCGAGAACGGGACAAAATTCTTCATTGCAAACGGGTAAAATTCTTCACTCTAAACGCCGATATACAACCGCCTAAACGCGTATAAATCGGCGCGATAATCGAGTGAAAATAGCCACCATACAACGCCGCAACTCGCCGCTACACGTAGTTGCAAATTTTATCATCATACGCAACCGTAAACTGCCGTCGTTTGCAAAAGTAAATCGCCACTGTGCGCAACCGCAAAACACGTAAAATTCTATTGACTGTCTATCTTTAAAATAGACATAAACGCCTCCGACGGTATTTCTACGCTGCCGAGTTGACGCATCTTTTTCTTTCCTTCTTTTTGCTTTTCTAGAAGTTTTTTCTTTCTCGTTATATCGCCGCCGTAGCACTTTGCAAGCACGTCTTTACGGAGGGCTTTTACTGTTTCTCTCGCGATTACTTTGCCTCCCACAGCCGCTTGCACGGGTATTTCAAACATTTGTCTGGGGATAACTTCTTTAAGTTTTTCGGCAATCGCTCTGCCCCTTTCGTAAGCCTTGTCTTTATGCACGATAATCGAAAGCGCGTCGCACGGGTCGCCGTTTAAAAGCATGTCGAGTTTGACAAGGTCGCTCCTTTCATAGCCTTTAATTTCGTAATCGAACGAAGCGTAACCCCTTGTTCTCGATTTAAGCCCGTCGAAAAAGTCAAAAATAATTTCGTTTAAGGGCAATTCGTAAGAAAGCCTTACTCTCTTTGCGTCAAGGTAAGTCATATCGAGGAAAACGCCTCTCTTTTCCTTGCACAAATCCATTATTGCGCCGAGATAATCGGGCGGGCTGTATATAGACGCCGAAATAATCGGCTCTTCCATATAATCTATTTCGGAAACTTCGGGCAGTCTAGACGGGTTGTCCACCGTAATTTCGCTGCCGTCGGTTTTGTGTACCTTATAAGAAACGCTGGGCGCGGTGGTGATAATGTCCAAATCGAACTCTCTTTCGATACGCTCTTGAATTATCTCCATATGCAAAAGCCCCAAAAATCCGCAACGGAAACCAAAGCCGAGTGCGGCTGAATTATCGGGCACGAAAGTCAACGCCGCGTCGCTCAATTTAAGTTTTAACAAAGCCTCTTTCAAATCGTTGAATTTACTGCCGTCGAGCGGATATACGCCGCTAAACACTACGGGTTGAATTTCTTTATAGCCAGGGAGCGGGTCTTTGGCGGGGTTGTCCACCGTGGTTATGGTATCGCCCACGGCTGTGTCTTGCACGCTTTTTATGCTCGCCGCAACGTAACCAACTTCGCCCGAAGCCAAACAATCTTTGGGGATAAGTTGGGGGTTGAACGTGCCGACTTCCACAACGGTAAACGTTTTGGGTGACATATACGTGCGAATTTGCATACCCGGTTTAACAACGCCGTTGACCACTCTGACAAAACAAATTACGCCTTTAAAATTATCGTAATAAGAGTCGAATATAAGTGCTTGAAGGGGGGCTTCGTCGTCTCCTTCGGGCGCGGGAATTTCTTTTACTATTTTTTCGAGTACCTCTTCGATATTGATGCCGTTTTTAGCGGAAATTCTGGGCGCGTTGCTGCCATCGAGACCGATTACGTCCTCTATTTCCTTTGCCACCTCGTCGGGATTTGCCGAAGGAAGGTCGATTTTATTGATAACGGGCATAATTTCAAGGTTGTTGTCGAGCGCAAGATAAACGTTTGCAAGCGTTTGCGCCTCAATGCCTTGCGTTGCGTCAACGACCAAAATCGCCCCCTCGCATGCGGCGAGCGAACGAGAAACTTCATAAGTAAAGTCGACGTGACCGGGTGTGTCTATCAAATTAAGTTCGTACTCTTGACCGTCTTCGGCGGTGTAAAACATTCTTACGGGGGTGAGTTTTATGGTAATACCCCTCTCCCTTTCAAGGTCCATCGAGTCGAGAAGTTGCTCTTCCATGTCCCTTTTAGATACTTGCCCCGTCCTTTCCAAAAGTCTGTCGGCAAGCGTACTTTTACCGTGGTCGATGTGCGCTATTATACAAAAATTTCTTATATGTTCTTTTTTTACTTTTGCCATGGTTTTCCTTATATTTTTATAAAAACTTTTATAAACGACTTATAAAGACACAAACTTGTGCGGTTTTAATTAAAAATCGTCTTGGTTTTCGGTTTGCGCGGCAAACTCGTCTCGATTTTTCTTTTCGACTTATTCGATAACCTTGTATCGATTTTTTAGATGCCTCGATTTTTCGATTTGCCCGCAAAACGTATTCCGATTTTTGATAAACGGTGAAAACGCTTTTTAATTTCGGCTTGACGAAATTTATTTTTCAGCCGCTTGACTTAAAATCGTTTTGTTATCGATTTGCTAACGTTTTGCCGATTTTATCGGGATTTTTAATAAACGGTCGTTTACTTTTATAGTATATATATTAACTTATTTATTAAAAATAATCAAGCGGTTGATTATTATTTTAATCTTTGAGTTTATATGTCGCGTTATTTCTGCTTTTTATTAAAACAAAAACAAGTCCTGTCTATATTTTTATCTTAATATTTGTTATCTTTTTGTTTGTTGCAATCCTCGCAAAGTGTTTGCAAATTGTCATAAGTGCTTTTGCCCCCTTTGGATATAGGTTTAATGTGGTCGACTTCCAATTTACATTCGCCTTCCCCCCTTCCGCAATATCGACATTTATACCCGTCGCGCTCGTAAACCATAATACGCAATTTGTTTGAGACCTTCCCCCTTTCCACTCTGCACAACGAATCCCAAATTCCCCTATCGTTGTAATAATACCCGCTTCTATCGTTTAATCTGTCGATCAAGCCCATTACTTCGGCTTTATTGAACGTTTGTGCTTTGTTGTCTACTACTTCTCCGTTCATTTTTGCGCAATTAAGTTTTATTTTAACTTTAAAATCTGCCGGTGGTTTAATTTTATAGCCATTAAACATTTTCTTTTCCGCTTTAAGCAACTCATCTAAATCATAGCCGTCAATCGGACTTTTAAACTTGCCGAACGAGTCGATTTTTTCCACTTCGTTTATGTATGACGTATAGTTTCTTTTGCAAAATTCCACAATTTTAATATTTTGCAAAATTTCGCTTTTTCGCTCTTGAAGCATATATACCAAATAATCTTCGCAAGAAATAATATTAAAGTAATCAGCATTGTCATATGTATGCGTTAAGATATAAGCACTTTCACAACGCAATTTGTTTTCATATTTGTCGTTTAAACACAAAAGCGCGCTTATCGCCTCGCTGTTTTCATTTAAAAATCTTTTAATCTTGCGTCGTTTCGACCCATCATCTTGACTCGGCGATTTCCCTATGAAATACAGTGCAAGCACGCACACCAACATTATAATTATAATCCAAACACCCATAAACGCCTCCTTATTCTCTTATTATACCACAATTTAACTATCCTCTCAACAATTTTATATATTTTGACAATTTGCTTTTTTATAATGTCAAGACAAATATACGACGGCATTTATAAGTTTTTCTCCGTATTTCTATAAAATCGTTGCTTTGAGTCTCCGCACATATCGGCTTCGATTAAATATTATCGTTTTATTTAATATTTTTTATTGCAATGCAAGCGGTTTGGGTATATAATTATATCGCATTTAATATTGCAATAAACATCGCACTAAAACGAGGTGAAAATTATGAAAAGCAGAATACAAAAAGGATTTTGGCTTTTAGAAAGGCCGTGCGCCCACAGAGGTTATTTCGATAATAGTAACGGTATTCCCGAAAATTCTTCCGCCGCTTACAAGCGCGCAATCGAGAAAAATTACCCCATCGAAATGGATATACAATTGAGTAAAGACGGAAAACTCGTATGTTTCCACGACGACAATTTAAAACGTATGACGGGTGTTGACAGCCTTATATGGGACAAGACGCTTGACGAGATAAAATCGCTGCGTTTACTCAATACGGATGAAGTAATAATGACATTTGAAGAGTTTTTGTCGCTCGTTGACGGCAAAGTTCCGCTTTTAATCGAAATCAAGCATCAACGCGAAAAAGGCATTGAAGAAAAAGTAATAAACGCGCTTAAAGGCTATACGGGCGAATACGTAATTCAGTCGTTCGACCCGTTTGTTATGATTAAAATCAAGAAATTAGCACCCGACGTAATACGCGGTCAACTCGCTTGCGCTAACCCCGGGCAAAACAGCAAATTTAAAGACAACATTTTGCGCAAATGCAGTTTGAATTTCCTTGTAAAACCCGACTTTATCAATTATTGCTTAAACGATTTACCGACAAACTATTCGGTGGGCAAAAACTTACCTTTGCTCTGCTGGACGATAAGAAACGAGCAAGACAAACAAAAAGCCGAAAAATACGCCGTTTCTTACGTGTTTGAAAACCTCGACTTATAAAAATATTTAAAATCTCGATTTATAAAAACCAATATATACAAAAAGAACTATGCCGACAAAAAGCATAGTTCTTTTTTTTTGTTTTTTAAATCAAATTTTTTCATTTTTGCCAATTCTACAACAAACGTATGCGGTAAACACGGCATTTTTGATTAAAAAAAACACACACATAGAGACAAATTAATCGCCTATACCCACAATTTTTACTTCCGCGCTGTTGAGTTTTCTTCCGTCCGAAAGTATAAGCGCACCCCTTTCGTCTATGCCGCTCGCAACGCACTCGAACGTCTTGTCTCCTTGCGTTACGGTGAGTTTTTTGCCTATCACAAGCGAATACCTTATATAGTCCTCGATATTCGACTGACCCGAAAGGTTGAAAATCAAAGTGGAAAGCACGCTTTCAAAATCGACCGCAAAACCCTCTTGCTTTAACGACGTGGCAATGCCTTTAAGTTCGTCGGGCAAATCGTTGTTTATATTTATCCCTATTCCTATTACCGAATAAGCAACGCAATCTCCGCAAAGTACGTTTTCGATAAGCATGCCGCAAATTTTTTTGCCGTTTACGTAAATATCGTTTGGCCACTTTATTTTTGCGTCGACACCGAAAGCGATCATCGTCTTTACAACTGCCATTGACGTGTCGATCATTATTTTAAACGAATCGCTCGCCTTTAAGCCGTTGTATTTTTTATATATCGACAAATAAATTCCGCCTATGCCCGACGAAAAACTCCTACCTTTAGTTCCTCTGCCGGCGGTTTGTTCTTCGGCAACGACTATCGTGTTGTCGCCGCCAACGTATTTTCTCACTTCGTCGTTTGTCGATTCAACTTTTTTCATTCTATAAATCTTCATCGCCTAACACCTTTTCTACCGCTTCTTTCGCCGTATCGAAATCAAACCCTTTCGACAGTAGCCTTCTATAACATTTTTGCTTGTTTTCAATACTCGGTTCTTTGTTTTTTAGATACTTTTGCGCAATACGTATTGCGCTATCGAGTTCGTTTTCGATATTTTCTATCGCTTCTTCAGCCGCCGAAACCGACACGCCTTTTGCGTTTAATTCCTTTAAAATAAGCCGTTTGCCCTTGTTTTTGGAATACGACTCGACGTAAGCCGCAGCATATTCTTTATCGTCGATATACCCGTAGCCTTTTATTTTTTCAACTACGTTATCGACAACCGCGGGCATATACCCTTTACCCGATAAATAAGTGCGCAATTGTTTTTCCGTTTTTAACGAGCCGCTTATATAATTGAACGCTTTGTCCATCGCGCGTTGCGTTTCGGACTCGGCTTGCATGTTTTCAAGCGCGATTTCCTCGATTTGCATACCCACTTTAAGCCTATTGGATATCACGGTAATGAGTTCCATCCCGCAAAAATATGCCCCGTCGAGATAAATATTGCAACGCTTTGCGTCCTTTTTTTGCGCAATAATGGCAGTAATAGTCTTCATTTTAATATTCCTCGTAACTACTTTCGCCTATAATGGGCGAAACTTTACCCAAAAAGTAATCGGTAATATCCTTAATAAATCCGTCCGCATCGGACTTTGGAATTTTGATTTTTACCTTGACAAAATCGCCGAAGTCGTTGCCCGCGTTTATAAGCGTGCGCCCGTTTAAAAATCGCAAAAGCGTCGGGTATTTATCGTAACCTATATCAATAATCATCTCGACCGAAGGTATGTTTTTGACTATTTTCGCAACGTCAAGCACGTCGCTCGCCGCGCGGGAATATGCGCGACACAAACCGCCCGCACCGAGTTTTATACCGCCGAAATATCTCGTGACAACCACGGCGGTTTGCCTTAAATTTCTGTTTTTAATCACGTCCAAAATAGGCACGCCCGCAGTGCCTTGCGGTTCGCCATCGTCAGAAAAACGCATTAAATTGGCGGTTTCGTCGGCGATAAAAGCGTAACAATTATGCGTTGCGAGCGAGTTTTGCTTTTTGATTTTTTCAACAAAAGCCCTCGCCTCTTCTTCGCTTTTTACCCTATCGCAATAACTTATAAATCGCGACCGCTCGACTATAAACTCGCTTTGAAATTGTCCCGAAACGCTTAAATATTCTTTATCCATTTTTTACCTTTAAATTTTTTATAAACACACCGCCAACAATACAAAATAGCCGTTTTTTCTCTATAATTTTTACTCTTTACATCACAAAAACTGTCAATTTTACGCAAAACGTATGTTGTAAAGCCGACAAAACGCATAATTTCAAGTCTACAAGCGGCGCAATCGTAAACAGCATAAACAACAAATTAAAATTGATAAAAAGGCTGTCATCTTCAAACGAAAACGACAGCCGCAATACTTTGTTAAAGCAATATTTTTACGTGTACTTTTTTACCCTTATGCAAGACAAACGAACCTTGCTTTAAAGTCTCTTCGTCAAGCGTCAAATCGTTTACGGTAAGTTTTTTATCTCCGATAGACACGCCGCCGCCCTCGATAAGACGTCTCGCCTCACCCTTTGATTTAGCGATGCCCGCCGCCACCATTATATCGGGCACGGTAGTAAGTCCGCTTGCGTTAAACTCGGGCATGTCTTCTTCGTTTCCGCCGAAAGCCGCCCTTGCTTGCTTTTGCGCAAGCAACGCTTTTTCTTCGCCGTGAACGAGTTTAGTCACTTCAAAAGCAAGTCTCTCTTTTGCCGCGTTCATTCTTTCGTCTTGATATTTGGTGAGTTCTTCAATTTCTTCAAGGTCCATAAAGGTCAAAAGTTTCATGCACTCTGCGACTTTGCAGTCCTCGACGTTTCTGAAATATTGATAGAAATCGTAAACGGGGCATTTGTTTTCGTCAAGCCAAAGCGCGCCTTTTTGCGTCTTGCCCATTTTTTTACCTTCGCTATTTAAAAGCAAAGTGCAAGTAAGGCAGAATGCGTCCTTTTGTTTCTTTCTTCTTATCAAATCTACGCCGGCAAGCATGTTTGACCATTGGTCGTCGCCACCCACTTCGAGTTTGCAGTTGTATTTTTCGTTAAGCACTAAAAAGTCGTAGCCTTGCATAAGCATATAGTTGAATTCAAGGAAAGTAAGACCCTTTTCCATTCTTTGCTTATAGCACTCTGCGGTGAGCATTTTGTTTACCGAAAAATATACGCCGACATCCCTTAAAAAGTCCACATAATTGAGATTTAAAAGCCAATCTTTATTGTCCGCGATAATAGCGGCGTTTTCGCCCTCGAAATTTATAAATCTCGACATTTGCTTTTTAAAACACTCTACGTTTTTATTGATGGTTTCGGGGGTCATCATCGTACGCATGTCGCTTCTGCCGGAGGGGTCACCTATCATGCCCGTGCCGCCGCCGAAAAGCGCAATGGGAGTGTGTCCGTATTTTTGCATCCACGCCATTGCCATAATGGGGATATAGTGACCTATGTGCAAACTGTCGGCAGTGGGGTCGAATCCCACGTAAAACGAAACTTTTTCTTCGCCGAGCATTTTGTATAAGTCTTCGTCGTAAATAGTTTGTTTGATAAATCCTCTTTCCTTAAGCACGTCGTAAACGTTGTTTTTCATTTCCTCACACTCCGTATAAGCGCGGCTATACACGCAAATTTTAAATTAAACTTCATCGCGAAATTTATTGCCGAATTCACACTAAACTAAAAGGTAAACCAAGCGGTAAATTCAACAATAATTAAAGCGGTAAAATTTATGCGTTGCCGCGGCAGATATTGTCGTATTTTTTATACATTATAACATTGTTTTTTGCTAAACGCAATTAAAAAAACATTTTTATATGTTTTTAAATGCGATAATTTTTACTTTTAATCGAAATTTGTTAAAAATTTACTTGTTAAACACGTAAAAAATATTTGTTCCCGCTTGCATAATCGAAATTTGTGTGTTATAATTTATGCAGAAAAAAATAATAAATCCAAATTATTTACGGAGGAACTATAATGCAATATTCAAAAGAAGTTGAAAGAATGTTTTGCGTTGCCAAAGGACCTAACCACGGTCCGGCTCCTATTCCCGAAGAAGGAAAATGGGTGGCATCCAAAGAAATTACCGACATTTCAGGCTTCACACACGGCGTAGGTTGGTGTGCTCCTCAACAAGGCGCATGCAAACTTTCGCTCAACATCAAGAAAGGCATCATCGAAGAGGCTCTTGTCGAGACGATCGGTTGCTCGGGTATGACCCACTCTGCCGCTATGGCGTCTGAAATTTTGCCCGGCAAGACAATTCTCGAAGCACTCAATACCGACCTCGTTTGCGACGCTATCAACACAGCTATGAGAGAACTTTTCCTTCAGATCGTTTACGGAAGAAGCCAATCCGCTTTCTCTGAAGACGGTCTTGTAGTAGGCGCGGGTCTCGAGGACCTCGGTAAAGGTTTGCGTTCGCAAGTAGGTACTATGTACGGTACTAAAGCGAAAGGCACGAGATATCTTGAAATGGCTGAAGGTTATGTAAAGAATATCGGTCTTGACGAAAACAACGAAGTAATCGGTTACGAATTCGTAAGTCTCGGAAAAATGATGGATTTCATCACTAAAGGCTTGTCGCCCAACGAAGCATACGAAAAGGCGTCCGGTAAATACGGTAGATTCGATGAAGCAAAAACTGTCATCAATCCCCGTTTGCAATAATTCGGGAGGTAATTAAAATGAGCGTTACTTTTGAAGGATATGAAAGAAGAATAGACAAAATCAATAAATGCCTCGCCGAATACGGCATCAAAAGCCTTGAAGAATGTAAAGAAATCACTTTAAGCAAGGGCGTTGACGTAGACGCTATCGTAAGAGGAATTCAACCCATTTGTTTTGAAAATGCGGTTTGGGCTTATACGGTAGGTGCTGCCCTCGCTATTAAGAGCGGTTGCACAAACGCTGCCGACGCTGCTGAAAAACTCGGCGTTGGTCTTCAATCTTTCTGTATTCCCGGTTCGGTTGCAGACCAAAGACAAGTTGGTCTCGGTCACGGTAACCTTGCCGCAATGCTTTTGAGAGAAGAAACAACTTGCTTCTGCTTCCTTGCAGGTCACGAATCTTTCGCGGCTGCAGAAGGCGCAATCGGTATCGCGCTTAAGGCAAACAAGGTAAGAAAGACTCCGCTTAAAGTTATTTTGAACGGTCTCGGCAAAGACGCCGCTTACATCATCAGCCGTATCAACGGTTTCACTTACGTTCAAACCAAGTACGACTACTACACCGGTGAACTTACAATCGTTAAAGAAATCCCCTACAGCAAGGGCGACAGAGCGAAAGTAAGATGCTACGGCGCAGACGACGTAAACGAAGGCGTTGCTATCATGAGAAAGGAAGGCGTACAAGTTTCCATCACCGGTAACTCCACCAACCCGACCCGCTTCCAGCACCCCGTTGCAGGCACTTATAAGAAATGGTGCGTAGACAACGGCGTTAAGTACTTCTCGGTTGCATCGGGCGGCGGTACGGGTCGTACGCTTCACCCCGACAACATGGCTGCAGGTCCTGCTTCTTACGGATTTACGGATACTCTCGGAAGAATGCACTCCGACGCACAATTTGCAGGTTCGTCTTCCGTACCCGCTCACGTAGAAATGATGGGCTTAATCGGTATGGGTAACAACCCGATGGTCGGCGCGTCTGTTGCAGTTGCGGTTGCTATCGAGCAAGCAATGAATAAATAATTGAATTTTAAAAACATAACGATTTTATAAAGCGACGGATATTTTATCGAATATTTGACAACTTTATAAATAATTAAGTTTTATGAATTCTAAAAAATTTAAGTTTTAAAAAAAAATTTAAGCGGCGGTTGAAATTCAACCGCCGCTTGTTTTTTATGGTTTATTAGTTTTATGTCATTGCTTTAATTTATAATTTTATTTTTACTTTGATTTTATAATTAATTTCTATCTTTTATTCATTATTTGATTTTATGTTTATCATTATTCTGTTTTATAATTATCTCTAATTTTTTATTCCTCTATTTCAATTCAAAAACTCGTTATTTCGTTTTTTATTTAAATAATCTTTTAATAATGAAAAACAATACCGTGAAAAACCCGATAGGTAATCCGGTTATAATCGCAATTGCTCCTTTCGGGGTCAAATAAGCAAATACTTTTTTTATTTGAAGTATAAGCGGTAAATTATCCCATACTATTGAGCCGATAGTTTTAAAAAACAAAGAAAACACTCTCCATAAAATCGTTAAAACTTGAATCATTTATACCTCCTTTATAATATATTTCTGCACGTTTTACGCAATACGTGTGCGGTAAACGTGGCAAACGTTATTATATACCGCTTTCTATTAAAATTATATAGCCGTCTTTATTAAAATTGCAAACCGCCTTGCAAAACAAAAATTAATTACATATAGAAATGCAAAAACCACGCTTTTGAAAATGTTTTGTTAAACGAACTGTCTTCGTCGTCGATAATTACTTGATACACGTCTTTAAGGTTTTTAAAATAATTCTGCATTAAAATCAAAAATATCACAAGCCCAAACACCACGCCCGCTATCACGTTGTATAAAGCGGAATTGAATATGCCTATAAGAGCCAAACCCAAGCCGCCCAACACCGTTGTCAAAAGCGAGTGAATTATGTAATAAAGCGTTTCTGCGCTGAAAAGATTTTTCTTTACAAACAAAAAGTAATTTACTTTACCGTTTTTCTTGAGTTTTAAAGACGAAGAAGACTTCTTTTTCAACACTTGATAAAACAATGCTTGTACAGTTTCTTTGTCGATATCGTTTACGTCGAACGTTTTTAATTGAGAAATGCATTGACAGCACGCCCAATATATCTCTTTATACACGCGGTAACGCACGATAATGCTCGCCATTAAAAATCCGATAAGTCCGATTACCATAAAAATCAAGCCTTTTGCGGGCATGCTTATCGAATTTTGCGATAAAGTAAACGGCAAAAGGAATGTGCAAATTGACAAATATAACGCTATTATTTGGTCGCGTTTTGTCTGTTGTAGCGAAAGTTCGGAATGTGCATGCTCGTATAAATTGCTGAAATCGTAGTTTTTGGCAATTTTGATATCCTTGTTTTTAAGTTCTTTATTGGTAAATTTCATTTATAATCCCTCCTTATACGGTATGCGTTTTATGTGTTTCGAGACGATTTCGGAAAGCGTTTTGTGGTTTTGCCTGCTGTTTGCGGCGATCAACAAAATTGGCTTGTCGAAATAAACTTCTTCGTCGTTTAACGTGGTAATCACCCCGCCCGCCTCTTTCAAAATGAGTTGAGCCGCGGCGAAATCCCAAGGGAAAACCCTGATTTCAAAGTACAAATCACACATGCCCGCCGCAAGATAGCAAAGTTCTAACGCACACGAGCCGAACCGCCTAATATCGTTGCACTTATAGTACGCCTCTTCAATGACTTCAAAGCACATCGGCGCGTACTCTTTTTTATACAAACTCATCGCAGTGCAAAGCAAACCGTCGGCGAACGGACGAGCGGAAACGCTTATTTTTTTGCCGTTTAAATATGCCCCTTTGCCCTTTTCGGCGTAAAATAAATCTTCGGTAAACGGGTTGTATACCACGCCCAAAACTATTTCGTCGTCCTCTTTAAGCGCGACCGAAATCGCCGACTGATTTAAACCTCTTGCAAAATTCGACGTGCCGTCTATGGGGTCGATTATCCAACAATATTTCGCGTTGAAAACGCTATCGTGAGTGCTTTCTTCCCCTAAAACCGCCGAGCCTTCAATTAATTTTTGCAATTTCTCGGTCAAGAATTGTTGAACTTGCTCGTCTGCGGTTGTCACTATATTGGCAAACCCGTCTTTTTGTTCAACTTCAAACGGTTTTGTTACTATTTTTTTCGCGTCTTCGACTATTTTTATTACTTTTTTAATCATTTTACTTTATTTCTCCGAGATTATTATACCAATAAAACACCCAAAGCGCAATACTTTTATAAAAATAAACTAATTATATATATTAAACTAAATTTTTAAGTTTGCTTTCGTGGCATATATAATTAAATGCAAACAATTTAAGCGGCATTTTAAAAGGCTTTCGGCTTTTATTTTTTATATATTCGACTGCGTATAATCTATATTCAGTATTGTATAACCGAATACACTTTGACGTTTTGCCATATAAAACTTGATAAAACTTGCCGTTTTTGTTCGTTTTACACAATACGTACACTGCAAAAGCGACAAAAATTTAAAATTTTACCCGTCATAACATTTTAAAATTTATATCTGCACATTTGAAATTCAAACGCAAAAGCCAACTTAAATCAACCTTTTTATAAAAAGCCACGCGCCGATAAAGGCGTATGGCTTAAATTATAATTGGTTTTTCAATATAATTATTTAGTTTTTTCCGCAACGGCTCAATATTTGCCCGCAACGTTTACTGCCGCTTATGCGGCGTTTATTGCTCTTTTTAAACCTAATTTATTGTTTTTTCTTCGCCCGATTTGTTATTCGCATCGCCCAATTTATTCTTTTGCTCTGCCGCATTTTTCTTTTTAAATTCTTTAATGCAACCGCAAATTTGATTATACAATTCGTCACAGTCGCCGAAATTAGGCAATTTGATTTTTTTATCGGTAAAAACAACTACTCGTTTGCCGTTTGTAGATTTTTCCACCTTTTTGATTTGCTCGTACCCTATCGTGCGGTAAGATTCGCCCGTCAAAATTAAGCCGTTTTCGCACACGAAAATATACGTATTGTTATACGTTGTCAGTAGTTCGATCGCAATGGTAATTAATGCACCCCCGAGCGGCGGCACAAGCCACAAAATGAAAAACGAACTCCACTTCATATCTAAAAAAGAAAGTTTTAAACACAAAAACAGCACCAACCACAAAACGGACGGAATCCACATACTTTTCGGCGCGGTTTTGCACGATTTTCTATAAATCACTTTGCCTTCTTGGGTTTTTTCAGCCATTTTGGTAAAATCGAGCGTGCAAATTTCAAAACCGCTCCGCTTAAGCGCATTTAAAAAATCATTTAAACTTTCGTCTTCGGTTGTAAACGTCACTTTATACATGACCTCATCGCCCTCGAAAACAAATTCGCAAGTTTTTTCGCGAACAGACTGCAAAACGATTAAATTTTCGGTGTTTAAATGATATTCTTTGCCGTTTTCACGCAAGTAAACGCATTTGTTTTTTACTATAAAATCGCTTAAACGTTTAATTTCAATTGTCTGCTCGAAAAAGGTTTTGTACCATGCTTTGTCGGCGTAAATATGCCTTTCGTCGTTTTCAAAAGTGTTAAAATCAAAACGAATTTTGCCGTTTTCTATCTTCGCCGAAGTATCGAACAACTCGTCGTAAGCGTCGAAATCGCTTTCTACGTTACCCGCCACCTTAATTTTGACGTAACTGTCCCAAGTGTAAAACGTGAACTCGGTAAAATCGCCGAAATCGTGTATATTTATTAAATTACCGTCGTGAAAATACCCCGTCGATTCAAGTAGAGCGTTTAAATCGTCATTGTTTTTTATCTCTATATAGCCGCTAAAATTCTCGTTTTTTATAAAAGTTTTCGCCTTTTCAAGTTGTTCGTCGGTAAAAACCCCTCGCTTACAGCGGTTTAAATCCGCTTTGTCTTTCCATACGGACTTTAAATTTTCGGTGACGACCTCGTAGTTTTCGGTATTGTAATCGACAAACAAAAAACCTAATCCGTTTTTTGTCCAAAGTTTGATCGTAACAAGTTTTTCATGCGTTTCGTCAAAAACGACCGCCCACGACTTCCAACTGTCGTACGCCAGAACCAACACGGGTGAATAATACACTTCTCCGTTTTTATTTATTACTTTTGCATACATAATAATTACTCGCTTTTTTTATTACCTTACTATTATACCGCAATTTTACGGTTTTGTAAACGGTAATTTATTTAAAACACCAAAACACCCGTAGACGCCACACAAAAACTACAACTGACCCCAATTTCAATAGGAATAATTAAAAAACTACGTCAAAAATCCTACAACTACACCTAAACCACATCAAAAACCAACGACCGCACAAAAAAACACAATATCAACAAAAAACCGATTAAACCATTAAACCCCACAATAGCGATAAAAGAACCACGGCAAAAACCGCGGTTCTTTTTGTTTTCGTAAACCGATTAAATTCGACTTACGCGCATTTAATTTTTAAATAATCGCTTTATCGAGCGTTGCGACAATTCCAACCGACCGTCGCAATGGTTTTAGCGGCTCGATTTTTATTCACAACCGACCGCAACGTTAAAACAAAATTTTAAGCGTTGTAAGGCTCGATATAAAGCATTATAGAGGTACGAGCAGAAGCCGCCGTAAGTTTAAATCCTTTCATAAGCGCGCCGCCCCTTATTTTAGCGATAGACAAATTGCCGTCAACGTCCCTTACGGAATAATATCCGTTTTCTTTCAACCCTTTGGGGTAAATCGTGAGAGTTTTGTCGGGACATTCGGTTTGTCTGAAGGCTTGAATAAGTCCGCTGTCGGTCTTTTCGTCGAAAAACTCGTAAGCGGTCCACTTGGTGTCGTCGGACGTGGAATGGTCGGGAGTCAACGCGTAAAAGTCTTTAAGCAAGTACTTTTTCATTTGGTTAAACTCGTTCATGCCTTGTCTGTACAACTCCCAATCGATCGTGTCTCTTTCGAGATAATAGTTGGCTTGCGGGTTGTAAATCGCCATGTACGAAGCCCTTAAAGTATAAATATCTACTCTATTGTCGGTAAGCGTTGCCGAATCTTTCGCGACCGTTCCGTTAAACGGAATCCACGAGCAAACTCTGTTTGTCATAGATAATCTCGTAACGGTTAAAAATCTGTCGCTGTCGCTTCTGTTTAAAGGCACGCCGTAACGCATTGTTTGAAGGTCGTTTCTTCCGCCGCCCGACGCACAACTGTCTACAAACGGACACTTGTTGTTTTGCTTGCAGTATTCGATGATGCCTTCCCACAACGCATAGTGACCTTGCATATAGAGATTTTCGGTGATGCCGACGCGGTTTTTACCCTCGTATCCGTCGCCTATACTCCAGAAAATTCCCGGGTCGATGTTGAAGTCTTCTCTGTATAAATCTATATCGTATTTATCGAGAACGTTGATAATTCTGTTTAAAGTCCACGCAAGGCATTGTTTGTTTCCCAAATTGTTGATATATGCGTTGTTGTCGCCGTGGTCTGACAAAACCCATTCTCTTTTATATCCGTAGTTTTGCACCATACCGTCAAGGTGAGTCACTCTTTCCGGCTCGAACCACATCAAGAATTTACTTCCGTTGTCGTGTGCGTGCTGTACTCTTTCTTTAAAAGTGTCGCCCGGCCATTTTACGGGGTCTAATTCCCACGTACCTACGTTGCCCCACCAATCGAACTCAACCGTTCGACCGTAAGGGTCGCTGTACCAACCTGCGTCAAACCACTCGAAATCAAGGCTTAAACCGTGCGAATAAAATTCGTCCATGCTGTTTCGCCAAGTGGTGTAATCTTCAACGGTACTGCCGTCCGTTCTAAATTTGTTGGGGTTGTCCACGTCGAAAGCGACGTAAATCGTAGAGAAAGGTTGAACACTCTCTTCGGAGTCTACCGCGTTTCGGGGATAGTTGCAATCTACAACCCATCTACGCCACATATTCATTGCCGTGTCTTCGTCTTGGTCGTAATAGCGCACCACACCGATTAAAGGCGTGCGCACCGTTTCGCCGGGTTTTAAGTAAGAGCAGAAATCTACCACGCCCGTACCCGTAAAACGAGTGGCGTTTTTTGTTTCGTCATATTTGAAATCAGCCTGCCAAGTGCCGCCCCAACCTATCGCGAGAATTGCTCCGCCGTTTTTAGTCTCTAAATTGAAATACGGGAAATAAGTGTGCGACGCTCTGCCCCTCGTGCTGGTAAAATTGACGTCTTCTTTCGTCAAATCTTTATCGTAGGGGGTGTATTGATAATCGTAATCGCCGTAAATCCCCTTTAAGTGCGGCTCAGAACCGACAAACGTCATATCCACGGCGTTCATCTTGCGCAAAACTCCGCTGTTTTCATTGCCTTCGTTTGTAAAATAAACGGTGTAATCATATGCGGAATAATCAGCGTAAAAACCCGATTCTATCTTTACTTTTAAATCACCGAAACTCAACGTGATTACCGTAATCAAACCGTTGCGTTCTTGACGAACTTCTCTTGATTCTTCGGTAAAATACGCGGGGTGGAAACCGTGATAATATACGTCGTTGTAGACGAAATTTATGGGGAATAAACTTAAATTATTTAAAAAATTGTAATATTCGTTTGCCGTCTTTTCCATATTTTCTCCTTTTGATTGGGTCGTTTGACCGTTTGCGAGTTGACTTGTCGGGGCTGATTCCGCTTGTACCGACACGCCCGTAAACAATATTAAAAACGACAGTAAAGCCGATAATATTTTCTTCATGCGTTACCTCCTTTTGCATAAGGCACTAATTTTTCCGTTTTCAACTCAAGCCTGTACGTCCAATAAGAAATAACGTCTTCTCCGCTTTCTTCTCTAAGCCCTTGACAAATTGCAATAACGCTTTGAAGTGTAGCCCAACTGTTTTTATTATATATCTTTCCGTTGGGATTTTCAATAGTTTTTGCCTTTTCTATCGCGTTTTGAAGTTGAGCGTAAGTTCTTTTTTCCAATGCTCCGTCGATTGCCTTTTCAAGCATTTTTTCGCCGTCGTCTATATCGTATTGAGTGTGATTTTGTTCTTTAAGATTTTGCGCGTTTGAAATCGCCGACTCGAGTGCGGTTTTGCTGCTTAAAGTCAAATCCTTTTTTACAAGGTCTTGCGCTTGTTGAAGCAATTTGTCGAGGCGAGAATAATTAAAAGAATTGCCGCTGCCTATTACCGTGAAATTGTCGAAATAGTTGGGCGAATAATAATTTCTCAAGCCTACGCCGCCCGCCGCCATGCCGATATAATGGCTGAAAGTCGGCGTCGAATTGTTGTTTACGAAAGCATACAACATTCCGTCTTTTACGACAACCCTTAAATGCACCTTGTTCATGGGGAGTTTAAGTCCGCCTTTTTCTTCAATGCAACCGGCGTAAGTTCCGCCCATAAATCTGTGAAGTTTTAAGTAGTACGTATTTTGGTCTGCTCCGCGCTCTAAATTGACGTTCCATGCGGTGATGCCATCTTTTAAATTAGAAACACTCGACGTTTGAACGTATATTCCGCTGTCAAACTTGCCCGACTTGTTTATCGTCATAATGTCTACGTTGACGTCAACGTCGGTATATCTTTTGTTTTTAAGTATGGCTTTTTGTTCTGCCAAAACCCAGAAATAAAGTTTTCCGTCCATTGCGTAAGGCTTTTTGTCGAATTCGGTGTATAAATCGAAATCGCTTAAATCGTTGTCGTCAAAATTGTAAGTTAATCTACCGCCGTCGACGGCGTAGGTATCGGCAAAAACTTTTTGCTCGCCTAAACCTACTGCCGCAAACGCTACGCTAAACAGCATAATTAAGGTAATTAAAAATGTAAATGTTTTTCTGTGGGTCATAATTTCTCCGTGGGTTTAATTTAATGCAATTTTAAAATTGTCGATAGTCATGCTTGTACCTTCGTATAAAGACGAATCCGAAACGGGACAGTAAATTCTGAAAAGATACAACTCTTCGGCGTTGAAAGTAATGCTGTAATGATTGCCGTTTACATCGAGTTTTTCCGAGCCGAAACCGCCGTGAGCCGAATCGTACCAGAAAGTAGAGAAATAACTTTCGGTTTGTTCGCCTAAGTCTATCGAATAATCGAAAGAAATGGTAATCGTACCCGTCGTGCGCCAAGAAATTCTGTACCAGAAATCGTTTCCGCCGTTGCGGCTGAAATTCAACGCGCCGTTGTTGCCGTTTGATACGGCGTCGGTTCTTATCGTGTTTTCGGGCGTGTATTTCATCATCTTGTTGCCGTCGACTTCTATAATCGAAAGCATATTTTTGTCTTGAGTCCACTCAATTACTGAATTAGAATCGTTTTCGCTTACGTCGTCGTAAAACATTACGTTGTCATAATCGATAAACAAAATCACGTTGCTTTTAAGCACTACGCTTAAAGTTACTCCGTTTGTCAAAGTCAAGTCATAACGGGTCGTACCGTACGTCAAATCGAGTATTTGCTTTTTAACGATTAATCCGTCGGAACAAACTTCAAAATAAGAAGAATCGATTTCAACGGGAGCGGCATATGCGGTATCCAACGAACCCGCACTGTTCATACGGGGTGCTTGACGCGTTGCCGAAGCGACTTTTACGCCGCCTTCAAACTCGCCCTTTATCTTTAATTCTGTCATTTTTGCGTCAACCGTATGGTGTGAACCGTATATTTTGTTTCCGTCGACGCCGCAATTTTCCTTTACGCCGAAGCCGAAATTATCGATGAGCATATAGGTGTCTTCCGCGTCGGATTTTTGCGTCATAGCGCAGTGAATATAAAATCTTTCCAAGGTGTTTGCGTCTAAATCGATGCTGAATTTTCCGCTTTCGCCCTCGATTTTCTTACTGAAATAAGTGTAATCGTTCGTTCTGTAAAGGAAAGTATAATTGGGAGTTTTGCCGTTTGAAACTATGGTGTAATCAAAAAATACCGTTATCGTTTCAACCGAAGCAAAGTCGAAATTCCACCATTCGGAAGTGAAATTCTTGTTGGCAAAAGTCAAAATACCGTTGTCTCTTCCGCCCGTAAAGCCGCCTTGAGAGTGACCCAAAGTTGCGTTTGTGGGCGTGTATTTATACATTTTGTTGCCGTCTACGTCTACAATTTCTATCATGCTCGTGTCTTGACAAGACGAAACGTTGCCGCCGCCCTCTTTCAATGCGGTTTCTTCTTGAACGTAGGTTTCGTCCCAGTTTGTAAAGAACAAAAGGTTGCTTGTCAACGTGAATTTCAACACGACTTTGTTGCTCAATTCCAAAGAATATTCCATTGTTCCGTAAACTTGGTCTACAAGTTTTTTATCGAGGGTTATTCCGTCTAAACCGAGCGTAATATACGACAACGGCATAGCCCCGTCGGACTTAACCTCGGTGTTTCCGACAGTGTTATCCCAATGCAAAGTACCCTTTCTCTTGAGCGAAACAACTGTAAGCGTTTCGTCGAATTGTCCCGCAAGGAAAACGTCGCCTTGTCCGTTTACTACGTACTTGCTTGTCTCGTCGAGCATTGCCACTCTGTCGTCAACTACGTTAAAGGACTTTGTGTACGTTCCTCTTTCTCCGATAACGGTCAACGTATAAGTGCCTACTTCGAGACTGTTGCAGTATTCTGCGTTTAAAGTGTAAACTTCGCCGTTTTTAGTAAATTCGACTTCTTCGTCGTTTATTTTTACGTTTAAAACCTCTTGTTTAGTGCTGAACTTCAAGCCGTCTTCGGTCAAAACGTAATTATCGACTTCGTCGAGGAAGTAGCCCGCGTCGTCTGTTTCCCACACCTTTAAATCGTCGACCATAACGTATTTGTCGTCGCTTTGCTTAAAGTCTGGAAGAGTCAAACACATAAGTCTGGGCAAGTCGCAAGTGGTAGTCGTGTTTGTAAACCAACCGGTATCCAAAACGTGTTCTTGTCCGTCCGCAGTCAAATACCAACGAAGTTGATTCCAACCGCCCACGTCAACGACCTTGTGCGCGCTGCCGAAGAAGGTGTTTTTAACGTTGCTGTCGTGCCTATCCATAATGTAGAAGTAACAGTCGTTTTCGCCGAAACCTTGAGACATTTTATAAGTAAACGTCACTCTGTATTGGTTGTTCTCGTTTGTGTCGAGTTTTAACCAACCCCAAACGTGAGACATAAACTTCATATTGAATATGGTTTTTGCCTCGGCGTTTTCGGTCGAACGAACAAACAACGCGTTGTTGCCTTCGCTTCTCTCTTCTATCGAAATAAGCGAATCTCCGTTCATTCCCGAATACATGGGCGAATTTTGCTTATATTCGCCGTTGTTGTAACCTAAAACGGAACTATCGTCGAAGTTACTGCTTAAAATAATGTTACTGTTTAAAGTTATTGTCAACGTCTTGCCGGTGTTGAAAGATACTTCAAACGAAGTTTCGCCCCAGAAAAGTTCCGCCACCTCGGCAGGAATTTCCAAATAGCCTTTATCTTCTAATCCCGCAACGAGATTAAACAAATTTGCATAGTTTTTAGTGAGATTACCTTGAGCGAAATTCCACGCATCTTCATATCCGCCCGCAAAATGTTTTGCGATTTGCTTTACCGATACTATGCTTACGCTTTCTTCAAAACTACCGTAATATTTTACCGACTTTTTGTTTAAAGCGTCGTATGCGGCGGTGTCGTCTCTCAATTCGCACACTCTGCTGTCAATTACCGAAAATTCGGCAGTTATCGTGACTAACGGGGTCTTTACGCCGAACGTATGCACGCCCGCCTCTAAATCTTTAAGAGCGTCCGCTTTAATCGTCAACGTGTCGTCTTCGTTTATAACCACGTAATCGTCTATCGGCTGTCCGTCAAGCAAGTAATTGCAAATATAACCTCCGCTTACAAAGTCTAAAACGTAATCGCCGTCCATATCGTATTCGCCCCTTGCCAAAACCGACGGTCTTGTATCGACTTCGGTTACGGAGAAGTTGTCGAAGTAAATTTTGCCGCCCGCACCTTTAAAGAACGCACGCACCCAAGTACCCGTTTTTATTTCGTCGAACGACGCGATAGCCTCGAAATGGTGTAAAACTCCGTCGTTTTTCTCTCCGAGCAATAAATCGAACTTCCAATCGGTGTCTCTCGAACCGAAGAAGAACGTACCCGTAGAAGTACCTTCAGTCATATAATCGAAACTGAAAGCGTAATATTTGCCTTTAGTAAAGCCCGCATTATACCAAGTGCTGTCAAAGTCGGGTTGGCGTAAAGTATAAATCGAGTGGCAATCGTAAAGCACGTCTTGCGTGTTGGGCGTAAAGCAAAGCACTCTGCCGTCCATACCTTCTTTACCGTCGATAATCTTCACGTTGTCGCTGTATTGATACAACGAATTCAAGCCCGTGTTAGATTGAGTTGTGTCGTGAATAGTCGCAAAGTCATAATCGGTGTAGAAAATGACGTTTGTATTGACGGTGAAATTGTAAGAATCGTTGTTGGAAAGCATCACCGTGAAATTGCCTTCTCTGCAATTTTTGCCGAGCCACTCGCCTTTGACCGATATTCCCTCAGTCGTTTGTTCGTAATATTTTTCGTCTACGATATAGTCGCCTTGTTTAAGCGATTTAATGGTCGTGCCGTTAAACTCAATGTTAAATCTGACGTCTTGTTGATATCCGTAAGCGAAATCTTTTGTGGTTACTTCGTCGAAAGAAGTCTTTACAGAATTGTCCACGCGCACGGTGCAAGTAGCGGTATCTGCGCCCACAGCGTCCGTGATTGCGGCAACCGTATGCTCTCCGTCGGTCAATGCAAGCATAATTTCTCCGACGATTACAAGACAAGATTTTTCCTCGTCATAACTATATTCGCTACTTCCAAGCGTTTCGCCGTCAAGTTCGACATAATAAATATTGTTGCCCGCCAAATCGAGCGGTATTTCCATATCTCCGCCGCCCAAACGGTCGTAATCGTAACTTTCTTGCGAAAATTTTGGTTCGCCGAATTGCGGCACTTTAGCCGTCCAAGTTGCCGTAAACGTTACGTCGTTTGCGGGCATGGTAAATTTAGCCCCCGCATTATAAACGGTTTCGCCGTATTGCCAACCCGAAAAGTCGTACTCTGCGCGTGTAAACGTGTTTTCGGGAAGCGTAAACGTTGCGCCCGCCGCCTTGTCTTCGGTTTCGGGTGCAGTGCCGAGTCCTCCGCCCGACAAATACGTTACCGAATACTTTTCGGCGCTATTTGAGCCGTTGTTGCCGTTTTTATCTTTACAAGCGAAAAACGACAGCGAAAGCACGCACAACATCACCGCTAACAAAAGTGAAGTCTTTTTCATATGTCCTCCAAAAATCTTTATTTGATGGTTTTTACCACCCTATAGATGGCATTTTACCATCTTGCAATTTTATTCTATCAAAAAACTTTTTACATTACAAGTGCAAAATGTTGTAATCTATTGTTAAATATGTTACAATTTTACTGTAACTTTTTTAACGTACGAAAAGGAGACGGAAATGGAAGGAAATAAAAGACAAGTAACAACCGAAGTGCCTTGGCTGCTCGAAATAGACAATCCCGAACATTTGCACGAGGTGCTTTTAATAAGCCGCGCTTTGTCATCGCCTATAAGGATAGAAATTTTAAAACTGCTAAACAAGCGCAATTATATCATGAGCGAAATTGCCGACGAATTAAATCTTCAACCGTCGTCGGCGGCGTTCCACTTAAAGGCTCTTGAAGATGCTGGACTTATAACCTCGTCTTACTCGACAAAATATAAAGGCACGCTTAAACATTATTCTTATTCTATAAGGGACATAACGTTTAGACTTCGCCCCGCTTCGGAAAAACAAGAACCGTTGACGCCGTTTGTATTCTCGCTGTCTATAGGGGAATTTTGCAATGCGGGTTTTACACAAAGAAGCGGCATGGCTTCGCACAGCAAAATACTTGTGGAGTCTAACCCCGACGAGATGTTTAGTAGCGAACGCTTTAAAGCGGAATATATATGGAATATGCAAGACGGATTTTTGACTTACGCCATACCCAACAGTTACGCACACCGCCAACCGCTCACCGAAATACAGTTTTCAATGGAAATATGCTCGGAAGTAATGGGATATAACGAAGATTTCCCCAGCGATATTACTTTTTCTATAAACGGCGTGGATTTATGCACGTGGACTTGCCCCGGCTCTTACGGGGACAAATACGGAATTTACACCCCGTCGTGGTGGTATCCCGAAAGCACCAAATACGGACTTTTAACCACGGTTAAAATTAAAGAAAAAGGCGTATTTGTAAACGAAAAACTTATCAATAGAAATGTGGGATTAAACGACTTGAAACTGTCCGACGGTTTGTTTACCGAACTTAAAATAGAAGTAAAGAAAACCGCCCATCACTGCGGCGGGTTCAGCCTTTTCGGCGAAAATTTCGGCAATTATAATCAAGGCATAATCTTCACCGCATTTTACAGAAAAAGCGAACTGCCCTTGCGCGGTCAAACCAAATCCTCTAAATAGTTTTTATCTCTATTGAGTTTAAATACGCCGTTTTTGTTTTTGAAAATTAATACGCCGAAATTTAAATTGCAACCGCAATCTATTGCAACTCTTCCCGTTTTTTGTTAAACCGCAAAAATTGCTTAAAAATAATTTATATCATAAAAACGATAAAACACCCCGTCGGATTAAAAAAGCCGACGGGGGTTTTATCGTTTTTTATCTTGTTGTTCTATTATATTTTGTTTTAATATTGTATTATATAATTATCTTTTCATTATGCAATTAACTTTACATTATATAATGCGTCGCAATATATATTTTTATTGTTTCGTTTTTCCCGCTTTAGCCATGCATAGTATATTAAACCGCTTTAGCCGCACATTTAATCCGCTTATTGTGACTTTTCACATTTTAAGCGGCTAAATAAGATTTTATTGTGGGAAGCATCATATCGCCGAGGAAAACGCTTAATCTATCCTCGTTCATATGAGTCCAGAAATTCCAACCCTCGGGATATTCTTTGCAAAATTCCCACACTTGCGGCGCGGTGTCGATAAACGTAGCGTCGGGCATTTCGTTCACGATTTTGTCGAATTTTGCGTTTATCCTTTTAATTGAAGAGAAATACTCGGGTCTGCCGGGAAGCGGGTTCATGCCGCTGACAACAAATTTTACGTCGGGGCAATGTTCGCGCACGATATCCATAAATTTAAGTCCGTTGTTTATTACGTCGGCGTCTTTCATTTGATGATAACAAAAATCGTTGCTCGATACGCCCATTACCACGATTTTGGGGTGATAAATAAGTATCAATTCCTCTACGTACTGCAAAAGGTCGTAAGACGTGCTGCCCGCAATAGAATTGTTTAAAACTTGCACTCCGCGTTGATAATACCAACTTTCCATTCCCCACCAAAGCATATAGTTTGAATTGCCTATAAATACGGTTTTGCCTTGAAGATTTTTAGCATTATACGGTCCGCCGTGACCGGCGATTTGCTTAAACATATGCCCGAAATGCTCGTTGTCGTAAGAATAAATGTTGTACGTGCCGTAAAGCGTGATATCTTCAGTCACGGTAAGTCCTACGGGGTTTATAAGTTCGTCGTAATTTAGCGAAGAATTGTACGCGAAAAATTGATATTTATCCGTTATTCCGTACTCGTTTTTCTTTTCGCCGCGATATTCCCACGGAATATCCTTTTGTTTAAGCGTGTATCCCTTGGGGAAAGTAAGCGCAATTTCTTTATTAACGGGGTCGCCGTAACTGAAAGTCACTTGCGCCGTCGGCACAACGTTTGAAGAAGGCTCGTCGCTGCGTATAAGAGCGTTACACTTAGTGCAAATCGCGCCCGAACCGCTGCCCAATGCAAACGTTTCGCCCGTGACGTGCTCGCTCGGTTGAGTTTTGTTTGTCATTTTCGTTTGATTGCACGTTGTGCATTTTTCCAAAACATAACCGCAAGTTTTGCAAGTGGGTTCAACCGTCTTTACTTCTTGATATTCGTGGTTGTGCGCCGTTTCGGTTTCACTGATAAACACGAGGTCGTCTACAAGTATTGTGGTCGCGCACTCGTTTTCGTCGGCTATTTTACACATAACGTTTATGTGATGAAGATAAACCGCGTCGAATTTTCCGTTTTTACAAATTTCGGGATAACCCGTAGCGGGCACGTACATGTAGCCCATAAACGAATCGGGAAGTATTGCTCTTCCGTCTTTTGCAGTCGTGCTCTTCCACTCGCCGTCGTAATCGTAATACAAACATTCGGTTCCGTCGGCGATTAAATTTTTGCTGAAATCGTCGAAATTATCACTTTTACCGTCAACGGTTGTCATCAACCTGACACCGAACTCGGGCGAAGTAGGCGTTTGAATGTTTCTGAAATCGACGAAAATCATAAGTCCGCTTGCGCCCGTAATTTCCTTTAAAACAACTCTTATCGAAAGCCCCGGTAAAGAATTGCCGCCCGTCGTGCAAAAATAAGTGGCTATATCGCCGTTTGCTTTTGGTGTAAAACCGTATTCAAACGCGCTTGAATTTTCGGTGCGCTCTGCATAAGCGTATCTAATGGTGTTGCCGCTGAAATCTATCGCCGCAACGGTTGAGTGAGTTTTGCCGTTGGGTGCGGTGGGTCTTGCGTAAAGCGAAGGATTGTCGTTTTCCCACTCTTTTACAAGCATACTGCTGCTCGAAACTACGTTTTGCGCCGACATCGATTTTACTTCTTCATTTATGTAATCGGTGGCTTTTAGCCCGCCTTTTTCATTGCCCGCATGCGTGTAAACTGTGCTTATTGCGCATACCGTTATGAGTAAAACGCACAAAATTTTTAAATATCTTTTCATTTTGCACCTCTATAATTCCACCACTTCGGCGGTGACGTCCGCTTCTGCTTTTGTGTTTTTAGTGTTTTTGCCGACAATTGCGCCAACGCAACCTTTAGTACCCGTAATCGTGCCCGAAACGCTGCAATTTACAACAGTGCCGTCTTCTTTTGTGTAAGAAGTGATTATCGATGAAGTATAAGTGCTACCCGAAATACCGCCTACGCCGTAAGTCGTTTTACCTACGCCCGTGATATTGCCCGTGTTTGCGCAACCTCTTACGTGAACGTTTGTGCCGTGCATACCCACTATACCGCCGAGGAACGCGCCCGTCGAAGAAGTGATATTGCCGTTGTTTACGCACAAGTCGATCGTAAATCCGCCCGCTTTTATAGGAGCGTCTACACTGCCCGCAATACCCGCAATTCTGTAATTCGTTCCGTTTACTTCGCCATCGTTTGTACAAGATAAAATTGCGCCGTCGGTCGCTTTTGACACTTTACCTATAATGCCGCCGATATAATCGCTGCCTTTGATAGTTCCCGAATTTGAGCAATTAGTGATTTTAAGACTGCTTGCCGAAGTATTTAAACCTTCAGCATTGCCGCCGATTATGCCGCCGACGATGGTTTTGCCGCTAATATTACCTTTATTAATACAGTTTTCAAATACGTTTATATTTACCACCGAAGCCGAACCGACTCTGCCGACAATTCCGCCCGCATAACTACCCGTGGTCGTAACGGAAGCAGTCGTTTCGTTCGTTGCGTTTTTAATTGTTATCGTTTTGCCAGAAAGCCAACCGAATATGCCGCCCGCGTCGCTCGTCGCGGTAATTTCGCCGCTATTTACACTATCTGAAACGGTAGCAAGATAATTCGCGCCGCCTACGCCGCCGACAAAGGTCGTGCCCGTTACGTTGCCGTAGTTTTTACAGCCGCTTATTTCGGCAGCGGTATAATCTTGAGAATCTCTGCCGAAAATGCCGCCCACTGCGGACAAGCCCTCGATATTGCCGTGGTTTTCGCAATTTGTAATTACGCCGCCGAGAAGTTGACCGACTATGCCGCCGTTTACCGTGGTTGCGCTTGCAACGCCCTTGATAAACGCATAGTTTTGACAAGAAATAATTTTGCCGCCCTCGTTTGTACCCGCAATACCCGCGGTGTAGTAAGAACGTTTGCCCTCTTCTGCTCCGACAACTGCTTGAGCCGTGTTTTCGCAATTTTCGATAGTGACGAAGTTGTAACCTACGATTCCGCCCGCATTGCGTTCGCGAGAAAGTACCTCGCCTTTATTCACGCAGTCTGAAACAGTGCCAGCCGCATAAGAAAGCGTTGCGGGAGTGCCCGCTATGCCGATTATACCGCCGACGCAATTGTATCCTACTACTTTACCCTCGTTTACGCAGTTTGAAAGTGAAAACACGCCTCTGCCCAAAATACCGCCTATACCGTAAGTGCCGTGAATATAACCGTAGTTTTGGCAGTCTTTAATGGCGATATAGTCCATTTCTTCGTTAGGACCTGCGCCGTTTTTATAAGGAATATAACTATATCCCGCGATGCCGCCGACGTAACTGTCTTGCTTTTCCGCGCCTTCGCTGTACGCCTCGCCGTCTACTTCGCCGTAGTTTTTACAGTCGATAATATATCCGTTGTTTCTGCCCGCGATGCCGCCGTAATACATTGCGTCTTCGTTTTTAGCAGTCTTTGCATAAGCCGTGATTTTACCGTAGTTTACGCAATTTTTAACGGTTGCAAAACGCGTACCGTATAGCAAATAGTCCGTTTCCATTATTTCGCCGACAATTCCGCCCACGAAAGAATCGCCCGTAACGTTGACGTAGTTTACGCAGTTTTCAATTAGTGCGTCGTTGTTTATCGCGCCGACTATGCCGCCCGCAAACGTGTGCGCATAACCCACGTTGTTTTCTCCGTCGTTTACGCCGTAAATTTCGCCCCTTACCGTCAAATTTTTAACCGTACCCGTGACAAAACCGAAAAGACCTAAATAAGAATCGTCGGTATTTATGCTTAAATTAGTCACTTCGCACTCGTTTCCGTCGTAAATTCCGTTAAACGGTATGCCTATATTGCCGATGGGCGTAAAGTTTGTTATTTCGGCAAGGCTTATGTTTTGCGTTTGCTTGAAATAACAGTCCGTCAAGTCGGCGTCGTTTATTAAAAGAGTGCCTATATACAAAAGGTCGTCAACCGTTTTTACCTCGTAAGGACTGTCTTGCGTATAGATAAGTTTAAGCGTTCCGCTGCAATGTTTACACACACCGTTATCTGTAAAGTCGTGCTTTCCTATCTCGCCGTACTCTTGATTACAAGTCTTGCACACTGCTTTTTGTTGGCACGTTGCCGTGCCGCCCGAGTGTTCCTCTTCTTCGCTTTTTTCATTACAGTTTAAGCAAACTTTCCAATGCTTTTCGCCGTCGAAAAGATAAGTTTCGCCGTATTCATGCTCGGCTAAATCGCCATACTCTTGTCCGCAAACTTCGCAAACCGCTTTTTGTTGACAAGTTGCCGTGCCGCCGAGATGTTCGGCTTTTTCGCCTTGTTCGTCGCAACCGCTACAATTGTGCCAATGGTAAGTTTCGTCATAACTCCACTGAGATTGGTAGTCGTGTATATGCGGGTCTTCTTCGGTCACTTCGCATGACGAAAAAGTACAACACGCCGAAAAAATTACAAATAAAACAGCAATTAAATATTTTTTCATATACCGCTTTCTCCTTATAATATATTAAAATATTTTTCACTATAAAATTGTACCGCTTGACTTGTAAATCGGCAATATGATATAATGCACAAAAAGATAACTATTCTGCTGTTTTTGCGGTTTTTACCTCTTTTAAAAGGAGTTTTTATCCATAAAAAGGAAAATATTCTATTTTTAAGAAAAGCAAAAACGCAAATTTCAATACTAAAAACAATTAAAATGTACTTTCATTTTTTTACTTCGTTTAAGGGCGAACAATATGAGCGATTTTAAATTTATTAAAGAACAAAACAAAAAAGCAAACGACCTTTTAGTAGACAAAAACCGTACTCTGCTCACTTTAAAGCAAGTGTGTCTCGACGAATATAAAATAAACCGTTTCGTCAAAAACGGCAACCATTATTACGGCGGGCATTTATCGGGCATGTTTTGGTCGGCGATATATTATATTGAAAAAGGCGCGATGGAGTTTTCAACGAGCGACAAAACCATCGTCGTAAATGCGGGCGAAATGATTTTTATACCCAAGGGTTATAGGTTCAGCGAAAAAAGCGTCAATTGCGAACAAGTCGTTTACTACATAGTCAATTTTTCATTCCATAGGCAAAACGAAAAAATATTGGACGAGAAATTCGACATTACGCCCTTTAACAAAGAGGTTTCTCTAAAAGGTAAAGAGTTTTTTGAAAAGGCGTTTCCGCTTTTCGAGGGCGACGAAAGAGATAATTTGATGGCGGCGGCTGAATTTTATCTGTTTTTTGTAGATATTTACTCCGATCTTATGCCCCTTCAACCCACCACTTTTTCGCCCGTGCTTACAAGCGCGCTTAATTACATTCAAGAACACTACAAGGAAAACTTCACCATGGAGCAACTTGCCGCCCACTGCTGCGCGAGTCAATCGAGAATTTTTCACTTGTTTCAAGAGGAATTGAAAACCACGCCCGTATCGTATAAAAACAAATTGAGAATAAAAGAGTCGTTCGGTTATCTCACTGCGACGGATATGTCGGTTGAAGAAATAGCCGAAATTTTAAACTTTAATTCGGCGGCGAATTTTAGAAAAGCATTTAATAAAATAACCGATTCCACACCCACCAAATACCGCAAAATTTTCAACCCGTCTCTTCAAAAAAATAAGTAAATATCACAAAAAAACGAGCCTTCAATTTTTACGCCGACACGTAAAGCATTTTGCTTTAAGTCGCGCTAAAGGCTCGCTTTTTATATGAGAAAACTTGAAAATGAAAAGATTTTTATTTGTATAGGCAATTATCTTTGCACCCTACCCGAGGCGTTTCCGTTTGCCAAAGTTTGCACTTCGCTTACCGAAACCATGTTGTAATCGCCCTCGACAGAGTGTTTTAAACAAGACGCCGCAACGGCAAATTCAATTGCTTTTTGTTCGTCGTAATTTGACAAAAACGAATAAATAAGTCCCGCGCCGAAACTGTCGCCGCCACCCACGCGGTCCACTATGTGCATGGCGTACTTCTTTGAAAAATACGCGTTGCCGCCCGCAAACAGCATACCCGACCAATTGTTGTCGTTTGCGGAAAGGCTTTCTCTTAAAGTAATTGCAACCGCCTTGAAATTAAACTTTTTTGTGAGTTGTTTCGCCACGGAAATGTACCCTTCGCGGTCGAGTTTGCCCGAATTTATATCGGTGTTTTCCGCTTCTATGCCGAAAACGTCCTTTGCGTCCTCTTCGTTGGCGATGCACACGTCTACGTAATTGCAAATTTCGCCCATAACTTTATTCGCTTTTTCTTTAGACCAAAGTTTTTTACGGAAATTTAAGTCGCAAGAAATCGTTATGCCCTTTTCTTTGGCGGCTTTTACCGCTTGCAAAACAATTTCGGCGGCACTATCTGAAAGCGCGGGAGTTATACCCGTAAAGTGAAACCAATTTACCCCGTCGAAAATATTATTCCAATCGAAATCTTCGCTTTTAGCCGTCGCTATCGACGAACCCGCGCGGTCGTAAATAACCTTACTTGGGCGTTGGCTCGCGCCTTTTTCGCAGTAATAAATGCCTACTCTGTCGCCGCCGCGCGCTATTTTAGAAGTGTCTACGCCGAATTTTCTTAAACTGTTTACAGCCGCTTGACCTATTTCGTGAGCGGGAAGTTTTGAAACGAACGCACATTCGACGCCGAAATTTGCAAGACTGACGGCAACGTTTGCTTCCGCACCGCCGAAAGTCGCTTCGTATTTATCGCTTTGCACAAACCTTAAATAGTTTTCGGGCGCAAGCCTTAACATCAATTCGCCAAAAGTCACTACTTTCATAAGTTTACCTCTTTCAAAATTTCGCATGCTTTTTTGCAGTTTTCGGTAATATCGCCTTTCATCATAAACGAACCGCCCACCGCATACACTTTTTCGTTTTGTAAAAACTCTTTTAAATTAGTCAAATCAACGCCGCCCGTGGGTATAAACCTGACTTGCGGAAAAGGCGCGGAAAGCGATGTTAAGGCTTTAAGTCCGCCGTAAACGTTGGCGGGGAAAAACTTTAAAACGGTCAAACCGTGTTTTAAAGCAGTCATAATCTCGGTGGGCGTAACGCACCCGGGGAAATAATTTATCCCTTTGATTTTGCAATATTCCGCAACTTCTTCAGAAAGCCCGGGGGAAACTATAAACTTTGCGCCCGCGGCAATTGCCGCCTTGCACTGCTCAATATTTATCACCGTGCCCGCGCCGATATTCATATCGGGAAAGGTCTTTACCGCGAGGGCGATAGCCTCTTTTGCGCATGCCGTTCTGAAAGTGATTTCGGCGGTGTTTATCCCGCCCGCGCGCAGTGCGTTAAGCGTGGAAACGGTGTCGTTTATATCCTTGATTACCACTACGGGTATAAGTTTGTCCATTTTATTTTTCCTCCGGAATAATCGGATAAAGTTGAATCATATTTCCGCAGTCAACGGTGAGTTCCGCGCCCGTGGTGTTGTTGGCGTGCGCGACGAAATACCAAACCGCGTCGGCAATGTCCGCGCCTTCGGCAATAGTGCCGAGGGGCGAAAAAGCGGACGGAACTTTTTTGTAAAATTCGGGATTTTTGTCCGTTCTGTCGGTGTGAATCATTCCCGGTAAAACCGCATTCACTCTAATTTTATATTTACCCAAATCGAGCGCGAGTGCGCGCATCAAGCCGAGTTGACCGCCCTTTGACGAAGAATACGCCGCCCTTTCGGGAATAGCCCTATAAGCCGTATTCGAGTTGATAAACGTAATGCTGCCGCCGCCGTTTCTCGCCATGCGTTTTGCGGCGTTTTGAATAAGACAAAAATTCCACACCACGTTTACGTTTATTACGTTTTGGAAATCTTTAAGCGGACTTTCAAAAACGTTAAACCCGACACCTAAATCGGCTGCGTTTAACACAAGGTCGGTAATTATTATGCCGCTACTGTCGAGACTTGAAAACAAATCTAACACGTTTTTCTCGTCCACTTCGCCGTTTGCGTTTAATGCGTTTAAGGTTTTGCCTATAATTTTTACGTTTTGAAATTTGCTTTTATAATTTTCTTCGGCGTGCTTTACCTTATCTTCGCTTCTGCCCGTGAAAATTACGTTTTCGCCCATCGAGGCGAACTTTTCCACTATTGCCGCGCCCGTATTTACGCACGCGCCCGTGACCAATGCCCATTTTTCAGCCATATTATTTCTCCTTAAAAGTAAAACTCCGTTTTGGGCGGACGAATATCCGTGAGCGCGCCCGTGTAATGGCGCAAATTATGCTCTACGTAAGGGTGTTTTAAACATTCTTCTTCGTTGAGTTCTATGCCGATGCCCGCTTTGTCTCCGATTTTGATTTTTCCGTCTTTATAAACGAGATTTTCGTTTGTGATAAACTTGCGGTAATCTACATCGGAATACATTATTTCCAAAATGCAGAAGTTAGGACAGCAAGCCGCAAGTTGAAGCGTCGCCGCGTTTGCGACGGGTCCCGACGGGTTGTGCGGGGCAAAAGGTATATAATTAGCCTCGGCAATAGCCGCGATTTTTTTAAGTTCCATTATGCCGCCCGCGTGCGATACGTCGGGTTGAATATAATCGGACGCTCGCATTGCGAACAATTGATTATAATCGAACCTTGTGTAAAGTCTTTCACCCGCGGAAATGGCTACGGGAGACTTGTCGCGCACCGCTTTCAACGCTTCGAGGTTGTTGGGCGGCACGGGTTCTTCAAACCACATAGGTTTAAACTGCTCTAATTCTTTGGCGATTTTTATGCCCGTAGGCACGTCGAATCTGCCGTGTCCTTCGATAAGCAAATCAACTTGACTTCCCACCGCCTCTCTCACTTTTGCCACGCACTCGAGCGCGGTGTCGAGGTCTTTATTAGAAATTTGTAAATAACTTTTTCCGAACGGGTCCCACTTCATTGCGGTTACGCCGCGTTGTACAGCGATTTTTGCTTTTTCGGCGAACTCATCGGGGGTTTTTGCTCCCGAAAACCAGCCGTTGACGTAAATGCGGCACTCGTCGTTTGCTTTGCCTCCGAGAAGTTGATAAACGGGCACGCCGAGCGACTTGCCGAGTATATCCCAAAGGGCGCACTCTACTGCCGAAAGCGCGCTCATAAGCACAGCCCCGCCGCGCCAATAAGCGTCGCGATAAATGTCGTGATAAAGCCTTTCGATTTGTCTGGGGTCTTTGCCTATTAAATAGTTTTTCAAATGCTCTACCGCGCCGCAAAGTGCTTTTTCTTTATATTCGAGCGTGCCTTCGCCTACGCCGCTTATTCCCTCGTCGGTATAGACTTTGACAAACACCCAATTCGTCCTGAAACAATCGACCACAAAGGTCTTTACGTCGGTTATTTTCATTGTAAATTTATCTCCTTGTAAATTTGGGGAACAATTTTGTTTTCGCAATTAAGTTCTTTCCCCGTCATATCGTCAAACATACCGAAATGCGTCGGTACGGCGAATTTATAGTTTAATCTGTTTAAAAACCTTGCGGCGTCAACGGCGTTCATATTATTGCCGCGCCCGTTTATGGGCAAAAACACCGCCTCGAAATTGATTTTAGGCAAACTTTCAAACACTTTTTCGCTGTATAAAGTGTCGCCCGTGATATAATAATTTTTGCCTTCGCAAGAAATGATTACGCCTATTGCATCGGGGTCGGAATGTTCGGCGACAACCGCCGTAAACAAAACTCCGTCCACCGAATAACTCGTTCCGTTTTCAAAGTATACGCAGTTGCACTCGGGGTATCTTTTTTTCGCCTTTACAAAAACCGACGGCGGCGCAAGCAAAACGCAACCGACGTTTTTATGCAGCAATTTATCAAGCGTTTGCTCGTCGTAATGGTCGGCGTGCGCGTGCGTGATTATCACAGCCGTGGGTTTTATATTTAAAAATCTTTCGTCGATAGGCTGTCTGCGCTTGTTTTGCGGCTCGATAAGTTGCACCGAGTCAGATAGATACGGGTCGACGATTATTTTTGAATTCTTACTTTCGATTAAAAATCCGTTTTGTCCTAAAAATGTTATTTTCATAAATTTTACACCGAAATCGCAATAATTTTTTGCGTTTTTATACGATTATTTTAAATTATCTATTGATTTATTCACAAATTGTTGGTATACTGTATTTATTAAAAAATATTGAAAAATTATTTTTTACGGAGAGCAACATTATGGAAGTAACTTCTAAATTCGACTATAAAGGCGCGGGATATTTCGACTCTAACCAAGCGGAGTGGATTCACAAGAAAAAAACCACCACGCCGCCCAGAATTTGCAAAAACTATGAAATAGAAGTTTATCTGTCAAAATCAGGCACTACCTTTATAAACGGCAAAAAGTACGATATCGAGCAATACTCTATCATCACTTGCAAACCGGGGGACGAAAGATATTCCGTCAACCCGTTTAAGTGCTATTATTTATATCTTTCGGTAGAGGACGGCAAAATAAAGGAAATTTTAGATTCTTTGCCGCCGCAAATGCAAGCATTCGGGGCAAAAGAATTTTTAGACAGATTTTTCTCTTTGCTAAAATACCCCGCCAACAAAACGGACAACCCTTACGCCGAACTGCGTATTTTAAGCCACGTAAACGAAATAATTTTCCGCCTTGCCGAAAACCGCGACTATTACGAAAAGCAAAAGTTTGTCGGCGGCAACGTATCGAAGGCGATTACCGAGGCAAAAAGGTTTATATCCAATAATTACAACCGCAATATTCAATTGAAAGACGTCGCGAATCACGTTTTTTTAAGTCCCAACTACTTTCATAAACTGTTTACTCAAGTCACGGGAATTACGCCGCACCAATTTATAATAAACAAAAAGATAAACGCGGCTAAAAAAATGCTGCTCGAAAGCGACGCAACCATCACAGAAATAGTGATAAACTGCGGGTTTAGTTCGCAATCGTACTTCAACGCCATTTTCAAGCGCGAAGTAAAAATTACGCCCAACGACTACCGCAGAAGTATGAACAAATTTTACAAAGCATAAAATTTGTAAAATCGCTTTACTTTTAATAAATATTTATATACTGAAATTTTACACTCAAATTATTTATATACCCTCCGCGACGAAAGCGAAGGGTATTTTTTTAAAGGTCGAAAGCCTGTCTGTTGGTGACGAATTGCGCCTTTACAGTCTTTAATCTTTCCAAGAGTTGAGTCAAAAAATCCCACTTTTTCATCACGTCGAATTCGTAAGTGTGCCCCCAAATGTAAAGCACCTTTTTTTCGTTTGTGTCTTCAAGCGCGTCGAATTCGTCTATCAAGCGGAAAATTTCGCTGTTTGAAAAATGGCAAGTGCCCGTGTATTTCATCATGTCTTCGGGGAGCGAAAACTTCATGCTCGTGCCCGCCGTCCTTGCGTATTTTATGCCTAAATCTTTGGCTATTTTTATCACTCTGTCGTCATAAGTGCCGTAAGGATAAGCCATACCCACTACGTCTTGATCGAACCACTCTTCGATGTTTTTCTTGTCGTAATACAACTCGTTGTAAATGGTTTCTTCGTCGAGTTTTTCCAAAAACGGGTGCGTAAGGCTGTGTACGGCGACTTCGTGACCGCTATACAACTCTTTTAACCCGTCAATGTTCATGCGGTGTATTTCGACGCCTTCGTTTACCCACATGTTTGCGCGGGTTTGTATGCCCGTGTTTATGTTGAAAGTCGCCTTAAAACCGTATTTATTTAATTCTTTTACAAACCTTCTGTCTTGCTCGATTCCGTCGTCAAAACTGAAAGTAACGTACTTTGCCATAATTCACCTTTCGTTTATTTTTCTATTAAAATAATTCCGCCGCAATTAAGTTTTGGTATAATCAACGTTTTGGCGTTTTTATCGCCGCAAATTTCGTCGTTTATTTTAAGTTCCGTTTCTTTATCTTCGCAAATAAATTTTGCGGTTTTCACGCTTGTTTTGGCGTTAAGCGTCAATTTTAAGTTGGAAATTTCCCTTTCGTCTTCGGCAAAATCGATTATCGAAATTAAATATTCGTCGTTATCTTCCAAAAACTTTAAATCTACCTTTTTTTCGCTAACGGACGCTATTTTTTCGCCGAACATGTCGACGATTTCACAAGTCGTGTACCAACGCCCCGTAAAATTAAATGGTTTAAACGCGTCTAAATATTCGTCGTAATAAAATACTTTTCCGCCACCTGAAACAAACTCGTTTATTTTATTTTGCTCTTCTTTTGAAATGCCCTTTTCGACGGGAATTATCAGCGCGTTTAACTTAAACGGCAAACAAGATAAATCTTTTGCCCTTACCGCATTGAGCGAAACAAACTGCTTTTTAAACTTTCTGTAAATGCGCATCGAGGCGAAAATACTGCTTTCTTTTCCGCTCCAAGCGTCTTTGTTGTCGCCGTTGCAAATCGCGTCGTAATAAGCGTTTGCGTATTCGCTGTGTAAAATGCCTATGCCTTGCCTTACCCGCTCTTTAGTCACGAGTTTGTCGCTTAAACGATAAAGCATTTCGTGCATTTTCATTGCTTTGTCGTATTTTTTGGTCTTGCTTAAATCGTTGTAAACCATGCCGTAGCCGTTCGGTTCGGGCGAATTATCAAAGACGTAATCTCCGCGCCATTGATAATACATTATGCCCTTTGCTCCGCTGCCTATAGCCGCGTAGGTTTCCACCTCGAAATCGCGCGCAGACATGTCCGTTTTAGCGTTGTATTCGATAAGCCAAAAATGCTTTTTAAAAATCGCCGCCGCGCTTTCGGCGTAATCCATAACGCGCGCATGTTCGTAATAAAACGCGCCTTTACAGTCAAGGTAAAGGGTCATGCCCACCAAATCCATTTTTTCGGCAATGCGGAAATAATCAGCCGCTCTCATGGTGCTGCCTATTTGCACGGGACAACACGTCATGCAAGTAAACGTTTCCGCTTGGGGTTGGCTTTTTTTCGCAACCGATGCCAAATCGTTTAAATATCCGTTGAATTTTTCAAAGTTGAAAATTCGCCAATCTATCCAATCTTTAGGGGATTCGTCGTAATAAGGTCTGCGGCGGGGCGGCTGTAAATTCGCATCCATGCCCTTTTCTTTTCGGTATTTTTTGTATTCTTCGAGCATGCTCGGGTTGTAATCGTAAAACCCGTTGCACGGAAGAGCCGGCTCGTTGTAAATTTGAAAACCGACCACGTTGTCAAAATCACCGAAATAATCTGCGCCGACAGCCGTAACTTTTTCGTTGTCGGCTTTTGCTTGTTTGTGACAAACGCTGTTTGTGATAAATTGAGACCAGCACGAATTTAACGGTTTTCCGTTTTCGTCAACCATTTTTTCGTCGTGATAATTGTTGAGTCCGCTGTAATAACCGTTTAGCCTTACAAACAAGGCTATGCCGCATTTTTCAAGTTCTTCCGCGATGCTTTTACCCAAAGGAAAACTGCCTTTTATGCCGTTGTCGGCGGCGGTAAAGTCGCCTATTGCCGCCGTGCGAACGACGTTGATATGCGCGGCTTTCATATCGGCGAAATCTCTTTTCATTTCGCCGAGTCTGTCGCCGTTTTCCGGCACGGGCACTTTATGCGGGTGGTAAGACGGATAATAATGACTGCCTATACCGAACGACGCCTTGCCGTTTATATACAATATTCCGTTTTTCAAACAGTATGCGGAAGAGTTTTTCATTTTTTTACCTTGTTTTTACCGTAAAAATTTATCGTGTAATTAATTTAATCTTTATTTATTGAGTTCTTGCCATGCGGCTTTTGCTTCGTCGTATGACGTTTTGTATTTCTTTTTCAAATTTTCGAGTTCGGTAGTGAGTTTTTTGCCGTAATAGTTGCCGTTGATTACGTTAAACTCGAACACGCTTGTGTCTTTTTCGAGAGTCGTGGAATTTTTCGTCCAAGCGTTTGTGTAAAGACATACGCAGTTTTTGACGAATTTATATTTGCCGACGCCGTTTTCGTCGCCGAGACCCAATGCGTCGTAGAACAATTTATCCGTTTCGCTAAGCGAGTTCACGGGTTGACCGTTGCAAACGTATTGCAAATATGCGTCCATGCTGAACAAATAATTGAACGACTCGAAAAGCATACCCGCTTTGCGCGCTGCCGTGAAGTTTGAATATTCGGGCTTTACCGTGCGAGTTCCGTCGCCGTTTACCGTGTTATGCACGCCGTCAACGCCGTAGTTTAAAAGATTTATGCCTTCTTCGGTGTAAAACCAATTCATGAAACGCACGATTTCGCGCGCTTTGTCTTTGCTTACTTTCGACGAAATCATAAAGTTGTTTACAAATCCGCCCGCGCTTTGTATTCCGCTGTCGCCGTTAGGTCCTTCGACGGGTTGAATACCTATCCAAGTGCCGTTTGTATAGCCGTTTCTGCGCAAGTCTTCGGTGGAAAGTTTTGCATATTCCGAATAATAAACGGTGCAACCCAAAGTGTTGTTTGCCATTATGTTTTCAAGTCCGGAATATCCTCTTTCGGAATAACGGTTGTCCAAAAGTCCTTCTGCGCGAAGTTCTTGAAGAGACTCGAGATAATTTCTGTATTGCGAGTGGTAAACCGTGGGAACGTACTCGTCGCCGTCGGTTGCGAAATAATATTTGGTGTTTATGCCGAACATATATCTCAAATTGGTTATGTCTTGTACCGAGAAAGGTATTTCGTCGTTGTTGTTTCCGTTGCCGTTGGCGTCTTTTTCTTTAAATTCGCGCAAAACCGCCACGAATTCGTCCCACGTTTTCGGTACGGACAAACCTAAATTGTCGAGCCAATCTTTTCTAATGAGGAAAGAAAGTTGACACTCGGGTTCACGTATGTTCATCATCGAGTAAATTTCAAACGACGCAACGTCTAAAAGTTCCAATTCCATATTCGGGTCGTTGTAACTTTCGATTTTGTCCATATAGTTGGGAGCGTATTGCATCAAAAGGTCGTAAAGCGGATATGCCGCGCCGTCTTTAATGAGTGCTTGACGGTTGGGTACACGACAGAAAAGTTCGGGCGTGTCTTTACTTCCGAGCGAAGTGACGAGTCTATCGGAAAACGCGCCTTCGTCGACGAATTCTACGTCGAGTTTCGTGTTGGTCGCCTCTTCTATTTGAGCAATAAGGTTGTTTGTTCTGCTGAATTTGCCTTCGTTAATGGGCGCAAGAATTTTTATCGTGAGTTTGTCTCTCGAATAAAAATCGTAATTATAATCTTGCGTGTATTCGCTTCTCGGCGTGCGTTCTCTTCTCTTTACCGTGTTGCCGTTTCCGTTATAACGACCGCAGCCGTAAAAAACGGGAAAAGTAAGCAAAAGCGACAACGCTATCGATAAACATTTTGTCAATACATTTTTTCTCATTATTATTCCTCCGATTATATTGTTTTAATTTTTTGCTTTTTATTTTTAATTGCCATTGCGTTTAATTTAGCGGCAATTTTATTCACCTTTACGTTTAAACGCAATTTTTATCTGTTTCGCCTTAATAAAATGCGGCTTTTCTATTTTTTCGCCAAAGCCTTGTAAAATGCGACTTTTTTTGTTTAAGCCGTAAAATTACGGCTTTTTTATTCTTCGCTCAAGCCTTGTAAATTGCGGCGAATATCTTTTGTTTTATTCTTTTACCGCACCCGTCATCGTACCCGAGATAAGGAATTTTTGGAAAAACGGGAAAGCGGCTATCATGGGCAGCATCGTAAACATAAGCGCGGCATTACGCACTTGCTCGATACTTAATTTACTGCCGCTTATGTCGAAGTCCTTTGACCCCGCCGAGCCGATTACCGTAGCCAAAACTTGCTGTAATACTCTCTTTGACGGCGATTCGATATAAAGTAAAGGATTTTGATACTGATTCCATTGTCCCACGACCGTCCACAAGCCTATGGTTGCGAGTATAGGTCCGGAGTTGGGCAAAATTATCGCGAACAAAATAACAAAGTCGTTTGCACCGTCGATTTTCGCCGATTCCACAATTGATTTGGGTATGCCGTAGAAATAACCGCGGAGAACTATTATGTTGTACGCGCTTAAAAGGGTGCAAAGTATCAACGCCCAATGCGAATCGACAAGGTGGAGTTGCTTAATTACCATATAATTAGGCACAGTACCCGCCGAAAACCACATCGTCACTACGATAAATTGCGTGTAGAATTTTTTGAACCTTATGTTTGAAAACGCCATCGGGTATGCCGCAAAACTCGTAAGCAACAGCGACAAAACGCAAGTGATTAAACAAACTTTTATGGTGTTGAAATAGCCGAGGTAAATCGCCTTGTTTTTAACGACCATTTTATATGCTTCCCACGTTGCGCCGAGGCGGTATTTGCCGTTTTTGTAAATTTTGGGGAAAATCGATATCGAACCGCTTCTTACAGCCGAAGTTTCCGAAAGCGATATTGCTATCATATTTACAAACGGATAAATTATCATCAGCGCAAGAATTGTCAAAATTACCAAAAGAATTATATAAGCCACGCGAGCGGACGTGCTCATTTTTTGTTTTATAGTATTCATAGCACCTCCTTACCACAGCGACGTTTCGGCAAGTTTTTTGCTGAAAACGTTTGCAATTGTGACTAGCGCAAGCGCAACCAACGAGTTGAACAAACCAACCGCGGTGGAAAGTCCGTAATTGAAATCGTTGAACGCCATTTTATACACGTACGTCGCGATTACTTCGGATTTTTCAAGGTTGCCTTCGTTTTGCATTAAGTAAATCTTTTCAAAGTTACTGCCCATTATCGCGCCGATTTGCATAATAAGCATTATTACTATAGTTGGCAAAATAGACGGCAAAGTTATGCGGAATATTTGACTCCACTTGCCCGCTCCGTCGATTTCGGCAGCCTCGTATAAGCACGGGTCTATGGACGTGAGCGCGGCACTGTAAATTATTGAATTCCAGCCGACCGTTTGCCAAATACCCGACAAAACCTGTATGCCGCGGAACGCGCTCGCCTTATATAAAAGCGAACCGTTGTAAGTTATGTGAAAGACTTTGCAAATTTGCCCTAAAATTCCGCAATCGGGGTCTAAAAACGTGGCTATAAACCCGACGAGCGCAGCCGTGGACAAAAAGTGCGGTAAATAACTTATTATCGAAAGCGTCTTTTTATATTTTTGGTGTTTTACCTCGTTGAAAGCAAGCGCAAGCACTATTGCCGCGGGGAACAAAAACACAAGCGCGAGCAAATTTATCGCAAGCGTGTTGCCGAGAAGGTGTAAAAATTCGCCCTCGAAAAAGTCTAAAAAGTTGTTGAACAATACAAACGTACTGCCCTTAAAACCGTTTGTAAGACTGTAATCGTAAAACGCCATTCTTATCCACGTAATGGGCCAATAACAAAATATTATAAACCATACTATTACGGGAAGCATCATTAAATAAACGTACTTATTGTCGTTTAAATACCTTTTTAAATTTCTTTTCGGTTTTCGACTTTTGGTTTCACAAACCGATGCTTCGTTTATCGTTGTTTGCATCGTATTCTCCTTATCGATTACTTTTCATCGTATATTTTAATATATTTCGGCTATTCGCGATAGTCTTAATATTATCGTATTTTTTAGATTTCTTATTTTTTAACGCTAAAAAACTGTTTTTTTCTTTTATATATGTTAATATTGCGGTAAGAATATCGCGAGGTTAAATAAATGAAAAAAACTTTAAGCGCATTGTTGATTTTTGTATTACTGCTCGTTTTGTCGTTTTCGGCGGCTTGTTCTACCGATAAAAATGGTAATCAAGGCTCTTCTTCCGATACTAATCCGCCCTCTTCCGACACGAGCGGCGAAACTACCGAATTGTGGAACGTGGACGATATCGATATTTCGCACATCGGCAACCATAGGCTTATCGCCTTTACTTTCGACGACGGACCGACTGACAAGACAAACGAACTTTTAGACGTCTTTGAAACTTTCAACACTCAAAACCCCGATTTTACCGCGCACGCAACGCTTTTTACCATAGGCTCGAAAATCACTTCGGATAATTCAGCCGTTTTAAGCCGCGCAGTGGAAATGAAGTTCGAACTCGGCAACCACACTTTTACACACACCGATTTAACCACCCTTTCAAACGAAAAGGTAATTGAAGAAGTGAAAAAGACTGACGACGCATTAAAAGCGTTTGACGGAAAATCGGTTCATCTCGTAAGACCCGCCGGCGGACATGCCGACGCAAGAGTTTTGTCACTTTATAAAACAACGTTTATCAATTGGACGGGTACGCTCGACACGTCGGATTGGCAAGACAATACCACCGAAAACGATATTTACAACAAAATCTCTTCAAATCTTTTGGACGGCGGCATAGTGCTTATGCACCAAGGCTACGACAAATCCGTTAAAGCCGTAAAAAGACTTTTGCCCGATTTAAAAGCGCAAGGATATCAAGTGGTTTCCGTTTCGGAACTAATTAAGTATTATCAGGTAAAAGCCGAAATAGGCAAACTTTACGACAGTTTTATTTAAAATTTGAGTATACTTATCAAAACAGCAGATTACTGAAAACAGCCGATTATCTTAATTAATTGCCGTTTTCAGTCTTTCTTAATTAATCGCCGTTTTTAGTCTTTATTTAAAAACTGTCAACCGCAAGACGCTAAAACCCACCGCACAAAAAACTCAATTTAATATTTTAAAGTCGCAAACTTTTTATAAGGTTTACGACTTTTTATTTTACTTTTTTATTTACTCTTCTATTTGAAATATTTTTTTGCCGTCGGACAAAATTTTTCCGTTTGACTTTATTACTTTTTTATAAAAATAAAACGAATCTTTTTTTATTCTTTTTTGCGTTTGATAATCTATAAAAATCAAACCAAACCGCTTAAAGCCGCTTTTCCACTCGAAATTGTCGGTAAACGACCAATGATAATAGCCTTTTACGGGTATACCCTCGTTTATTGCTTTTTCAACCTCGAGCAGATATCTCGCCGTGTGGTCTATGCGGTAATAATCGTGCACTTTGCCGTCGAGACACACTCTGTCGTTTTGCGCCGTGCCGTTTTCGGTAATGATAATGGGTTTTTTATAGCGTTTGTAAAGGAATTTCAACCCGTAATACACCGCCTCGGGAATATCGTCCCAACCCATATCGTTTTGGGAAGAGCCGTCCTTAAACTCGACCACGTTTCCGTCTTTATTCATGTAAAATCCCGAATAAATATTTTGACCTATGAAGTCGAGCGGCTGTGAAATCAATTTTAAATCTTCTTTTGTTATTTTTGGCAAAACGTCTTTAAAATACTCGTAATATTGCTTTGGATAATCGCCGAGATACACCGTGTCGGAAATGACCGACATACAATTTAAAGGCTGCTGTTTCCACACTTTAAAAAAGTCTTCATAAGCCCTTTGCTCGCTTTCATTTGAGCCGTCAGAGGGGCAAGTCACCCAACCGCAAGTAGCCATGCCTATTTTTACGTCTTTTACGTTTTACCGCTTCGCCGTGACACAAAAGCAAGTTATGCGCCGCCAAAAGCAACTTGTCAAGCGTAAGTTTTACCCCCGGGGCGAGCGCGTCGGAATACAGTCCGCCGTGAAGCACGCATTGCGGCTCGTTTATGGTGATAAAATCCTTTACCCTATCGCCGAACGCTTTTGCGACAACGGTGGTAAAATGCCCGAAATATTCTACTATATCTCTATTTAAAAAACCGCCTTTTTTATACACCCACACGGGCATATCCCAATGGTATAAAGTAACCATAGGCGTTATGCCGTTTTTTATAAGCAAATTAATGAGATTATTATAAAACTCGACGCCTTTTTCGTTTACGGTGTTGTTTTCGGTGATAATTCTCGTCCAAGCGAGAGAAAATCTATACGATTTAATACCCAACTCTTTCATTAGTTTTACGTCTTCTTCAAACCTATGATAATGGTCGCACGCGATATCGCCCGTTTGATTTCTGTAAGATTTTTTAGCGTGGGTAAACTCGTCCCAAATGCTGGGGGTTTTTCCGTCCTCGTTCCATGCGCCTTCTATTTGATAAGCCGCGCTCGCCGCGCCCCAAACAAAATTGTCTTGCATAATATTCTCCTTAATGGGTTATACCGATATTTTAAAGCATACCAAAAGCAATTGCAATACGTTTTCTTATGATTTTTTTTAGATTTCTTCATATATAAAAGGTTTTGCATTTACACACGCGACCTTATTTGTTAATATTTTAGCCGACAACAGTTAAAGGAGTTTTTTAGAAAATGAAATTCGGATACTTCGACGACGAACGCAAAGAATACGTAATCGACACACCTTATACACCCCTTCCGTGGATAAATTATTTGGGAAACGACGACTTTTTCTCGATTATTTCCAATACGGCGGGCGGTTATTCGTTTTATCGCGACGCAAAATTAAGGAGAATTACGAGATATCGCTACAACTCTCCCGCCACCGACAACGGCGGAAGATATTACTATATAACCGACGGAAAAACCACTTTTTCGCCTTCTTTTTTGCCGAGCAAAACTCCGCTCGACAAATATAAATGCCGCCACGGACTCAATTACACGATTTTTGAAAGCCAAAAAAACGGCGTAAGCGCAAATCTTACTTGTTTCGTGCCTTTAAACGACAATTGCGAAATCAACCTTTTGCAGATTAAAAACGACTCGAAAGAGACAAAAACTTTGTCGATTTACGGCGGCGTTGAGTTTTGTTTGTGGAACGCGCAAGACGACACGACTAATTTCCAAAGAAATTATAACACGGGCGAAGTGGAAATAATCACCGAAAAAAATTACGCCGCAATATATCACAAAACCGAATACCGCGAAAGAAGAGACCACTACTCTTTCTTTTCGTTAAACGCCGAAATAAGCGGCTACGATACCGACAGAGATACTTTCCTCGGCAAATTTAACGGGTTTGACAGCCCCGACGCGGTAAAAAGTCGCACTTCGTTTAACGAAAAAGCAAGCGGTTGGTCACCCGTTGCGTTTTTGAGAAAAGACGTTACGCTTTTACCCGAGCAAGAAATTTCGCTTGTGTATATTTTGGGTTATATCGAAAACAAAAAAGAAGACAAATGGCAGTCGCCTAACGTTATAAACAAGACAAAAGCGGTAAATATTATTAAAAAATATCAAAGCGAAAACGCGGTTTTTGAAGAGTTTGACAAACTTAAAGACAAATTTAACAGTCTTTTCGGCAATTTCAAGGTAAACTCTCCCGACGAAAAATTCAACCGCATGGTCAATATTTGGAATCAATATCAATGCCTTATCACTTACCGTTTAAGCAGAAGCGCAAGTTATTACGAAAGCGGAATCGGGCGCGGAATGGGTTTCCGCGATTCTTGCCAAGATATGCTCGGTTACGTGCATTTCTTACCCGAAAAGGCGCGCGAAAGAATAATCGACATTGCGTCTATTCAACTGCCCGACGGCTCGACTTGGCATCAATATCAACCCCTTACAAAGCGCGGCAACGCCGACATCGGCGGCGGCTTTAACGACGACCCGCTTTGGCTTGTGGCTTGCACCTATTCTTACGTTTGCGAAACGGGAGATATTTCGATTTTAAACGAAAGCGTGCCCTTTAACAACGACGAAAACGACCGCGCTACCCTTTTAGAACACCTTAAACGCTCAATAGATTATACCGTTACTCACAAAGGACCGCACGGTTTGCCGCTTATCGGCAGAGCCGATTGGAACGACTGCTTAAACTTAAACTGTTTTTCGGACACCCCCGGAGAGAGTTTCCAAACTTGCTCTAACTTTGAAAGCGGAAAAGCCGAAAGCGTGTTTATTGCGGGTATGTTTGTAAAATACGGAGAAGAATACGCCAAACTTTGCGAAAAACTCGGCGACAAAAACGAAGCCGAACGCATACGCAAAGAAGTGCAAGAAATGACCACAGCCGCTGAAACTGCCGGTTGGGACGGAGAATGGTTTGTGCGTGCTTACGACGCTTTTGAAAAGCCCGTCGGCAGTAAAACTTGCGAAGACGGTAAAATATTCATCGAGCCGCAAGGAATGTGCGTTATGGCGGGAATAGGAGTTGACGACGGCAAAGCGCAAACGGCTTTAAACAGTGTGAAAAAATATCTCGACACTAAATACGGCATCGTCATTTTGCAACCCGCTTATAAAGAATATCACTTAAATCTCGGCGAAGTATCCTCTTATCCGTGCGGATATAAAGAAAACGCGGGCATTTTCTGCCACAACAACCCGTGGATAAGTTGCGCCGAAGCGACGCTCGGCAACGGCGACAGAGCGTATGAAATTTACCGCAAAATCTCCCCCGCTCACCTCGAAGAAATAAGTGAAATACACAAAACCGAGCCTTACGTTTTCAGCCAAATGATAGCGGGCAAAGACGCGCCCGACTTCGGTTCGGCTAAAAACAGTTGGCTCACGGGTACGGCGGCGTGGACGTTTGTAAACGCTTCACAATACATTTTAGGCATAAAACCCACCCTTAAAGGACTTAAAATCGAGCCTTGTATGCCCAAGGAAATAAACAATTTTACCCTTGAAAGGAAGTTTAGAGGTGTAAATTATGTAATTTCGGCAAAGCGCGACGATAAAAAAGCCGCGGGCGTGTACGTAAACGGCAACAAGTGTGAAGACGGAATTTTACCGCTTGCAAAAGTGGGCGAAACCATTAAAGCCGAGGTAATTTACAAATGAGCGGAAAGGTATACAAACTCGACACGCAAAACACGTCGCTCGTGTTTTTGCAAGACGGGCAAAGCGTATTTTACTTGTATTACGGCAAAAAAATAAACGAAATATCCCCCGAAACGACCTTTTTGAAAGAAGACAACATCGGCACGGATTTAAGAAACAAACTTTTTTCTTGTTTCGGCGACGACGACCACAGAGATAAGTCCATTTTGCTTTTTAACCCCGACAACACTTTTACAAACGAGTTTATCTTTAAAAGCGCGACGGTATCGAAAGGTAAAAAGGCAATACCTTGTTTGCCCTCTTCGTTCGGCGCGGAAAAAACGCTTACTTTCGAGTTTATCGACGAACTTGAAAAACTGCTGCTCACCATAAATTATTCGGTATACAGAAACAACGACGTAATCACCGTGCGTTCGTCCATAAAAAACCTCGGCGACAAAACGGTGGCGGTTAAAAAATTTGCGTCGCTTCAACTCGATATATCGAAAAGCGGCTTTACAGCAAGCACTTTCGACGGGTGCTGGGCGGGCGAAAGATATCGTCACGATACCCCGCTTTGCTCGGGAACGTTTATAAATCAGTCGCTCGCGGGGGCGTCTTCCGCCCAACACAACCCCTTTACTTTTATTAAAAACGACGAGGGCGTGTACGCCTTTAACCTCGTGTATTCGGGCAACCACAAAACTTCTTACGAGACCGATTCGTTTTTAAGGACGAGGATAATTTCGGGCGTAAACGACTTTGCTTTTGAATACCGCTTAAACGGCGGAGACACTTTTTACGCACCCGAGGCAGTGATGCTGTTTGCAAAAGACGAAGACGAAATGACCTTGAATTTGCACTCGTTTATAAACAAACACGTCATTCCGAAGCGTTGGCAAAACAAAAAACGCCCCGTAGTCATCAACAATTGGGAAGGCACGGGTTTCGATTTCACGAAAGATAAAATTTTAAACATTGCCGAAAACGGCAAAAAAATCGGCGCGGAACTGTTCGTTCTCGACGACGGTTGGTTCGGTAAAAGAAACGACGACAAATCGTCGCTGGGAGATTGGTTTGACAATGAAGAAAAAACGGGTGGCATTTCACTCCTTGCAGACGATATAAGGGCAATGGGTCTCGACTTCGGAATTTGGATAGAACCCGAAATGATTTCGCCCGACAGCGCGCTTTACCGCACCCACCCCGAGTACGCAATGGCAATTCTGGACAAAACCCCGTTTTTACACAGAAACCAAATGATGCTCGACTTAAGTAGCGACGAAGTGAAAAACTACGTGATAAAAAGCGTAGAAAACGTAATTGCGCTTACAAAACCGACTTATATAAAATGGGATTTCAACCGAGTGATGAGCGACTGTTATTCGAGTACGGTTTTTATCGGCGAATACTGCTATAAATACGTGCTTGCGCTTTACGACATAATGAACACGCTTACTAATACGCACCACGAAATTCTTTTTGAAGGTTGCGCCGCGGGCGGAGCGAGGTTCGACATGGGCATACTTTGTTATTTCCCGCAAATTTGGACGAGCGACAACACCGACGCCGCAGTGAGAACGGATATTCAAACCAACACCGCGCTGTGCTATCCGCAGTCGTGCATGACGGCGCACTTGTCCGCCTCGCCTAATTGGTTTACAAAACGAGCGTTTTCGCTTGAAAACCGCTTTAATATTGCTTGTCTATTTAATTTCGGATACGAACTCGACTGCTCTGCTTTTACCGCAGACGAAATAAAACGAGTGGCAAAACTTTCGGAATTTTATAAAAAAAGAAGAGATTTTATACTGTACGGCGATTATTTTAAACTCGGCGATTTAAACGATAATCTTTGCGGCTTTATCACCCTTTCTTCAAGAAAAGATAAGGCGTTGGCTGCAGTCGTGTTTAAAACGCGCGAAAACGGAATTTCAAACAGAAAATTGATTTTAAAAGGGCTTAATTTGTCGGCGAAATACGAGGTCGTGGTTTACGATAAAAACCTGTGCCAATTTGATAAGTTTGTTTTAAGCGGCGAAACTTTGCTTTGCGGAATAGATATCGAGAAATACCGCTTAAACGAGCAAATTTGCTCCGACGCAAACTTCCGCTCTTTCATAATCGAACTTACGCAAATTTGATTTTATATAATTAAATTTAACGAAACGAAAACTTTATATAAAAAACGAGGGTTGCGATATGAAATGCAACCCTCGTTTTTTGTTTTGATTTGATTATTTTTATTATTTTAATATAAAAACTCTGTCGTTTTTACTTAAAATTGTCAATTTTACGCGATACGTGCGCTGTAAAACGCACAAAACGCGCAATATAACGTTATGCGGCTTTGCCGCTTTCATATCCTTTAAACATGCACTCTATTACGCCTTCGGAAAACCATAAAGTGGTTTTGTCGTAATTTACGCCCGACTCGTTTTTTAAATTGTCGTAAAGTCCGCTCGCCTTGTGGCGGTTTAACAGTCCGAAATATTCGGTACTCCAAGAGGTGCTTCTTGCGTCGTTATCCCAAACTATTGCGCAAACTCCGTTTTGCGTGGCGTTTTTCATAAAATATTCCGCATGTTTTTTGCGGTAAGATTCGTGTCCGCGCTCGCTTTTATACACGCTGCCCCACTCGCTGACTATTACGCCGATGCCCTTTTTAGTGTATTTTGCGCCGAAAGCGTCAAACATAGTTTTTATACCCGAAGAAGATGCGGCGTCGGTAGCCTCGTCCCACTCGTTGTCGTTTCCGAAAGAAAACCCGTTCGGCGAATAAGCGTGGATATTCATCAAAAGTTTGTCATTCGCGGTATCTTGCGGCATTTTAAATTCGGCAACGGCGTTTATTTCGTCGCTATAAGTCATATACCCGATATTACCGTATCCGCACACCGACAAAAATCTGTTTTTGTTGCAATTTGAACCTTGCGCGCGCACTATATCGACGTATAATTGGTTGTATTCGTTGAGATTTTTAATACACTCTTTATATTCGGTCTTGTTTGACGTGGGAGACATGCTCCAACCCAATTTCGAGTGCAAAGGCTCGTTTAAATTCTCGAAAATAAGCCGCGAATCGTAATCTTTAAACCTTTCGGCGACTTGTTCCCACACGTTAATAATTAAACTTTTGGTCTTGTCGTAATATGCGTCGTCGAGATAATACGCGCCGATATTTGGCGTGTCCATTATATTTAAAATTACAAACATATCGTCGTATTTATACACGTAATCGACAACTTCGTTTATTCTGTCGAGCCAAACTTTGTTTATGTATCCGTTTTGTTGCATGTGGTTTGACCAACTGACGGGCACGCGCATTATTCTAAAACCCTTTTCGTAAACCGCGTCTATCGTCTTTTGAGTCGTCGCTCCGCGGTAAATATCTTGCTGATTACGCACTTCGCAAAACATCTCGCGGCTTTCAAAACCGAGTTCCGATACAATAGAATTGCCGTAAACAGTGTCGGGATATCCGCTTAAATTGTTTTCAAACGTATTACCCAAATTCCAGCCTACGCCGAGTTGCTTTACAAACTCAACCGAAGACATAGACGAATAATCTTTTTTATCGCCTTTATCGTCGCTGTCGCTTGAAGAATCGCTATCGCTCGAAGTATCCAAGTCGGTAGATGATTGCTGAGTATCGTCGTGTGAAGAAGAATCCGTTTCGCCCAAGTCCGTTGAAGAACACGACGCGCAAAACACTTGCGCCAACACTAAAAATAAAATTAAAATCAGTTTTTTTATCTTCATTTTTGCCCCTTTTTAAAACGGCGCACCCGATTTGGGGTGCGCGCGCTTTTTATTAAGTTTTTAGTTTATTATGCTCTTCTTTTTTTATCGAAAAGATAAACTACGCTGAGTCCGAGAAGCGATACAGCCGCGGGTAATGCGTCTACAACGCCTTTGCAACCCTTTGTCTTCATGCCGTCGCCGCTCGTGCTGCCCGAGTCGGTAGTACTGCCCGAATCAGTCGAAGAGTCGGTGTCGGGGGCTTGTTTGCTTTCAACGGTTACGCTTACCGTAATCGCTTCCGCCACGTTGCCCGCCGCATCTCTTGCGTAAATTCTTACGGTGTGGTTGCCAGCATTGAGTTTGCCGTCTGTAATTGCGCCGTTTGACCATTCGATTATTACTTCTACCGCTCCGTCCATCTTGTCTTTAGCAGACGCCTCGAACGTGGGAACTGCGTCTCCCTCGGTAAACGTAAGGCTAAGTTCGCCCTTGTAAGTCAATTCGGGTGCTTCGTTATCTTGAATCTTTGCCGCGGTATTTTCGCCGTTCCAATTGAACGTAACGTCCGCAATGTCGATAGTGCCGCTTATCATCGATTTAACGGCAAAACCTACTATCTTACGGAAATCGACGTCGCCCTTGCCGTCTTCTTCTTTAACGTCGCCCCAAAGCGCACCGTCTATCGCGCCGTAAACTTCGGCAATGTCGAAATACATAGTGTTCCAATTTCCGTCGGCAACGATATAAGAAGAAATATCGAATTTGTGGAAATATACGTTCCAACTTTCAAAGTTACCGATACCGAAGTAAACGGAATTGTTTATTTCGGCGGTAGTTCTGTAAGTTATCGAAACCATCGCATTGTAGCCTTCTTCGTCGTAAAGGTCTGCAAGCATCCAATAAGCAAAGCCGTCGGTAAACGCCCTTGAAGTAGACCAACTGTTGTTGGGAGTTTGGATATAATAACCCATAGTTTCGTCGTGAGGCGTAACTGTCATTTTGCCCTTTTCGGTTTCGTCTTCGGTTGCGTCGTAAGTTGCTTGAGAAACGTAATTTTTGCTACCCAAAGCCGCTTGATATCCGTAAGAAGGCGTACCGTTGCTGTCGAACAATTTGCTTGTAAGCGAAAGTTTGTTTTCAAAGTCTGCAACCGTAATTTCTACTTTAGTCGTCATGCCTTGATATTCGATTTCCACCGAAGTAAGGTTTGCCGCAAGCATACCCGTGTAATAAGTGTAATCGGTGATTACGGTTTCGCTGTCGTCTTTATTTACAAGCACAACTTCCATACCCGTGCAATCGAACTTTTCGCCCGCTTTGTATTGAGTTTTTGTGGGTTGAGTTTTTACTTTTATTCCTTTATATTCGGAAATAACAGTTACGTAAATATCGGTAGTATAAGTTTGACCGCCGTAAGCCCAAGTGATAGTCACTTTTTGGGTGTCAGTGCCGAGTTTTTCGGGAGAATAAGTGTAGTTTTTAACTTCTACTTTGCTTTCGTCTTCAAAAACAACGTACACTTTCATGCCCGTAGTGCAGAATTCGTCGCCCGCATTGTATTCGGTTTGCGCACCCTCGGTCTCGATACCCGTAATAGTTTTGTTTTCAACGTTTGTAATTTTTACGTCGCCGAACGAAGCAACGTTGTCTCCGTCGCCCGTAGACCCCATAGAAATTCCCATTCCTACGAATTTAGCCCAATCGAACCATTGAGCCGTAACGGGGTTTCCGAACGTACTATTTTTTGCTAATTCGATATTGAAATCTTTAATTGCAAACGTATAATCTTTCCACTCGTCAGCAACATAATCGGTAATAGGCAATTCGACATAAGCCGCTTCGCCCCATTGACCACATTCGTAATAAAGTCTTATTTTTGCATATCTGCCTTCTTCGCCGGCAAAGTCGAATTTAGCCTTGAATTGAAGCATACCGCCACCCAAAAGCGCGGGGGTGATATCCGTCATAGCGATAGTCGCACGAGTCGCAGTCTTTGTGTTTGTACCCGAAATATAGTACATATCGTCTAATTGACCGAACGCAAGCGCAGTGCCGTCGCTAATTACTTTACCCGAAACCGCAGCGGTAAACGTGCCCGTATATGCAGTGCCGTTGGCATTTAATGCAACTTCGCCCACTTCTGTAATGCCCGTGAAAATATCATAGCCGCTTGCGGGTTGCTCTTGCTCGTGTTTTACTATCGTGAGCGTTGCCGAATTGATAGTAAACGTGTTTGACCAAAGACCAAGTTTTATATCGCCCGAATAAGAACTTGTAAACGTGTATTCCAACGTTCCGCTCGCCTCGGTCACTTTGCTTCCGTCGTTTTCAAAAGTTATTTTAGACTCGCCTACCCACATATCGAAAATCTTTTCGCCGGGGAAATTGTCTATGCTGTAAGTAATGCTTATTTTATCGCCCTTTGCAACGCTGTAATCAGAAGGAATAGTCGCTACGTGTTGCCATGTAGATGTATCTTGTTGAGAAGAAACCGCCTCCGTCAAAAGAGTGTAAACGCCTTCTTCGGTAACGGGTTTGTCGTCTTCGGAATAATCGGGGTTGGGATATTCTACCCAAACTCTCTTTACGTAAAACGATTTATCCGTTGCAAAAGAAAGTCCCTTGAATTTTGCAAGTTGTTCTGCCGTCATTGTTGGGGTTAAATCGTATTTTTTTACTACGTAATCGTCCAGACAGTTGAGGTTTTCGCCTGCAAGTTTAATAGGTTGATTCCACCAACTTGCAAAAGTTACGCCCCTAACCTCCGCATAAGTTCCTTCACCCGTAGCCTTTATCTCGAAGCAAAGTTGTGCGCCCTCTTTATTCATATCGATAGGGTCGTTGAGTAATATCATCGAACTTGCCCAACTTGCAGGAGCGATCGAAATTACCGTATCTTCTCCGTCTTGCACGGCTTCAGCCCCCGTAAGCGCAACGGCGTCGGCGTTACCGTTGAAAATTTCAAGCGTAATCGTCTTTTGCGCGCCCGCGTCGCCTTGATCTGCAGTGTCGGCAAACGCCGTCATGGTCGATATTGCCAACGACACAGTCATGATAGCCGACAATAATGTCAGCAAAATGTTCCTTTTTTTCATATTTTCCTCCTTTATGAAAATATTTATTTATTCCGCAATTTTTCTTTTACGGATTGTTACGAATAATGCAGTGCCTATTACTGTCAACGCAACAGGCAACACGCTTCCCATTGCCGCCACCCCGTCAAGCGTGGATTTGCAGCCTTTTTTGCTCGGCTTTGTGTTGGGTTTGGTGTTGGCGTCTTTTGCGTTTGTCAATTTATAAACGTAAGACGCAGCCTCGCCCCTTGTCACAGTGTCGGTAGGTTTGATTTGTGCAAGCGCATTTAAGTCGATTATTTTTACCGAAACAAGCGCGCTGAGCATCGCTTTATCGTCATCATCCCAACCGTTGAGTTGAGTTTTGCCCAATACCGAGGCGTTTTCGTTTACTTTTATACCTTTGCCCAGTACCGCATTGTAAAGCGCGAAATATGCGGCTTTATAAGTCAATTTATCGTAAGCCTTTATTTGCAAACCGTCTACCAAGCCGTATTCGCGAGCGGTTTTAAACTGCTCGTAAGCCCAGTGATAAGAATTTGCGTCCGCATATGCTCTGTTGCCGCCCGTAAGACCCGAAGCCTTTACTACCGCGCCGATAAAGTCGCCTATTTCCGTAGTTTCGTTGGTGAGATACAGAGTGTCGGTCTTGCTCGGTAAATAATTCTTTACCGCCTCGATAGCCTCTTTATATTCGCCGCCGATATCTCTAAAATCGCCGAAATTCGGCTTTTCGTCGGATACGTTTGTCCTTACTATTTCGTAATAAGTGGTGTTGTCGCCCGTTTTAAGGGTAATCACTGTAAAACCGTTTGCGTCCTTTTCAAAGGTTGCCGTTCTGTCGCTTACTCTCACGCCCGAACTGTTTAAAATGTAAACTTCGAAATCGTCGTAAGTTTTAAGCGTAACTTTGCCGAGTATAGGTTGAACGAGTATCGGCGAAGTACCGAGAGAAGTAATGGTCGTTCCGTCGGAAGAAATTTCCGCGCCGGAGTTCCTCGACTGACCGACAGCCGTGATTAAAAGTTTGTCTGCGTTTGCAATTTCGGGATTTACTCCGTTATCTTGCGCGCCGAGTGCGCTTACCGTAACTTGAGCGTAAGCGGTATCGATGCTTATATCTACGTCGTCAAGCGAAATGTTTTGTCCGCCGATATAACCAACCGCGCCTTGCGTGGATTTTGTATTGACGATAAACGTTTGAGTGGACTGATTCCAAATCAACTCTCCGCCTTCGCTGATAAGTTGAGAGTGAAGTATTTTTTCAAGTATAGAAAGGTCGCTTTCGGATTCTTTAATATCGAAATCGCCGCTTTGGAAAAGCAAATTGCCTTGACTGTCGGCAAAGTACACGCCCGTTTTACCTACTACGTAAGTTCCTTCTGGAAGACCCATGATTTGCGATTTATAATCCATTGCGTCGTCCACCGTGATAACGCGGTAATAACCCACTTTCGCTTTTGCTATTTCAGCCCTTTGATAAAGTAGCGATGCCGAAGTAATAGTCGAAAATCTACCAGGGTGGTCCATAATGATAAACGAGTTTGTGATTTGGTTTACACGTTTATCTATCGCCTTATTCATATAAGTGAACGCCGTGAGACTCCAACCTTGATAAGAATATATAGCCGATGCGATGAGGTTGAATTCCATGCTGTGGATATTCGGCTCGGCAATAAGCGATTCTGTAACGATATACGGAAGACCCATAACCTTTCTGAACGAAGCGTTTGCAAATGTGTTGCCGCCTACGTTGCCTATCGTGCTGCTGCCGTCGGAAACCGCCGTGCCTACTTGATATTCCGTACCCGTCGTGGGGTGAGACTGATAAGTGTGGCGCGCGATATAATCGTAATGCGCGTTGAGGAACAAATCTGAACGGTCGTCGCCCGCAAAGTTAGTTCCGCCCGCAATCGGGCAACCTACGCCGAGGCCTCCGTCGCTTGTTGACGATTTAGCCCAAGCATACATATCGTCGTAAAAACTTTCCATTAAAGTATAGAAAAATTCAAATCCGTCGGCACAACGTTGCGCGGCATATTTGTCCGTCAAGAAATCGCCGTTAATTTGGATCGTTGCAGTTGCCAAATATTCGCCTCTGCTGAGTCCCGTTTTGCCGCTTTCCTTCCAAGCCGCTCTGATTTTATCTTCGGTCGCTTGATCGGATAAAGTTCCGTCGGGGTTGTATTTTTTCTTTAAAAACTCGGCGTATTTTTCTTGCGCCATCGTTTTGTATTTGTCAGACTTAAATTGATACGACGCGCTGTCGTCGTACATAGTCATAAGGTTTGACTCGTTTGTCACTTCGAGTATCGCAAGCGTGCGGTCTTCGGCGAGTTTTGTGCCGGTATAAGGATTTACCGTGCCCAACACGTCTTTAACGAGGGTCTTTGTTGACTCTTGCAAACGCTCGTCGATGTAAACTTCCATTTTAAAGCCTTGCGATATATCCGAAACTTCGCTGTCGGTGAGTTTGTCGTCGGTTACGTCTTTAGAAGCAAATCTGCCGCCGAGCATTACGAAATCTATATAAATTCCTTTTTCTTTACACTTGTACCAGAAATAATTGAATTGGTCCAACTGTTCTTCGGCAACGTCTTTGCTGTTTCCGTTGTAACCGAATATGTTGGGATAATAGAAAGACGAATCCCAGTCGAGTATTCTTATCAAATTATATCCGCCCGCGGCAACCGCATTGACCAAAATGTCGGTGTATTCGTGTTTTTGGAAAAGCGAATAAGCGTTTATGTTTACTCCCCAGAAGTTGGCTTTCGTTCCGTCTTCAAACACGAAATCGTCGCCTTGCGCTTGCACTTTGCCGTGGTCCTTTTTGTCGAGAAGATAAGATACGTCAAGCGGCGTGCCTATCATCGCCTCGAGGTCGGCGAGTTCGTACGCGTACCAGTCGTCGGTGTCGGGGGTGTAAGGATTTTCGCGTTCTGCCATAAACATACCCTTTCCGCCGAAATCGGCTGCGGTAACGGCAACTATCATACATGCGGCTACGTCGGATGCGATTTCGCACTTGAGTTCGGTTACTTTTTTAGTCGGTTCGGGGTTGACGAAAGCAAACATATTAAGGCTTATGCCCATGTTGAACGTGTCCGCTTCGGGCGTGCGACCCTTCCAAATTATGGGGTTTACGGCAGATTCGCCCAAGCCCCACCATTCGTAAATGTGCTTGTCTATGGTTATGTCGATCGCCTCGGTAGTGCCGTCTTCATAACACCAAGTGTATTTCGCGATGTTTTTCGTCGTGCCCCATGCGGCGTTGTGAATAATGTACAAACCGTCTACTTTAAGATTAACGGGTATAACCACGCTTTCTACAAATTGGTTGCTCGTAGAAGATTTACTGCTTCTTAAACCGATGACCGATTTATTATTGTTGTCTTCTTGAACTATCATGTCGAACGGTACGCCGAAAAACTCTTGCTGACCGACAAGGTCAAAACCCGTAAGTTCGTTGTCGCTGCCTTGGTTTGTCCAACCTATGCCCGCGCCGCCGTAATAACCCGACGTTGCAAGCGACCTTAAATCGATCGTGGTGAACGTGGCTTGTTTTTTGCGCTCTTCATAATCTTTTGCGGGTATAATCGTTACGCCGAGATTTGTGTCTTCCATATTTCCGTAAACGATTTTTAAATCGTCGTACTGAATAGTGGGGTTGACTTTTGTGTCTCCGTCTGCCATCATGTGTGCAAAACCTATTGCGCAAGCCTTGGACAAATCGACGGGAGTGTCTTTTACTTTAACGTTTTCTTCGTTGACGTATTCGCCGTTTGAAGAGAACGCGGTGAGCGGCACTTGAACGTATTGCCATGCGCCGATGATAGTCGTGTCTACGTATGCTTTCAACTGAACGTTACTTCTTATATAACGTTGGTTTGCGGGAGCGGTCGCATATTGCGCTCCGCGAGACTGGAATAAATAAATATTGAAGAAACTGCCGGGGGTGTCGTTGAGTTTAACCCAAAACTCCACCGTGCTTTTCTTGTAAAAATCTTCTAAATTTTCGTCCGTAAAGCCCGAACCCGTGAAAATGTCGTATTCGCCGCCGAAATCAATATAAAACTCCGTATTTGCCGTGGTGGTGCAATCGACAGCCATATTTTTGGTTTTGTTGTCTTTATCGGCTGCGTCCGTGTATTCCAAATTCGTGGTCGAACCACCCCAAACGAGTTGCATACCGCTGTTTAATCCGTCTTCATAAACGGATAAAACGGTTTTCGAGCCTTCTCTATTGGGCGCGACGCGTTCCGCGCGAATAGTCAATGCGGAAATGGAAATACTGCCGCTTAAAAAAAACATTATCGAGAGGACGATTAATAAACAATGTTTAAATTTTTTATTCATCTTTTTCTCCTTATTCTCCCTGCTTATGCGTATTTTCAGTTTCGATTATAACATCGTATACTTATCAAATATAGTCTAAAACTTATCGCTTTTTTTTGAAATCTTATTTTTTTGAGTTTTTTGCCTATCGATTTTACCCCGCCGATATATCGATTTTTTAATTTAACCGCGGTTTTATTCGGCGTTTTACCGTTGACCGTCAAATTCCGCTTGTTTTAGGCAAAATTATTAGATTTTATCTCTTTTATGCCTTTAAAATCGTATTTAAGCGGTTTTTAACGTGTTTTTTTACTATATAAAGCGAGTTTAAGTACAAATTTAAAAATGCCGACGTATTTTTTCTGAAAGTATTTTGTTTGAATTTAAACCCTTTTTACTTTTCAATTCGCTCTTTTGCTTTTAGTCTCTTTACAAAACACATTATCCTTATTATTTAAAGTAAACAATTCAAATGTTTTATTACATTTTATCGTGCAACGTCTTTACGCAAAATCTTCAACTTGTTGTTTTTTATGATATCTTACTGTTTAAAATGCGGATTTTACACTCATAAAAATAAGATATCTAAAAAAAAAGATATTTTTTAAACTATGTTTTTTGCCCGTTTTAGAATATAATTGATAAAAAATATTTGTCGCGCTTAATTTGCAAAATCAAAAAAATTTCGCTTTTTAATAGCGGACGAAATTTCTATTTAATTAAATTTCGTTTTGTCCGCAAACTTTTATCCACAAATTGCGTATAATTATCGCGCGCTACGCTTTTAACCCTTTTTATTTAAACCACGCTAAACTTTTAAATTTAAACGTATTTAATTTTAACGTTTCGCTTGCAAAAAAGTGCGAGTTAATTTACAATAATTTATGGTTTTAAAGTCTCTTTCGGCGTTGTTTACGCAATACGTCGCGCATAAAACGCACAGCAAGGCAAAATTTTATCGAGTTTTTCTTTGCAAAAGCGGTACAAATATTTAATAAACAATTTAACACATTTAATAAATAATTTAACGGCAGGTGTAAAATGTCAAATCAAAATCAAGATTATTTAAACCTTATAGTATATCAAATTTACCCCAGAAGTTTTTTCGATTCAAACGGCGACGGAATCGGCGATTTAAACGGAATTAAACAAAAAATTCCGCACCTTAAAGAACTCGGCGTAAACGCTGTGTGGATATGTCCTTGTTATAAAAGCCCCAACTACGACAACGGTTACGACATTGCCGATTACCGCGACATAATGGACGAATTCGGCACTTTAAGCGATTGGAAAAGTTTGGCTGCCGAACTCCACGCAAACGGCATAAAAATTATTATGGACTTGGTTGTAAACCACACCTCGTCACAGCATTTTTGGTTTAAACAAGCGCGTTTATCTAAAGACAACCCCTATCACGATTATTACATTTGGGCGGATAAACCGCTCACAAATTGGACGGCTTGTTTCGGCGGAAGTGCGTGGGAATACAACGAAGCGACAAACGAATATTACTTGCACTCTTTTGCCGTTCAACAACCCGACTTAAATTGGGAAAACCCCAAAGTGCGACAAGAATGTTGCAACGTGGTCGATTTTTGGGTTGACCTCGGCGTGGACGGGTTTAGATGCGACGTGCTCGACTTTATTTCAAAAGATTTCAAGCAAAACAAAATGCTTAACGGACCGCTCCTTCACGAGTATATTAAGCAACTGTTTGGTCGTGAAAAAGTAAAACACGTGTTTACCGTGGGCGAATGTCAGTCCGACGTAAAAAGTATTTGCGATATTTGCGGAAAAAACCGCGACGAATTGAAATCTGTTTTCCAATTCGAGCATATAGGGCTTGGGCGTTCGGACAAGTACACCCCCGCGCCGTACACGGGCGACGACATTAAAAACGCGCTTGTAAAATGGCAAAACTTCACCGCCGAACACGATTTACTTTATATTTTGTTTACCGATAATCACGACCAACCTTTTTACATTTCGCGACTCGGCAACGACAAAGAATTGCGTTATGAGTGCGCCACGGCATACTGCGGAATGTTTTATCTTTTAAAAGGTATTCCTTTCATTTATCAAGGGCAAGAATTTGGCTCGGCAAACTCTTATTACGACGATATTTCCCTCTTTAACGACGTGGAAACTTTAAATTATTATAAAGAAAACGTCGATAAAAAGCCTTTAAAGCAACTCATCGACGAAATAAATTACGGCAGTCGCGACAATACCCGCCGCCCGCTCGCTTGGAGTGAAGATAAAAATAACCACGGTTTTACAAGCGGAAAACCATGGCTGACTATGCCGTCGAGGGCTGACGAAATAAACCTTGAAAAGGACAAAAAATCAAACAAGTCGATTTTCGAGTTTTATAAAAAAATGCTTAAATTGAGAAACTCGAGCGACGTGATAAAGTACGGAACGTTTAAGGACTTAACTTTAAATAGCGGTTGTTTTGTCTATGAAAGACAACTCGGTCAAGACAAAATAATAGTTGCCGTCAATTTTGAAAAAACGAACACTGTCACCCTTCCCGACTGCATTAAACAGACAACCGCCGAAGTGCTTTTGCGCAATTACAACAGCACCGCCGACCTTGAAACGGGGGCTTTTTACAACGTGTTTAAACCCTATGAAATAAGGGTGTACAAGATAAAATAAATCTGCTTACACTTTTTCAATTAAATATTAAAAGCGGCTCGAATGGTTTTTCGAGTCGCTTTATTTTTACGTTTTTTCATATTTAGTTTAAATTTATTAATGCTTTTACCGTAAAACCCACTGCGTTTTCGTCATTATTTTGCCATTTTTACGCAATACGTGTGCTGTAAACTTGACTTTTTAGCGTTAAACCGCCGCTACGTTTTCGCCTTGCAATTTTTTTGTGTACTTTAGCATTGTGACGATTACGTAAGCCGCCACTATTAGTTCGGTTATAGGCATTGCAAGCCAAATCGCGCTCGGTTTTATCAACGGCAACAACATTATCAACGCGCCGCTTATTACGAGTCCGCGCGCAACCGACACCACAAACGCCGCTTTTGGTTTGACGATAGACTGAAAATAATAAGTAGAAAAAATATTGAGCGGCAACAGTAAAAACGACAGCGAATATATCCTTATAATTTTCGGGGCGATATTCAATATTTCCGCAGTAGGTTTCATGAAAACGCGAATATATAAGTTTGGCGTTATGCAACTGAGCGCAGTCCAAAACAGCGAAAACACCGCAACCGTATAAAGCGAATATTTAAGCGTTTCTTTTATTCTGTCATGTTTGTTTGCTCCGTAATTGGTCGAGATAACGGGTTGAGCCGCTTGCCCCACGCTGTAAGCACAGCACTGCACGAACGTGCTTATGTTTATTATCGGTCCGTACACCGCCAACGCGTCTCCGTTTAAATATTTCATTATTTGTCTGTTGAAAATAACCGTAAGTATGCCCATTGCCACGTCAACGAAAAAAGTTGAAAATCCCGTTGCCGAAATTTCTTTAAGTTTTGCATCAAAGCCACTGATTTTAACAAGTTTTAAGGTGTTTTTGCGCTTTATAAAGTGACTTAAAAGCACCAAAAACGAAATTACCGACCCGATTGCAGTTGCCAAACCCGCACCAAATATCCCCATATCGAGACCGAAAGTAAAGAATATATCGCCGAAAATATTAAATATTCCTCCCGCCAACACGCCTATCGTCGCAAGCGCGGGGTCGTTGTCGTTGCGCAAAAACGCCGCAAGCATTTGGTTGAACAAAAACACGGGAAACACGAATTTAATCGGCTTTAAATATCTGCGCGCGAGATTTAAAAGCACTTCGTCAGACGCGCCGAAAAACGTAAGTATGCTCTTTTCAAAAACCAAAAGCGCGACCCACGCCAATACGGACAAAACGACCGAACCGATTACCGCGACGGTAAAATATTGATTACTCTCGTTTTTTGAGTCGCTGTTTTTGCCTCGAAGTATGCTGAAAAGCACGCTGCCGCCCACACCCATAAACAGCCCGAGACTGTAAATTATGTTCCACACGGGCGCAACGACCGCAAGAGCAGCCGTGCCGTTCGGTCCTTGATATTGCCCGACGACCGCCATGTCCACCAAGCCGTAAATGCTGCTTATCATCGCACTGCCGAACGCCGCCGCCAAATACTTAAAATAGATTTTTTTGATTTTTCCGTTTAATAAGTCCATTTTAATTTTCCTCTTGTTTGTTATATAAGAAATTTTGTCTGAAATCACGCAAGAAATAACAAGCATATTTTCAAGCAAAACTAATATTTTTTTCAAATTTAGAAGTGCAAAAATTTATATTTTTGCGTAAGTCCGCAAGGACTTGAAAGATTTTTACTTTAGTTAAAATCTTTACTTCTTATGGTTTGTTATATAAGAAATTAAAAACTTACTCGTAAAGGTTGCAATTTTGCATTTTTCAAATGAATTTGTCGCATAACTTTTTTTAATCCGCAACAAATTTAATCTCGACAAATTAATATTTCAACAACTTTAAAATCTCGATAATTTCAAACTTTTGATAAATTTAATATCTCAACAATTCTAAATCTTCGACAAATCTAAATCTTCGATAAATCTAAATCTTCGATAAATCTAAATCTTCGATAAATCTAAATCTTTGATAAATCTAAATCTTCGATAAATCTAAATCTTTGATAAATCTAAATCTTTGATAAATCTAAATCTTTGATAAATCTAAATCTTTGATAAATCTAAATCTTTGATAAAAAAAATAAGCCGAACAAAGAACAGACGTTTCAGTCTGCACCTTGTCCGGCTGTCGTTTCCTTGAACAACTCACCCTCCGATGAACGATACACATTTTAGCATTTTATTTTTCTATTGTCAACAATTTATCGGCAAAAATCTGCAATAAAAAATTTTCAACACAGCCACGCGAAAACACATTAAAAACGCATCTATTCACCGCAACCAATTTGCACAATTTGCACCATTTTTGCCATTTTTGCGCAATACGTATTGAGTAAAAACGGCTTTTTAGCGTAAAACCGCCATCGGGCGTTACTATAAAATTTTGCAAACAATGCGCATTAAAATTCCTTAACCGACACGTTTTAAAATCCCTTTTTCTATTGACAAAAAACCTAATTACACCTATAATTATAGAAATATATAATATAAATCGGAGAGACATATGAATTTTACTTACGATGTCGTAGTTGCGGGGGCAGGTCCTGCGGGCATTGCCGCTTCTATCGCAATTGCAAGGCAAGGTTATAAAGTCGCGTTGCTTGAAAGATGGGGCTACGTCGGCGGAAATTTAACGGGCGGTTGCGTCGGGCCTATAATGGGCAGCGTTTCTAAAGGCACTTTTTCAGACGAATTAAAAAGCGTTTTGGGCGGGGAATTTTACGATTTCAACAACGCCAAATTTTTAATTTACGACTTATTAGACAAAAACGGCGTGACTGTTTTTTTACACACCACGGTAGCCGAAGTCGAGATGGAAAACAATAAAGTGAAAAGCGTAAAAGCGTTCAGCAAAAAGGAAAACTACACTTTTTACGCTAAATTTTTCATCGACTGCACGGGCGACGGAGATGTATGCTTTAAGGCGGGTTGCGAATATGAAATCGGGCGCGAAAACGACCATTTAATTCAACCCGTAAGTATGCTGTACGTCATCGAAGGCATAGACAAAAACCAAACGCTTACTTGTTGCCATGAAGAACACTACACCACCCTTTCAAACGGCAAAGAATATTTGTCTATGTGCAGACAAGCGTGCAAAGACGGCATTTTACCGCCGAGCATAAACATTGTAAGACTTTACAATAACGGAAACACGGGCGAAAGAATTGTAAACGCAACCCAACTCAACAAGGTTGACGTTTTAGACGAATCGGCTCTAACGAAAGCCGAATTAGAACTTAGAAGGCAAATAGATTGCGTAAACTCGTTCTTGAAAAACTACGTCCCGGGATTTGAGAATATTTCCGTGAAAACGTGCGCCGAATTTGTCGGCATAAGGGAATCGAGAAGAATTGTCGGTGAATACGTTTTGACTGCGGAAGATTGTTTGTCGGGCAAAACCTTTGACGACGCTATCGTACACAAAGCCGACTTCCCGTTGGATATTCACAACCCAGACGGCGCGGGGCAAGCCGAACAAGAAGGTTGCCCGCCGACGGTTATTCCTTACGATATCCCCTACCGCTGTTTTACGCCGAAAAACTTTGATAATCTTTTCGTAGCGGGAAGATGCATTTCTGGCGACCACAGAGCGCATGCGTCGTATAGAGTAATGTCGATTTGCCTTGCTATGGGTCAAGCGGTTGGCGTTGCTTGCTCTTTGTGTATCAAAAACGGAGTAACTTCAAAACAACTTTCTCCCGATTTAATAAGAAAAACTTTAATAAGTCTCGGCGTAGAATTGTAAAATTTCGACTTTTTGTTGCGATTTTTTAATTTGCACTCGTGATTTTAGGTTTAATTTTGCAATACTTGATTTTATTTATACATTCGGTTTGCACTCGTGATTTTGGCTTACGCTTGTGATTTTGGGTTTAATTTTGCGTTGACTTGCTCTATCGAAATTGACTTGTGGTTGCAATATTGACTTACGCTCACAACCAATAAATCATCATTAAAACAACTTAATTTATTAAAAATTCAAGGCGGCAGAATAAATGTTCTGCCGCCTTGTTGTTATGTGATTTTAATAATCATTCAGAATCTATTTGTTTCAATAATCGCTTTTTAAAAAAGATAACTATTTTATCTAACCCAATTTTAATTTAAGCGTGCATTGTAATAATTTATGGATTTGAAGAATTTTCCTCTTCATCGATCCATTGTATCCATTTTTCTATAATTTTAAGAACTTCATTTTCGCCGTTTTCAATATAAACTACAGCAATACACACCTCAATTGCGGTTGCAATGTATTTGTGCCTATCGTTATCGTCTTGTCCTTTGTGATCATAGTCCCGCGGCTTTTGCTCTTCGGGTATACCGTTTCCCTTTTCATCGTACTTAAGAAAATTCAGTAAATTATAATGCTTCGCAACAATTCGCACTAAAACCTCATCGCTTTCATACTGTTTTTTCCATTCGGTTAACTTTCCTTTGAATCCAAAATTGTCTGCCTTTTTCTTATTTAGATAAATTTCGCACAACGCAAGTTTCAATACAGCATCTCCATACGTTGCCAATTCAAAATTTGTAGTGTCATCGCTTAAAGCATGATTTATGTTTTTATAAGAAGTATCGGTTAACGCTCGTCTTTGCAAATTAGTTGCTTTATCGTTCAATAATTCTTCAATTTTATCCATACTGTTTTCCCTGCGTTTATAAAATTTAATCTTCTCCGCTTGTTTTAATTTAGTATTCCTTTTCTTAATATTGCCGCTTATTTTAACTTAAATCTACCATTTATTTTTTTCATCTGCTATTTGTTTTTGTATAAATTTACGACTTACACTACTTCAATTTTGCCATTTTTACGCAATACGTACGTTGTAAAGATGACTTTTCGTTGAAATATTAATATGCAAGCCAAAACACAATACAGTAAATTTTTACAACCATTTAATTTATTATAACAAACATTTTGTTTTCCGTTAACTTTATATATCGAACACCACATCGTCAAACGTATATCCGTCACGTGTGATTTTCATGCCGTAAAGTACTTTTTTAGATAGATTAAATACCCCGTCACCATCTATTCCCACACAATTATCAAGAGAATGTAAAAGTTTGTCTGCATTTGCATGAAAAGTAGACGTAGTAACGAAAATTCCTCTGCTTGCTTTAAAAACGTTGATTGCTCCATAAAAATTTCTTATTTCATTTTCTGTGATAGGAGTATTATGTCTACATTTTGTTTGTAGCATAACTATATCGACAAATCCAAGGTCATCGGAAATTTTAATTTTTATATCTATTCCACCATCATCAGCACCTCCGATGACGTCACAATCCCAAACAGTCCTGCCTGTTAAAGTAAAGTATTTTTCTAATACATTTGCAAAAAAGCGTTCAAAAAATGCCCCGCCGTTTTCATGCAATCGATTTAAAAATTCGCCTTTAAATTCATTTTCAGCAATAGGATTCGCGTTCTTTTTATATGCAATTTTACTTTTTAAATTATACTTCCCGTCATGTAATTCCAACGTATTATCTTTAACATAATCCGAAAGCAGTTGACCAAGATAACCTTTTATTTCGTTGTCATCATTTTTGCTTTTTGTTTTATCCGCCCCGAGATACTTTATTATCTCTGTATATAACTCATTTTTAGTGTGAGGTTTTTGTTTTAATAACCCCAACAACTTTGTTTTGCATTTCGCTTTATCGACAATAATTCTATCCTCGGCAGTTTTAAAAATTACGCCGTCTTTATTACACAAAGTCTTTTCAGTCAATAAGTCATTTAATGCCTTACCGACAAAACTTCTTGCATTGCCTTTATTTATTCCGCTTATTTTACTTTTTGTGCATTTATCCGTAAACGATTTAGTTGCATTATCTAATATTTCTTTTCTCGTTGCTTTTGAATTCCCGTCAATATATTTCAAAATGCAATCAATTGAAGTAACATTGATAAAATTATTTTTTCATCTTTAGTCATATTTTCCCCTTTTATATATAAATTCGTATTATAAATATGTAATCACAATTTCTTAAATATTATTAATTAACTTATATTTTAAATATGTTTTTAAAAAACTGCGGCATTGATTCGATTTGAAACAATGCCGCAAAAAATTTATCTAATTAAAAACCAAATTCGGTTAAAATCATATCATTAATTAAATTTTTACTTCAATTAAATTATCAATTCAACCAAAACTATTTAATCAACTCTTTCCCCAAAAAATTACTTTCTGGGGTTTTTAATGTTCGCTTGCGCAGCGGCGAGACGAGCAATGGGTACTCTGAACGGCGAGCAAGATACGTAATCGAGACCTATCTTGTGGCAGAATTCTACAGACGTAGGATCGCCGCCGTGCTCTCCGCAAATACCGCAGTGTAAATCTTTTCTTACGCCTTTACCGAGCGTAACCGCCATATCCATAAGTTTGCCTACGCCGACTTGGTCAAGTTTTGCAAACGGATCGCTTTCGTAAATCTTGGTTGCATAGTAAGAATCAAGGAATTTACCCGCGTCGTCACGAGAGAAACCAAACGTCATTTGCGTCAAATCGTTTGTTCCGAAGCAGAAGAATTCAGCCTCGGTAGCGATTGCGTCCGCAGTAAGCGCAGCCCTCGGAATTTCAATCATAGTACCGACGTGATAATTGAGTTTTACGCCCGCATTTGCGATTTCTTCGTCTGCAACAGCCTTAACGATAGCCTTTACAAACTTAAATTCTTTCAATTCGCCAACAAGCGGAATCATAATTTCGGGAGCAACGTTCCAAGCGGGATGAGCCTTCTTTACGTTAATTGCCGCGCGAATAACCGCTCTCGTTTGCATTTTTGCGATTTCGGGATAAGTAACCGTAAGACGGCAACCTCTGTGACCCATCATCGGGTTTGCTTCATGCAACGAAGCAATGATATTTTTAATCGTTTCTACGCTCTTGTTTTGAGCCTTAGCGAGTTTTTCGATATCTGCCTCTTCGGTAGGAACGAACTCGTGAAGCGGCGGGTCAAGGAAACGAATAGTTACCGGCTTGCCCTCGAGAGCCTCGTAAAGTTTTTCAAAGTCGCTTTGTTGATAAGGCAAAATCTTTTCAAGCGCAGCCTCTCTCTCTTCGAGATTAGAAGCGCAAATCATTTCTCTGAATGCGTCGATTCTGTTGTCGCTGAAGAACATGTGTTCCGTACGGCAAAGACCGATACCTTGAGCACCGAGTTCGGCAGCCCTCTTGGCGTCTGCGGGAGTGTCGGCGTTGGTTCTTACTTCCATTGCTCTATACTTGTCCGCCCAAGCCATTATTCTGCCGAATTCACCCGAAATAGATGCGGGAACGGTCGGCAAAATTCCGTCGTAAATATTACCCGTCGAACCGTCGATGGAAATGCTGTCGCCTTCGTGGTAAACCTTTCCTTTAAGTTCGAACTTCTTGTTTTCTTCGTCCATTGCGATTTCGGTACAACCCGAAACACAGCAAGTACCCATACCTCTTGCAACGACCGCAGCGTGAGAAGTCATACCGCCTCTTACGGTCAAAATGCCTTGAGCAGCCTTCATACCCTCGATATCTTCGGGAGAAGTCTCGAGTCTTACGAGTACGACCTTTTCGCCTCTTGCAGCCCAAGCCTTAGCGTCAGCCGCGCTGAATACAATTTTACCGCAAGCAGCACCCGGAGATGCTGGCAAAGCCCTCGCCATCGGCGTGGTGTTTTTAAGAGCAGCGGCGTCGAATTGCGGGTGAAGCAACGTGTCGAGGTTTCTCGGGTCGATCATAAGCACTGCTTCTTGCTCGGAAATCATGCCCTCGTCAACGAGGTCGCAAGCGATTTTCAAAGCAGCCCTTGCCGTTCTCTTACCGTTACGAGTTTGAAGCATATAGAGTTTTTTATCTTGAATAGTAAACTCCATATCTTGCATGTCTCTATAGTGGTTTTCCAAAATATTGCATACGTCTATAAATTGCTTATAAACTTCGGGCATAACTTGCTCGAGTTGAGCGATAGGTTGCGGAGTTCTGATACCTGCAACAACGTCTTCGCCCTGAGCGTTCATAAGGAATTCGCCCATAAGACCTTTTTCGCCCGTAGCGGGGTTTCTCGTGAACGCAACGCCCGTACCGGAAGTTTCGCCCATGTTGCCGAACGCCATCATTTGTACGTTTACTGCAGTGCCCCAAGAATACGGAATGTCGTTGTCTCTACGATATACGTTTGCTCTGGGGTTGTCCCAAGAACGGAATACCGCCTTGATTGCGCCCATAAGTTGTTCCTTCGGGTCTGCGGGGAACGGTGCTTTTACGGTTTCTTCATATTCCGCTTTAAACCATCCCGCAAGAGTCTTTAAATCGTCTGCGGTGAGTTCGGTGTCTTGCTTTACGCCTTTTTCCGCTTTTAATTTATCGATGAGTTCTTCAAAGTGCTTTTTGCCGACTTCCATTACGACGTCGGAATACATTTGAATAAATCTTCTGTAACAGTCCCAAGCCCATCTGGGGTTGTTGGATTTTTTTGCGAGAACTTCGACTACTTCGTCGTTGAGACCGAGGTTAAGAATGGTATCCATCATGCCCGGCATCGACGCTCTTGCGCCAGAACGAACCGAAACGAGAAGCGGATTTTCTTTGTCTCCGAATTTCATACCTGCCAACTTCTCGAGTTTGACTATGTATTCCATAATCTGCTCTTGAATTTCATCGTTGATTTTCTTTCCGTCTTCGTAGTACTGTGTGCACGCTTCGGTAGTGATTGTAAAACCGTGTGGAACGGGGAGACCGAGGTTGGTCATTTCCGCGAGGTTTGCACCCTTACCGCCGAGTAATTCACGCATTTTGCCGTTACCTTCGCTGAAAAGATAAACATACTTTTTCATTAAAGTAAATCCTCCTGTTTTAATGTACGAAAAAATTTCTCCGCCAAGTCGATATCGTCAAACTGTGGGGAGATTTTCATCTTGACGTATATATTCTATACTAAAATCGTTTTTTTTTCAAGGGTTTTTAGCGATTTTGATTATTATTTTTTAATTTTATTCGATTTTTATGTCGTTTTTGCCATGTTTTTTATTTCTTTCGTTTAAACCGTATGCTTAATTTATTTGTGGCTTGTTTCGCCTTGCTTAATAATATGGATAAATATTGTATACATTTGCATACTCTTGAGAATAAATTTGCCGATAATTGTATGCAATAATTGTATGAAATGAAAATCGATTTTTTGCTAAGTCGGTTTTTGTCGAGTTAATTTTTGTTAACTTATGTTTTACCATTATACCGAAACTCGAATTTGGTTGGTTTTTTATTAAGTCCGCATTTTACTAAAAACTGCTTTGCGATTAGTTTTCCTTTAGTCTCATTTTACTAAAAAATCACACCACAGTTAGTAGTTTTGTTTACTCTTTTAAAATCGCATTGCATTGAGTAATTTGTTACGTCTGCATTTTTACTAAAACCCGAATTGCGTTAAGTAGTTTTTCCTTTCTTTTACACGTTTTTTTAACCCACTTTTTTCAACCCTCTTTTTATCGTTTTCAAAAAGAAACCGTTTTTAAAGCCTACCATACATTTTATATAAAACGCGTTAAACGTTTAGGCAAGTAAAAACGCCTCGGCTTTTACCGAGACGCAATAAACTAAATAAAATTTTTCATTATAAGAGATTACCGTGATATTGTGTTATAGGCAATTATCGCGATACAGCAAACGTAATTACATCTATTTGCAACGCACTACTATACCCAATACCGCAACAAAACAAACTATAATAAGTTGCGATTTCGCACTTCACTTCACCGCAAATTGACGTTTTTACAGCATACGTACGTTATAAAATCGACAATTGCTCGGCATTTTCATCTTCGGGAGACTCGTCGTTAGGCGGCAAATTTTCGGAAGATTCTTTTACCGCTTTTACGTCAAGATCGGCTTCGGTAACACGGTCGTCCATTTCTTCTTTCAAGATAGCGTCGAGGTTGGGAGACGGAACACGACCGTCGCCTTTGGAGTATTTGACGTGTCGCCACGACTTGATTATGATAAGCACGCTGACAAACAACAAAAGTCCGCATGAGATAATTCCCGTAGCCATATTGAGTTGTTGTTTTTCCATCACCGAAAGCGCGCCGCCGAATGCCGCAAGACACGCCGTTTGAAGAGACAAAAGTGATATTACCGATGACGACAACCCGAAATAACGTATAGCGTTGACTATAGGCGACATACGTTTTCTCGTCCTCATAATGTACATAATTGCCCTTACGAGTCTGAATAAATCGTAAAGCGCGACTATGTAAATAAGTATGCCTTTATAAGTAAAACCTTCGCCGTCTCTTACTATCATAAGCACGACAAATAAGAGCACGAGAGCAATTAAAAAGATAAAAATTCCGCTTAATCTGTATACGCCAAGGCTCTTTAAATATCTATTTTTGGGGTCTGCTTCGCTGACAGCCTTTCGTCCGCAAGCGATAAGCACCGTTCTCGAAATGAATAGTACTATGTCGTAAATTGCCAATAAAGTGAACCAATAAGACGAGAAGTACAAACCGATTAGAATTTTCGCGCTAACGATAAACAACTTCCATATAGTACTGAAAAAACTTGTAACGAGTACTCTTGCGTCGGTATCGTTGGCAATTATTGCGGTATATCTGTTTTTTTGAGCGATTTCCCAACAAAAACGTTGAATTACTTTGGTTCGCCACAGCCTATAACCGGCGATACTTGCTATAATAACGGTGATCACCGAAAAGCCGAGCAGCACGAATTTGGTTATCGTTGCCGCAACTCCGCCCACTTCAAAATAAAACAAACAAAACGTTGCCGCACAACACACGAGCGCAACGATAAACGAGGGAATAAACCTCGGACGTGTATTATGAAGTTTTTCTCTTATGTGTTTGAAACTCAACGCCCGACTCCTCTCTTTGCCTTACTTTAACGTTCAAATATGTTCAAATCTTCTTTAAATCTTCGTTTTCGTATCTTTTTGTTAAACTTATCTGTTTATTAAACTTGCGTACTACCCTTAATTTTACAAATCCACCCTAAAAAGCATATTACAGTCGCAGTTTTGTGAAAATCGACGAAATTTTTACCGTCGTATTTCCCAAATCCTCAACAACGCTCCAATACAGTATTATACACGTTTCGGCTCAATAAATCAACTGTTTATATAATAACTGTATATATTTTATTAAAATTAAGTTATGTTCAGTTATTAAAAATGTTTGCACGTCTACACATCAGTCCATTTTGTAAACCGAGCGAGAATTGAGTTTTTATGTAAATTCGACCAAATTCTTCGGCCCCTTTGTGCAAAGGGGGCTGTCACGAAGTGACTGAGGGATTGTTTTGTTTCGATTTAAACTTGGCTTATTTTAATGAAAATCGGCTTATTTTACTTAAATTTGTTTTACAATCCTTCCGACACGCATATTGCGTGCCACCTTCCTTTGCACAAGGAAGGCTGAATATATTGCGAAATTTAATAATATTAAAACTTAATTTACTAAAATAAAAAGCGCGGCTAATTAAAGTCGCGCCTATAAAACAATATCAAAATCGCATTGTATGTTGATTTTTTTGCCGATTAATGCAAAATATTTGTTTAAAATAGCATATAATACAAATCACAACTTGCGTGCGCTGTTAAAAATTTAATCTCGTTATTAAAAATTTAATCGCGATATCATGCGAGTAAGTGATTTTTCTTTAAAACACGACCTACCGCGCGCAAGATTAAACAATTGAGCGACGTTTTCTTCGCAATGCTCGATTTCTTTTGAAAACAAATGAATGGTATCGATAAATATGTCGAGATTTCCGTTGCCCCTAAACCTATCCACTTCGGCGACTAAAAGCATGCAAGAAATTATCGCGTTTACCCTACCGCTCAAATTTTTATCGTAAACTGCGTCGAGCAAATATCCGTAAATCATATATACAAGGAAATTTTCATAGACGTTTGCATGGCAATAATTTGCATTTTTCTTTTCTACCGAGACAAACTCGAAAATTTCTTCTAAAAGTATTCTCCACTTCATCGTGAGAATTTCAAACGTCAAAAAGGTGCTTATTACGTTTTTTAAGTCTTTACTGCCCGCTTCGGAGCAACCGTTTTGCGTAAAATCGTCAATAACAATGTTTTGTATGCCGTCGTATTTGCCTTTTGAAATGCATTTTTGCGCTTTTTTCGCATAGCCTAATAACCTAAAAAGTCTGGTTTTTATATCGAATTGCCTGTCTTGCACGATCTCGATACATTTGCTCCTTATTTGTTTTAAAGCCAAATATAAATCGGCGTCTATCTCGCTTAAATTGAGTTCTCGCTCTTCTTCGGTTTCGATAAAACGTATAGGGTCGTTGTGGCGCGCGATGAGTTCGGCAACGGGTATGCACGATATAAAAAGACCTTTGTCGCACTCGTTGGCGTATATATTTTCAAACCTCGGATATTTTGCGCAAACTTGACACAAATAATCTTTGCCGACTTTTTCGTAAACGTCGCACAAACCGCTCTCGTTTAAAAACGGACATTCGTTGCCCTTTTTGGGTATAATCACTCTTTCCGAGTTGCGTGTAGCGATATTTTTAAACAAGTCGTTTTTATAATCGTCGTTTAATTCTTTATATTTGTTGTAAGTTTTTTCGTCTACTATAATTTCCCAGCCCTTACAGCACGTGTCCTTACAGTTAGACGATACGCATTTAAACTCGTCGTAATAATCGGGTTTGATTACTTTCATTTCCGCTCACCTTTAGTTTTTTATCTTTAATTTGCCTTACTTCACAGTGCAAAAAGCCGTATTCTTCATTATTTAAAAAGCCGTGCGCCACGCGCATTGTTTGTCGCTTACGCCACACAAATAATCGCCGTTTGTAAACTGTATTTTTCGCCGCTACATTAAACAAACAGCCGAATTTGCCGACTTTATTTAGCCCTTTTCTGTGCGTTTTACTAAATACGTATGCTGCAAAAAGGTCTATAAAGGGCAACGGCCTATTGCGGTCATTGCCCTTAAAATTTTTAAATCAATTACTTTTCTTCGTAGCCGTTGGGGTTTTTAAACTGCCAATTAAGCGTGTCTCTGCACATTTCATCAATGCCCCTCTTTGCCTTGAAACCGATAAGTTTGTACGCAAGCGAAGAATCGGCATAACACTCTGCAATGTCACCGGGTCTTCTATCGGTAATTACGTAAGGAATGGGTTTGCCGAGAGCCTTTGAAAATGCGTTGATTACGTCGAGAACGCTATATCCTACGCCCGTGCCGAGGTTTACGATAAACAAGCCGCTGTTTTGCAAAAGTTTTTCAACCGCTTGAACGTGACCTATAGCCAAATCGACAACGTGAATATAATCTCTTACGCCCGTGCCGTCGTGAGTGGGATAATCGTTGCCGAATACCGAAACTTTTTGAAGTTTGCCCACGCATACCTTTGCGATATAAGGCGCAAGGTTGTTGGGGATGCCGTTGGGGTCTTCGCCGATAAGTCCGGATTCGTGCGCGCCAATGGGGTTGAAATAACGCAAGATTGCAACGTTGAATTCTTTATCTGCCTTGCAAAGGTCTTTCAAAATATATTCGATGAATAATTTAGTGCTGCCGTACGGATTTGTAGTGTGAAGAGGGAAATCCTCTTTAATGGGTACGGAAGCGGGGTCGCCGTAAACAGTTGCGGAAGAAGAGAATACGAAGTTTTTGCAACCGAACTCTCTCATTACTTCGATTAAAATAATAAGTCCGCCGATATTGTTGTGATAATATTCAATCGGTTTTGCGCAAGATTCGCCAACCGCTTTAAATCCCGCAAAGTTGATTACCGCGTCAATTTTGTTTTCGGTAAATATTTTTCTCAACGCTTCTTTGTCGAGGATACTGTTTTCATAGAATTTTACTTTTTTACCGGTAATTTGTTCTACTCTTCTAATTGCTTCGTATTTACTGTTGGAAAGGTCGTCAACAACAACCACGTCATAACCGGCATTTAAAAGTTCGACGTCGGTATGAGTACCGATGTAGCCTGCGCCACCCGTAACAAGAATTGTCTTACTCATATTATATCTCCTTTGATTTTGATATTTATCTTTTCCTTATATAGTATATCATTTCTTTTTTCGATTTACAAATATTTTTTATTAATTTCTTCCTATATTTTTGTATATAAAGTTATTTCGTTTTATACATAACTTTATTTTAACGACCTTTTATTTCGTTTTAACCGCGTTTGTAAACAATTTCCCTTTATTTATAAAGATTATCTCTGCGTTCAATTTAAAATTTCGCCGTAAAAAAACCGTCTATTCTTTTAAAAACGTTTAATTTGTATTAACGCCGCAAAAAAAGCAACCCGAACGCTATTATGCGTTCGGGCAAAAAATTAGTCGTCTTTTCTTGCGGGACATTGATTGCAGCATTTTGCGCAATTTTCGTCGCAGTCTAAAAGTTCCTCTTCGTCGGCAGCCTCTTCTTCGTCGAGTTGGCGGCAAAATTCTTCGTAAACTTCTTCTAAAAGTGCTTCGTCTTCAATCGGCTTCAACACTTCGTCGTCCTCGTCTCCTTCGATTTTAAAAATGACAAGTTCGTCGGGGTCAACGCCTTCGATTTCCTCTGCGGCTTGAAAACCAACGTACCACTCGTTCTTATAATCTATTGTGCCAACGTGATAAAATTTACGCACGACGTTTTGTTCGTCGACAAGTTCTACAATGTCGGACAATTCTTCTTCGTCTTGCCTTACTTCTTTCAATTCGTTATCGCTCATTTTTTGCTCCTTTTGCCTTGTGGCTTATTATTTTGAGAAAATCGTTTAAAGCGTTTTTTATCTACCGACGATTTAAAATCTATCGGCGATTTAGTTTTTACGCCTTGTAAAAATTTTCTAAATTTTGTTTTTATTCATTTTTTGCAAATACGCTTCCAAAATATACGAAGCGGCAACTTTATCTATTACGTTTTTGCGGTTGCTTCTGCTCATATCCGCCTCCAAAAGCACTCTGCGCGCCTCCATCGTGGTAAAACGCTCGTCCTCGGTGACGACTTCTATATCGGTCGCTTTTTTAAGTTCTTCTATAAACGAAAGAGTTTTTTCGGTTTGGATAGAGGGCGAACCGTCGAAATTGACGGGCAAACCGCACACGATTTTGTCGGCGCATTTTTCCTTTGCTATATCGCACAAATATTTTATATCCTTTTGAAAATTGCTACGATGCAAAGTTTCAAGCGGAAGTGCCATACTGTTAAACGGGTCGCTTACCGCAATGCCTATTCTTTTATCGCCAATATCGAAAGCAATTATTCTGCCCATATTTCCTCTCTTGCTTATTATATGGTTATTATAACAAATTATTGTACTTTTTTCAAGTCTTTATGTATAATTTTTTTGCACCGCTTACTTATCAAATTTACTTCTCTTACGCATCAAACTTACTTTTCTTGCGTGCAAACTTTACTTCGCCCACATAAGAAACCCACTTTGCTTGCGTATCGAGCATACGTCGATTAAACAACTTTTCATTAATCGCGCACCAAAACAAAATTGAATTTTATATATATTTTGCCTTGTTTGGTTTAAATTTTTAACCCGTTTATGCCGTTTTTGCATAATACGTATGCTGTAAAGACGACATAAATCGACCAAAGAGAAAAATTTTCTACATTTTGCATTTAAAACGAATATAATTTTACAATATACGCATACTCATACGGAGCAAGGCTCATGGGAGGTTACTATGGAAAAAGCGTTTTTCTGCGGACTTGTTTTGGGCGGCATATGCGGTATGCTTATCGTCGCCAATTCAAATAAAGCGAAAAAACTAATCACCGACAGTCAAAACGAAATAAAAAAGAAAGTTGACGAAATCAGCGAAAACTGTTCTTGTAACGGCGGTGAAAAAGAGGAATAATTCCTCGAAATGCGGCACTTAAGTGTCGCATTTTTTATTTCAAAACTCGCTGCTATATAATCACGGGAAGTTTTTTAATCACGGGAAATTTTTTCTGCCTATCTGCCCGTTTTTTTAACTTTTTTCATACGCTTAACGTGTGTTTATTAAAAAAATTGCCGTTTTTACATAATACGTGTTATGTAAAAACGGCAAAATCGTTATTTAAAGACTTGTTGAATTATTTGTTTTCTTTTTTAAGTTGCTCTAAAATTTCGGCTAAAAGTTTGTCCGTAGAAGAAGGTTCTGCCGGCGCAACAACTTGCTTTACAGGTACTTCGTCGGGGTCGTGCTTTGCTTGGAAAGCCATCCACTTTTCTTCCGCCTCGGTTAAAGGTTCGTCATTGTTGAGTTTGGCTTGAATGGTCTCTTTCATTCTTGTGTTTACGTCAAGTGCTTTTTGAGTCTTTCTGACTATCCTTATAAGAATAAACAAGAACAAAGCAATAATTAAAAAGTTGATGACCGCTTGCAAAAGCGTGCCGTATTGCCACAAAATGGGCTGTTCTACCATCGCGCCGTCAACCTCGACCATTTTCGTGCCGATTTTTACGGTGAGACTATCGAGGTTTTCCGCTTTAAATAAAAGCGAAATGAGCGGCATTATTATACCTTGAGTAAACGAAGTAACTATTTGACCGAATGCCGCGCCTATGATTGTTGCAACGGCGAGGTCAAGCACGCTACCCTTGGAAATAAACGCCTTAAAATCCTTCCAAAATGTACTTTTTTTCTTCTTTTTCATTTTTGTTATTCTCCTTCCCCGCTTATCCCGAATATTTTTCGGCTTTGCGGAAATAATTTTCGATTAAATTTTTGTTTTTTATTTGCTATGTCGATTTTATAAATTTTCTGTATTTTACTCTTTTTTTTTATAAAATCGGGCGCATTGTGCGCTTTTAGCCTCGATTTTAGACAATAAATCGGCTACTTGGTTATTTTATCGTACAATTCATCGGCGGTTGAGACAAAATTGTTCGCTCCGCTTGAAATAAGTTGATTTTTATCTCGGAAACCCCAAAGCACGTTTATGCAATCGATACCGCCGTTTATAGCCGTTTGATAATCAACTTCGGTATCGCCGATCATCACTGCGTCACCCTTTGAAAACCCGAGAGTATTTAAAATAAGTTGCACGCTTTCGGCGTCGGGTTTGCGTTTTAACCCCTCTTTTTCGCCCAAAACGCACGAAAAATCGTAATCTTTTAAATACTTTTCGCGGCATTTTTCCACTGCGGCTTGCGGTTTGTTTGATAAAATTGCAAGCGTAACGCCGCTTGACTTCAACTTTTTAAGCACTTTATCGAGCCCGGCGTAAACTTTTGTGGACTTATTTCCGCACTCGTTTAAAACTTGGGAATACTCTTTTGTGTACTCATTTAAAAGTTTTTCGTCGCAAACGCCCGTGGCTTTTTGCACGTAAACCTTTGCTCCGTTGCCCACGTATTCGCGCGTTTTGTCCGCCGAAATCGGCGAAAACGAGTGCCTTTTTAAAAATATATTCATACAGTCGTTGAGGTCGTCAAGAGTATTTAAAAGCGTGCCGTCAACGTCGAAAATAGCAAGTTTATACATATTAAAAAATTTGTTTCAATGAATTTTGTTTATTTTAATTTCGCCGAATTTGCCGCAAAAATTTCGCCTTTTACAATAAAAAATATTTTATCTTTCGCCGCAAAATTTCTTCGGCTTAAACCATATTCTCAACCGCAATATTTTAGTTTAAATTACATTCTTTCGGGGATTTTTATACCCAAAAGACCAAATGCGTTTTCAAGCGTGATTTTGGTTGCTTTCGTAATCGCAAGACGGAAATCGCGCACTTTTTCTTCTTCGCCCAAAATTTTGCAGTTGAAGTAAAATTTGTTGTAAAGTTCTGCAAGATCAACGGCATATCTCGTCACAATTGACGGCTCGTATTTATCCGCCGCGGACTTGACTATATCGGGGAAAGTGGACAATAAAGATATCAAATTATACTCGTCGTTGTTCATTTCGGGCACAACGTATGTTGTAAAACCGTCAGATTTCGCCAAAACGCTGTTGCATCTCGCCCCCGTATATTGCACGTAAGGCGCAGTTTCTCCGTCGAAATTTAAAGCCTTGTCATAACTGAAAACAATATCTTTAATTTTATTGTTTTGAAGCGCGCCGAAAATTACCGCGCCCGTGCCGACCATTTCGGCAACTTCTTCTTTGTTTTCGAGGTCGGGATTTTTATTGTTGATTATATCCAGACTCTTTTCAACGCTCTTGTTTAAAAGGTCCTCTAAAAGCACGACTTTGCCGTGTCTCGTGCTCATTGCGCCGTCTTCGAGCGAAACCATACCGTAAGCGACGTGCACGCAGTCTTTTGCCCAATCTTTACCCATAAGTTCAAGCACCTTAAACAATTGCTTGAAATGCAAATTTTGTTGATAAGCGACTACGTAAAGGCATTTATAAAAATCGTAAGTATTCTTTCTGTACACTGCGGCGGCAAGGTCTCTCGTTGCGTAAAGAGACGCCCCGTCCGAACGCAAAATTATGCACGGCGGCATACCGTATTCGTCGAGGTTGACGACTTTTGCGCCGTTGCTTTCGACAAGCAAACCCTTTTCTATAAGTTCGTCCACGATGGGTTGCATTTTGTCGTTGTAAAAACTTTCGCCCGCATAAGAATCGAATTTTATACCGAGTCTGTCGTAAATTGCGCCGACTTCCTTTAAGGTCAATTCTTTAAACCATTTGAAAAGTTGGTTTTCCTCTTCGCAACCCTCTTCGATGCGCTTGAAATACATTCTTGCGGTATCGTCCAAAGTCGGGTCTTTTTCAGCCTCTTCGTGATACTTGACGTACAAACGCGTCAATTCTTTTACGCCGAGTCTTTCGACGTCTTCTTTATTGCCCCACGTTTTGTATGCATAAATAAGTTTGCCGAATTGAGTGCCGTAATCGCCGAGGTGGTTTATGCCAACCGCCTTGTACCCAAGGAAGTTAAAAATTCTGTAAAGCGCGCCGCCTATAGACGTCGTCGACAAATGCCCTATATGGAACTGTTTTGCGATGTTTACCGACGAATAGTCGATGCAAATCGTTTTGCCTTCGCCTTCTTTCGACGAGCCGTATTTCTCTCCCGCTAAAAGCACCGAGTTTAAAGTGTCTTCGGCGAGTTTTTTGCGGTTGATTTTAAAATTGAGATAACCGTTGACGGCGGTTACTTCGGGTACGTTTTCGTCCGTGGGATAAGTCGAAGCCAATTGTTCGGCAATGACGACGGGCGATTTACGCAAAGTTTTTGAAAATTTAAAGCACGGAAGAGCGTAATCGCCCATATCCGTGGTGGGCGGAATCATTATCGCTTCCGCAATTTCATCGGCTTGCATGCCTTCGACGTTTAATTTTTGCGCTATATATTTTTTGTAATCCATAGTTGCTCCATAAACAATTTTACATAATTTTATCATATTTTCAAGTTTATAGCAACAAATAGTTTGTATAAAATAAATATTTATTGTATAATACATTGTGATAATTAAAAGACTTTTGCCGCAAACAAGCGCAAAACACGCGTATAAAGTCGCACGCAAGTAAAAAACTTTACTTTAAAAACTTTGCTTTTTCGCGGCGAAACTAAAATTAAAAGAGGTATAAAGATGAAACTCGGAGTAGTAGGACTTCCCAACGTAGGAAAGTCCACGCTTTTCAACGCAATCACACACGCCGGCGCGCAAGCCGCCAACTTCCCGTTCTGCACGATAGAACCCAACGTGGGCATCGTTGCCGTACCCGACGAAAGACTCGACACCCTCACCAAACTATACAGCAGCCAAAAAACCACTCCAGCCACGATAGAATTCGTTGACATTGCTGGTCTTGTAAAGGGCGCGTCGCAAGGCGAAGGTCTCGGAAATAAGTTTTTGTCGCACATAAGAGAAGTGGACGCCATCGTGCACGTGGTGAGATGTTTTGAAGACGAAAACATAATTCACGTCGACAACTCGGTTGACCCCATAAGAGATATACAGACAATTAATCTCGAACTTATCCTTTCCGATATGGAAATCGTGACAAAACGTTTGGATAAAGCGAGAAGCATGTTTAAAACGGGCAACAAACAATATCAATTCGAGGCGCAAACGCTTGAAAAGATACTTGCTTGTCTCGAAAGCGAAAAACCCGTAAGGCTTTTAAAAGACCTTACCGATGAAGAACAAGAAATACTCGACTCTCTTTTCCTCATCACAAACAAGCCCGTAATTTACGCCGCAAACATAGGCGAAAGCGATATGGGCAAAAACGACGACGAAATTCCTCTTGTGCAAAAAGTAAAAGAATTTGCCAAAGCCGAATCGAGCGAAGTAATCGTCATTTGCGCGAGAACGGAAGAAGAACTTTCTCAACTCCCACCCGACGAGGCAAAAATTTTCCTCGACGACCTCGGTCTTAAAGAAAGCGGACTCGACAAACTCGTAAAGGCTTCGTACAAACTTTTGGGTCTTATAAGTTATCTCACGGCGGGCGAAAAAGAAACGCGCGCATGGACGATTAAAAACGGAACTAAAGCACCGCAAGCCGCGGGAAAAATTCACAGCGATTTTGAAAAAGGCTTTATCCGCGCCGAAGTCGTAGACTATGACGTGCTTATTTCGTGCGGTAGTTATCTCAAGGCAAAAGAGGCGGGAAAAGTCAGATCCGAAGGTAAAGATTACGTCGTGAAAGACGGCGACGTTGTGCTTTTTAGGTTTAACGTATAGCGTAAAGATGACAGAAAACTAAAACTAAAATTTGAGGCGGGCGTAATTTGTGCAAATTATGTCCGCGCTTTTTTTATAAAATATATCAAACCAACATAAATCTATCATAAAAGTATTGTATCATTATTGTAACAATAAAAAAGGGAACGCACATAAAAATATATTAAGCGCAAATACTTAAATATACTTTATGGACAAGGAAACAAAATCATTGAATATCGACACGGCAATCAACAAACAAAACGCGGTTGACGAAGAAAACGTGACGGCAAAAAAAGTCTTCGGCGTAAACGTTTACGCTTTGATATTGTCGGCGTGTATAGTCGCTTTTGCGGGCTTCGTCATCGAAAACGTTTTCAGACTTTTTTGTATCGGCGTAATCGACGACAGACACAGAATTTTCCCCTTTATTGCCGAGTACGGCATCGCCTATTTCGCAATATTTTTATTGTTCGGTACGCCTAAAAACATGCGAATTTTTACAAAAAAAATCACTATTACGGCGAAAAGCGAAAAAACAGCCGCATTTTTACAAACGACGTTATATTTTTTAATCGTTTTTCTCTGCATAGGTTTGGGCGAAATTACCGTTGGACTTACGGTCGAAAAAACTATGGGAATAAAAGGTTGGAATTTTTCTAATATTCCCCTCCACATCACCCGTTATACAAGCATACCGACAGATTTTGCATATACTTCGGCTTTCACCGTTTTTATGCATTTGTTTTTCGATAAAATGATAGACGGTTTAAGCGAGATATCGCCGAAAGTGCTTAAAATATTGGCAATCGTCCTCACGACGACGATACTGTTTGACTCGTTGATTATGCTTTGCCACGGAATGATGTACAACAAATACCCTTCTTATTGGCGAATCGTGTTGCAATTGAAACACTTAAAACGCTAAAATAATTCAGAATACCCCGGCAAGATCACTTCTTGCTTCTCCTTTAAATTTTTATTTATGTAAAAGGTTATGCTTTCGCATAACCTTTTACCTTTTTATATCGTTTTTTTGTTTAAAATATCTAAAAATTGCCGTTTTTACGCAAAACGTATTGCGTAAACGCGACAGCCAACGAGTTATCTTCCAATAATGCCGTTAAGCCAATTATCTAAAAATTCCATTTGCTTTTCGGTGTGAAACCAATGCTCGCCGCCACTTAACACAGTCAAAGTCGCATTAAATTTTTCTGCAAAGTTTTTTATGCTTTCTATGGGTTGCAAATTATCTTCACTGCCGTATAGAATATGTGTTTCAATGCTCCAATTTACGGGGTTTTGTCTCACCCAATTTAGGTATTCCCACGAAAGCGTTTCGCCAAAATCAGTCGGTATTTCCTTTTGAATTTTCAACTGCTCTTCGGTCACGCTTGCCCAAGTCATCATATTTAAAATGAGTTTTTCCATATCGACGATAGGCGAAATAAAAAACGCTTTCTTTATATTCTTTTTATTTAGCGCGTGCAATGAAAAATATGCGCCTATGCTGTTTGCAATTAAATAAACCTCGTCAAAGCCAACCGAAATTTTGTCGTAATAATCCGAAAATTCGACTTTTGCGTCCCAAGGCGTATTCGATTTATAATCGAAACCTACCACGTCGCAGTCTTTAAATATATTTATATAATGTTCGCTTTCTCTATCGTTGCCGCCTTTGCCGTGCACGTAAATTACTAACTTTTTCATATCGTTACCCCTTTAAAATCGCCGATTTGTCGGCATTTTTTTATTTGTTGTATTTTATATATACGTTATTATATACGCTTTTAAAATAAAACGCAAGCACAACAGGCGCTTTTTAAAGTCTTTAAGCCGACACAACGTTTTAATTGCAAAATGAAGAAATAATTAACGATTGCTATACGCCAAAACCAAACGAAAACTCGAAATAATTTACATAAAATCTTAAAAAGCAGTTTGAATTGATTTAAAATATTGTTTATCAAAATTAATCCGTAATTTAATTTTTGCTGCGGCGGGTTTTTAGGCAAGCCCCACTTCTTTTATGCCGCGAATAGGCTTGTATATATCGGTGCGCAATTTTTTGGTTTCGATAAGTTTCCCGTCTTTATAAATTTTTAAATAACTGCTGCTTTTTAATCCGTTTTTCGCATTTTGAATGACGTTTTCTTCACCGTACAAAAGGTCTTTGTTAAAAACTATTTCATAATCGTCCGGCTCGATTACTTCGTCAACAACAGATACTCTCTCGTATTTATATTCGTTCTTTTTGCCGTAGATATTGACGATTAAACGATTTTTATAAGCCACTGCCTCGATGAAAATCAAACCGCCCGTGTCGTTTTTAAATTTTAAATCGCTCGCATTTTCATTGACCATAGCGTCAAAACCCGCCTCTACGTAGCCGACTTTTAAGGTGTGTCTATGCCACTCCGTCGGAAAAATGCCCGACAGTAAAAGCGCATTATAAAGCGTGGTCGATACTTGGCAAACCCCGCCGCCAACACCGTCAACGTACTTTCCGTCCATAATGATTTTTGCTTTTTTAAAACCTCTTTCTTCGCTTCTTGCCCCCACGGTTTCGTTAAACGAAAACTCTTCGCCGTTTTCTATTTTAACGCAAGTCAAAAACTGCGTCGCAAGAGAAATATTCGCCTTTCTTTCCGCGCTCGAAGAGGCGTAATTAGTGTAAAAACTTCCGCGTAAAAACGTATAACTTTTCAACTCCGAAACGGTGGTTTTTGGCGATATTACTTCATACGGTATGCGTAAAGACGGCGATTTTGTCTTTAATGCATGCAAAATTTCCGCTTTTGTCTTTTCTTTGTTTATCCCAAGCCCAGACTTTTCTTGTTTATATTCAAACTGCCCTCTGCCGCTACTTTTTAAATTGATTTCGGCATCGAACGGACGAATTAAACTGTCGTAATAAATCTCGTCAACAACGCCGTCAAGTCCCTTTAAATACAACTCCCCTTTAAAAACGTCTATCTGCGGATAAGAATAAAAATATTCTTTATCCCCCGCTTTTATAGTCAACGTAAAATCGGTAGGATTTATTTTAAACGCGCTGAACATAAAAGCAACGAACGTTATCGACAATATAGTTGCGATTTTTCTTAAGTGTTTCATATGTAAAAGTATGAGTAAAAACACCGAGTTTTATTCCGCAGATAAAACGCTCTACGACCTTTTGTCTTTTATTTTAAATTACATTTGAAAATAGTTTAAATTCCTTATAAATAATGGCAAAGCGTTGTTGAGTTTTTACAAATCAATTTCTTATCTTTTAACTTAACAAATTTTATTTTTGCATGTAAAAAGCCGCGCCTTAAACTAAAGGCACGGCTTAAATTGTCATTTTTACGCAATACGTGTTTTGTAAAACGTGCAATTCTATTTGCAATAATGCTCTATTATGTATTCAATTGCACCCTCTTGATTAGATACGGGCAACACTGTTTTTGCCTTATTTTTCGCTTCGTCAAGCGCGTTTGCAACGGCAAACGACGAAGGAAATCCCTCGAGCATAGATATATCGTTTCCGCTGTCGCCAACCGTAATCACGTTTTCGTCCAACTGTTTTCCCATAAATTTAAGTAGTTTTTTTACGGCATCGCCCTTGCATACCGTTTTTTCGGTAATTTCTATATGATAAGGGTTGCTTCTGACGACTTTAAGTTCGTCTTTAAGTAGCGGATAAATTTTTTCAAAGGTATAATCAACCTTTTCGGGTCTATCGAAAACCAAAAATTTGGCGGTGTCGCGCCCAGTTTTTTTGTAATGTTCGTATAAATCTTCGTGTATTTCGGTCGCTTTTACCCCGCCGATGTCCTCGTAAAAAGAAGTAAATTCGCCTCTTTTGTCGATGATGATTTTACCGTCGTAATAAGACTGAACGTACGCGCCCGTGTCGAGAATTAGTCTCAAAGCCTTAAGCGTGGTTTTATTGTCAATAGGCGTATAAACCACGTCTTCGCCGGTGTCGATTTTGCTAATTTCCGCGCCGTTAAACGAAATGACGTAGCCGCTGTCTGTAATACTTCTCGCAATGGGAAGTATGCTCGTTTTCATTCTTCCCGTGCATATGATAAACGTGCCGCCGCGTGCGACAAATTCCTTAATTGCGGCACACGTATGCTGTGAAACTGTCCCATCGGGCAGTGCAAGCGTGCCGTCGTAATCGGTGATTAGTATTTTATTTTTCATTTTTTATTTCCCTGTAAATAATTCTTAAAACAATATAAACAATGCTGAGTAGAAGTACAATTGCAGACACGATATACACGCCAATGTTCGCCTTTATAAATCTGCCCGTAATAAACAAAGCCAGCGCATCCAAAGCAAGCACGACGAAAACGTAATCTCTCGAACAAATTTCACTATCGGATATTTTACCGAGAGCCGAAACGAAAATGCTTACGAACACTAACCCGATAAACACCGCTTCGACGATAAACAGTGCGCTATCGTTGTACTTTGTAAAGAAATCTGTCTTTATCACGGTGTAGCCCACTATTTCGCTCAACGCGACGAAAATGCACGTCAAGTAAAGCGGATATTTTTTGCATAAATCAAGCAAATATCTTCCCGCTTTTCCTTCGGCGATAAAAATTTCTTCAAACGAATAAGAATTTAATTTTATTCTCATCAAAAGAATAATCGCAACGATGACGGCGTATATGCTTGCGGAAACAATTTGCAAAACCGAAGTATACACAATGCCGCAAATTATTATTGAAACGCAAGAAGTTAAAGCGATAAAATACATATAATCGACGGCGTTTGGCACGTCCTTTTTAAACACGTTGTACCACATTATAAGCAGCGCGACGGTTGCGCACGCATAGAAAAACGCCACGACTTGCCATGGTGCGAAAACCGAATTTCGACTCACGTAATTTACAATGTCTATTTTGTTGAAAACGTAAAACAGCACTGCGAAAAACAAAGACATAAATACGCAAATCATAATTGACGAAGTGTCTTTAAGTTTTACGAAATAATCTCTCGACGGGCGTTCTTTCGCCTTGTCTTTTATTCTTTTAAGTGCTTTTATATCGACTTCTTTTTGCTTTTCGCCGATCGTGTCTTTGTCGTATTGATAAACGCAAACTATCGGCTCGATTAGCACGTTACCCTCGCCGTCACTATACCCGCAACGAATTACTTTCGCAATTTTGTTGTCGAGTTTTCTGTCTTCGGTGGAAATAATGGAATTAATTTTTTCGTCGGTGTATTTATCGCCCGTTTTTGGTCTAATCAACTCAACGCTGTCGGTGCGGAAAAACGACGACAACATTCTAAGTAAAACGGGCATATTTTTATTGTACAAATCGTTTTCGTTTATCGCCGTTTCGTCTATTAACGAAATAATCGCGACTCGGCAAATTTCCTTTTGACTTTTAATATCGTTGTTAAGCGTTTTTATCTTCGCTTCGATATCGTCGAGTTGGCGGTTATATTGATATATGTATAAATCGCTTTCGTCTTTATTGTTGCGGTTTGTTTGCCTGCGCAATTTGTACATTGCCGAATTTATTTCTTCTTGACGGCGTTTGAGGTCCTTTAAGGAGTCCGTCATATCCGTAATACTTTTATAAAGCGCGCATACCGAATTAAACTTATTCTCTTGCATAAAAACCTCCTTTTTGCGTAAAATTGCCGTTTTTACATAATACGTATTACGTAAACGCGACATTTTACCGTTTGCCGCCCTCTACAATTTTTTCAAGCGTTGTATTAATTATAACATTAAAAAAAATATAAATCAACAATTACAAAGCATACTTTTAAATAAAATAAATACCTTTTGTTTTCGGCGAAAACTTTATATAAACCGCCATATCAACAAAAGGTATTTATGTCTTTATGATTATTTAGTGCAAGTATTAAAAACGTTTAGCGTGAGCATTAAAAAGATTAAAAACGCCGCTATGTTATGTTAAGCCGTTTTAATACACGCTTCTGTCGATAATGTTTTGTTTGATTTCTCTCGACAAAGTAGAAAATCTCGCCGAAAATCCACCCACCCTAACTATTATAGAATAAGCGAGTTGCTCGTCGTCGAGCGCGCGAATAAGCGTTTGTCTGTCGGTCGCGGTAATTTGAATTTGATTACCGCCGTTTTTAAAATAGGTCAAAATAAGCCCTTTTAAAGCATTGCGCCCGTTTTCGCCATTTATAAGTGCGCTTGAAAGTCGCATATTTACTATCCACGTGCCCATAGCGAGACTCGGGTTGATTTTGGCGACAGAATTTAAAAGCGCAGTGGGACTTACGACGTCTCTGCCCGTCATTGCGCCGCCGCTATCCGAAATGGCGCAACCGCGCTTTCTGCCGTCGGGAGAACAGTCGGTGATTTTACCCGTAATGCTAACCGTATCGAACATTATGCAAGCGGGCAAAAATTTCCCGTTTTCGCCCCTATTTAAGGTGTGGCTCGTTATGCACTCGCAAACAAACGCAAACAAGTCTTTTGCTATTTTATCGATTTCGTCGTTGTCGTTACCGAAAAACTTTAAACTGTTGATATCTTTTAGCAAGTCGCCGTAACCGTCGTAATTTTTGCTAATCGCGTCCACAATTTGGCTTAAAGCATACTTTTTTTCGTCGTAAACAAGCGTTTTTATAGCGTACAGCGAATCGACCGCATTTGCAAACGAACAAATATTGATGATGCTGAAATTATATTTCGCGCCGCCGTCGTTGAAGTCTTTTTGAGTCTCGATACAGCCGCGACAAATCAAACTCCTTATAGGTTGCGGAATGTTTTTAGCGCGTTTTTGAGAGTTTTCGTTGACCTCATTACAAATCAAATCGACGTAATTTTTCACTCGAGTTTTATAAGCCGACAAAAGATTTTCGTATGTAGTATAATTTGAATTTATATGCAACTCGTCGTTAAGCGTTTGCACGCAATTTATGCCAGCGTCTACCGAACCACAATTCGTTTGCCCCGCTATCATCGTTTCGCTGCAACCGCCGAAAGCAAATTTTTCCGCATCGGTTTTCGGCACGCCGATTTTTACAAGCCCGTCTACATAAGCGCGTTTTGAGTAAATTGCGGGGTTTGACGAAACCGCAATGCTTTTAAACGCCTCGGTAAAAATTTCGTCGTCAGTTTTTTCGTCAACCGCAAGCGAAAGATTTGGTTTTGTCTGCCCGCGAGCCGCCTTTAAAATGACTTTCGTTATCTCTTTATTTTCGTTTAAAAGCACGTTCCACGAGACAGTTTTTTCCATACTTATGAACAATTCACGCAATACGTCTTGCGTAAAGTCGTCAATTTTAAAGTTTTTTAAGTATGTGTCGAGTTTACCCAAGTTATCGCAACCGTCGAGCGTGAATATAAAATTAATGCGCACTATTGCGCCGAAAATATCTTCTGCCGCGCCATGTAAAAACTGTTCGTAAGCCTTTATAAGGTTCGTTGTTTTTTGCGTTTTATCGAGACTTTTTAAATAAATTATTATCCTTTTAACGTAATCATACACGCACTCCGCAATGCAAATTTCTCCGCGCATAAAGTCGCTGCCGTCGTCGAAAGAACGCACGTAAAAGACAAATTCGTCAAGTCCGCGCTGCAAAAAAAACTCGCAATCGGGTATGAAATGAGTAAATCCCCTACCCGACAAAGCAAACCGCCTTTCGATACATTCGCCGCCGCGATAAACGGTCGAGGCAAAGTCTTTAATATACTTCTTTTCGTCCTCATCAAGGCACGATTTTTGCAAATTTTCCTCGTTTAAAGTAAACGGATAAGCATAATCGAAAAACATTATTCCGTCAAAATCGGTAAGCAAAGATTTGGTGTTTATCGGGTACAGATAAGTATCGAGATACTTTGGGAGCGGCTTGTTTTTCAAAGCGCAAATAATTGCGTTGAAAAACCTTTGCGAAATATCCGCTTTTTCCTCTTTAAAAAATCCCGCGGTAAAAAAATCGCCCGCCTTTATAAGTTTGTCAAAAATTTGATTATTCATCGGTATACCTTACCTTTACGTTAGTCTCTTTGCTTATTGTTTGTTGCGCCTTTTTCATTACTTCTTTTGTCGGAACGTAAAACTTTTCGTCGTAATTAAGCCCGCACTTTTTATACTTGTTTTTCATTAAATCGTGATACGGCAATAAATGAACTTCAGCAATGTTTTTATGCTCGTTTATCAAATTAATTAACGAACTAAAATGCCCTTCGTTGTCGTTTACGCCGCCGATTACGGGACAGCGCAAAACTATATTTTTGTCCGTAGCACACAAATAATCGAGATTATTTAGCACCACTTCGAGCCGCCCGCCCGTATACTTTTTAAACTCGTTTTCGTCTAAAAGTTTAATATCGAAATACACCGTGTCGGCGTACTCTATAAGCGTAGCAAAGTCGTTTTTAGCGCAATAACCGCTCGTTTCCACAACGGAATTTATGCCTGCGTTTTTGCTTTTAAGCAGTAGTTTCGAGGCGAAATCCGCCCATAAAGCGACCTCTCCGCCCGAAAGCGTAACGCCGCCGCCCGTCGATAAATAATAATCTTTATCCTTGATTATTTCATCGAAAATTTCGCCGATCGACATTTCTTTACTTATGGGTTTGCCGTCGGCGTAACGGTCGTTTCCCGTCACGCCTTCGGGATTATGACACCACTTGCAACGCAAAGGACAATTTTTGAAAAACACAGTCGTTCTTATGCCCGCGCCGTCGTCGACGCAGTACCGCTGAATATCGAATATTTTTGCCTTTTCCATACTTTTCTCCTTTGCTCTAAACAAAAAATTGCAATGATTTTATCTTTAAAAACTTCAATTTATGCCATTTTTACTCAATACGTATGCAGTAAAAGCGATATTTTAATAATTTTTAACGTCTTCTATACAAAAGCGCGCCGATACACAACAAAAGCGACACCATAAGGCTGTCGAGCGCAGATGCGCAACCTTTTGCCTTTACTTCATCGAACTTCGCTTGAACCGTCAAGTTGCCGTTTATTACCGTTTCGGCGGTAACTTGAGTATCTCCGTCAAACCAACCCGCAAACCTAAATCCCGCTTTTACGGGGTCTTCGGGAAGGGTGAGAGTTTCGCCTTTCTTCACTTGAATCGAGTAAACTTCTTCTCCGTCAACGACGAAAGAAATCGTATACTTTATAGAGACGTATTTTGCAACAACTTTAATTTCACCCACGTAAGCGGTTGCGCCGAGCGAAGTTACTTTTACTCCGTCAACGTAAAAACCGTCGAAAATATAGCCCTCGATTTCGGGCGCGATTTCAAGCGCGGTCTCAACGCCGTAAGTGTGTTTAGTATGGGTATAGCCTTGAGCCTCGGTCTCGCTGCCGTCGAGATCGTTGTAATATTTAACGTCGTAGACGTCGGCGATCCATTTTGCAGTTAAAGTGACGTCTTCGGTAATTTTAGCGTTTGCAAAATCGAATTTTTCTTCGCCTAAATACCAACCGTCGAACGTGTAATGCAACTTGGTTTCGGGTTGCAACGCATCGACCGTGCCGTTGTAGTATACTTGTTTTTCAACCTTGTTTTCGCCGTCGACAAACGTAACCGTGTACAAATTTGCGGTGTATTTAGCCGTAAGTTTAATATCGCCGTACGGGTTGCTTACTTCGGTAACTTTTTCGCCGTTTAAATACCAGCCGTCGAAAGTATAACCCGTGATTTGCCTTGCTTGAGGAAGCGATATGCTCTCTCCGTAAACGTAACTCGTCGGCTCGTACTCTGTTGCGCTTTCGTCGTTTCCGAGCATTTGCGTGTAAGTAATACCGAAAGTTTTAGCCTCCAAAATGGCGGTAAATCTCATATCTTCGGTAATTGTTGCGTCGGTAAAATCAAACGCTTCGTCTTGACCTTCGAGTTTCCAACCGATAAAGTCGTATCCTCTTATTTCTACGTCGTTAGGTGCGGTCAATTTGTCTCCGTCGTTATACGCGACAACTTTTTTATAACCGTCCGCAGTGAAAACCGCAATGAGTTTTTCTTCGAGTTTAGCATCTCCCCAAACGCTTTCGCTGAAAGCCGCGCTGTCGGCATGAATATACAAATTGAGCAATTTTGCGTTTTTATTATCGAAAGCGAACGCAAATTCTTTGCCGGAATTTGCCCAAGTGATATTTTCGGATTTAAACGTTTCTTTGCTTCCGTTGGCATATACAACGTCGGCATAGAAAATTACGTTGCCTGTAAGATTTTCGTCGCCTTCGCCGTTAAACAATGCCGCAAGACCGATTTTTGAAGAGAAATAATTGTAATTTTTGCCCTCTAAACTTACGCTGTAGCATGCGTCGAGATGTTCGTCGTCGCCGGCAGCCATGCAAATACCGTTGTCGTACTCGACCGTTTTGTCGGTTTCGCTGTCGTGCATATTAGCCGTTCTGCCCAAATAGTCGCGACCTCTTACAAGGTTGAACGGCCAGATTTGTGCATATGTTTCGTTTGCGTTCATCGTGTAAAGATAATCGTTACCCCTATAAAACGCGGGTTCGATATAGTTGACAAGTCCGTCGCCTATTCCGTTTTCGCACAACAAACGAAGTTCAAACGTCTTTGCGCCTTGCGGAATTTCAACGTTAATTGTCGCGGGAGCATACGCAAGCCATTCGCCGTCGTGCGCCACAGTTCCGTTTGAACGAAGTAAAGGCGAATGATATACTTCTTCTCCGTCGATTAATGCGTCAACGTACGAGCCGAAACCTAAATCTGCCTCTACAAGCATATTGAAAAGCGTAAATCCTTTGCCTTCGATATTCCATTTCGTGCTGACGTATTGTCCTTCGTTAGTCTTGTCGGCAGAATAATCGCTGTAATTAGTACCTTTTAATTGAAGACCTAAGCCGTGAGTAAACGACTGAGTCGTGCCCGCAAAATAAAGGGGGTCGCCGTCGGCTTTTGCGTCGTACATTACCGTAGTGCCGTAACCGTAATCCCAACCCGTTTGATTAGAATTGTTTACTCTGTCTAAAATATCCGACGCGTAAACTCTGTCTTGACCTAAATCGTAATTTTTAAGTACGGGATTAATCCATGCAGAACTGCCGCACGCCATGCCGTAACCGCAATTTTCAAGTTTAAGCGTGAGTTTTTGCGCGCCTTTAATATACGCTTTCATTACAGCGGGTTCGTACGAAAAAGTGTGGCTATCCAAAGTTGCGTTTGCGGACTTTCTCCAAATTACGGTGTCAACCACGATGTCGTCGGCAAGCACGGTAAACTTTGACATGTTGTCGCCGTCGTTTATCATCGCTACGCTCGCCTCGAAATATTCGTAATTGTTTGAATATTCCGAAATGTCGTACACGATAACCGCGGGATTAGCGTTATCCGCCGGCAAGTGAGTGCCTATAAACGGCAAAGTAAGCGCAGTTCCGTTTACCGTTGCGTTTGCAGTGCCCGCCCAATCGGCATTTTTATGCACTTCGCCGTAGCCCGATATCGCGCTTTCCCATTCGAGGTCTAAAAGCGACACTTCGGCGGGCAATTGAGTCTCTTCCGCTTTCGCTTGTTTGACGGAAAGTCCGTTGACGGATAAAGTCATGCAAAGCATGCAAATAACCGCCAACAATGATGTAAGTACAGTTGATTTTTTCATAGTTTTCCTCCTTAATAGTAAACTATTTTATTTTTTATTTTAGGCTTTGCCGTTAATTTTAGATTAATTTTTAAATCGACCGAAAATTTGCGGCATTTCCTTATATATAAAAGCGCAAAGGCTTTTTATATTTAATTTACGTTTATTTTGTCGTGATTTTTTAGGGTTTTGTTTTGAATTTATACGGTTTTTAACAGCCCAAAAGTCTCAAATTATAAAACTAAATCTCGCAAAATTTTATAAAGACTTTTTGCGACAAGCAAAATTACTTGTCGCAAAGGTCTAAGTATCGTTATTTTTCAATAACAAGCACAAATTTGGGTTGAGGTCTAAGCCAAATGCCTTTCTTTGAATTGCTGCCGTAAATTTTCGCACCGTTTATTCTTACGTCACATTCCTTTTGAGTCCACGAAAGGTTTTTAATTTCGCCGTCAACGGTGAGTTTTACTTCTCCGAATCTCGCTTCGGCGTCTTCGGTAATGAGCGCGACTTTGGCTGCGCCCGAAATAAACGACCTTGTAGTAAGATAAGTTCCGTCGATATAATATTCGATTTGGCTACCCGTTCTTACACATTTAATCGTGTGACGAGCCTTATAATCAAAACCTTCAGCCATTTTTATCTTGCTTATTCTGTCGCTGCTTATGCCCGACGTGCGCTCGTAGAACACGATATTTGAATAGTACGCGTCGATATAAACCGCAGCGAAACAGTCGTCGTCAACGTATGCGGCAAATGCGCCCGCCCTCGGGAAGGTCTCGTTTAAGCCGTTTCTTTCGACGTCCAAAGTAAACGTAAACTCGCCGCCATTAAACGACTGATTAGAATAAAGCCCCATTCTGCCGTAGCCGTAATTTCTCTGCATATAAATATCTTTCGTGAGGTTTTCTATATCGAGGCGCAATTTAAAGCAACCCTCGGGTAAATCGATATCTAAATCCATTACGTTTTGCATCGAATCAAGCGCATAATTGCCAACTTCACTCTCACCGTTAGGCGTAATCGCGACAATTTTTACGTTTAACACTTCGCCGTCGTCTTCAAACGGGAGTGCGATTTTAGCCGTAAATTTATCGCCCGTGACGTTTGTGATTTCAAGCGATTTGCTCGTCGATACGCCGAAAGTTTTGTCGCTTAAATGAACGCTGTAACCGCTAACATATCTTTCGTCGTTTATCACAATTTCGTCGGTAGAATATTCGCCTACAACAGTGTAAGTGTTATCGCACACGAAATCGGGATTTGTGATTTGCACCGTTTCGCTTATGCTGCGACTGCCGAAACGATTATAAGCGACCGCTTCTACCCTATATTCGCCCTCGTCGAGACCTCTGATTACCGAGCAACCCGCACGATTTTGAGTTATGAACGAATAAACCACTTCGTCGCCGCTATAGATATTGATTAAATAATAGTCGGCGGGGGTTTGTACGCCTATGCCTATTTCGAGTTTACCGAGCGTGCAGTCTGCCGAAAGCACGAATTCGCTCGGCTTTTCGGTGATTTGTTTAGCGTCCTTTGCATCGGTGGAAATAAAGTAAATTATTTCCGCTTTATAACTGCCTTCAAGCGTAAGAGCAAGACCTTGCTTTAATTGCGCGCCCGTATAAGTTGCAAACGGAATATTGCCGTTTTCACTCCATACGTAGTAAGTCAAATCGTCAACAACGCCCTTAAACTTGACGGTGTAAGTATCGTCTACCGAGCCGTCGGGGTTGGGCTTAAACGCAAGCACCGCGCCCTTCGTACTCAACTCGTCATAATACTCGATACCGTCCCAATTGATGCCGTCGTATCTGTCCATAATGTGGTATACGTTGCCGTAACGCACTAAAAATTTCATCCAGTCGTTGTAAATTTCTATAGTACGCTTTAAAGTTTTACTCGTTATGTCGGGCATGTCGGAAATCATACTCATCATGGGGCAACCAGCACCCATAAGCAAACTCCAGAATCTGTATTGGTCGTCGGGGATAGGTCCTGTGGGGTCGTACATATAGTCGTTTAACCAAAGCATGAGTTGCATCGACGGATAACAATAACTTGCGTCGTAAAAACTTCTTCTCACTTCCGACGTAGAGAATGCGTCCGTCGTTTGTATTCTCGTCGCATAAGACATACTCTTGAAGTCTTTAAGCGTGCCGCCGCAGTTGCAGTCTTCCCATTTAAAGTAGTGAGCCTCGCTCGAATTTAACACGTCGGTCGGAACGGGGAACAATTTGTACATTTCCTCTAAAAGTTTGTACATGTTTGTAGACGTCCAATAGCCTACGTCAGTCCTTTTATCGATATGTTGGTGTCCTTCCTTTATACAATAACCGATTATATAGCCGAAGTCGGTACGCATGCCGTCGAGACCGAATTCCATGTAATAATTCTTTAAATAACTTACGAGATATTCAAATGCGTCGGGGTCGGCAAGGCACACCTCGTCCCAACTTAACCCTTCGCCTCTTGCAAACCAATTGGGGTTGCCGTTAACGCCGTTTGAAGTGAGCGCGTCCGAATGGTCGGAAAGTCCGTTGCCCGCTTGCATATAAAGCGAGAAATACATGCCCAAAGCGTTTACAAAGTTTGACGAATACTCCATAGAGGACTGCCACTTTTCGTGTACGCCTCTCCAGTCGCCTACTTGCTTCCACCAATAAGTGTCGATACAAATTTCTTGCACGCCTATTTTAGCGAAATCGTAAACCGCGTCGTAGAATTTTTCGTCGCTCATTCTCCAACTTCTTCTCTCATTGTCAAGCACTTCCCAAAGGTTGTATTCAAACGACGGAAGATTTAAGTCTATTCTGTTGCACTCGGGCATTATAAAGGTGTAATACCACTTTTTCATCTCGATAGAGCCGTCGTCCACGTCGCCCGTGTATGCACCGATAAACGACGCGGGCACGTTGTAATTGTTGTCTTCGGGAATTTCGGTAAAGAAATCTTCGTCGAGACCCGCTTCGACGTACATTCCGTCTTCAACGCCTTGCACTTGAATTCTGCAGTCCGACCACATTACGCCCATATACACGCCGTTTTGTCTGCTGCCTGCTTTTTGGTTTAACGACACCCAAGGTATATACCCCGCGTCGATTTGCATGCCGTTGTTGTAATCGGTGGAGCAAAATACGTTCATGTCGTAGCCGTTTTTCACTTCGTCTATGCGGTAGCCGTAGTTTGTGGTGTACATTGCGCTTTTATAAGCGTAACTGTTTGTCACCGTCGCTCCGCTCGATTTAGAAAGGTTTGTAACGAGCGTGTCGGCGTTTAAAACGTACACTTTTTGTCCGCTCTTGTTTTCAATTTGTATTTCGTGAGAAATCGGCGAAGCGAAATCGGACTGTGTAGACCAAATCGAGTGTAAATCGAACATGCCCGATTTGTCGGTATAATCGAAAGTCCAATACATTGTTTTGCCGATATAAGTTTGTTTTTCCGAATTTATGTTTTCGGACATAGTCACTTCTTCGTGATAAGTCTGTTCGACGTAAATCCAATCGAAATAATGCCATTGACCGTCTCTTCCACCGAGTTTTACCTTTGAAATAAACGGAATAAACGATTCGCCTTTAATCCACTCGTAATCGTTTTTGTCTTTAAGCGAAGTAATAACCATGCCGTTTGCGGCGGGTTTTACCGTAAGTTTTGTGGAAAGAGTGGAAATCGTCAACTGTTCGGCATTTAAAATGGGCTTGCACACGTTGACGGAAACGTCTTTTGTAGTGTTGCCGCAACTTACCGTAATTACGTTTTCGCCGCTGTTTTGAATTTTGATTTGACCGCTGAAATTACCCAAAACGTCGGCTTTAACGGTGTTTTCAAGTTGACCGTTTAAATAAATTTTCACGTCGTCGTTTGTGCCTACAGCCCTACCCGAAACGGTGAAGTTTTGTTCGCCTTCAAGCACTATAGACTGTTTGTCGGTGGGCGAATAAATATCGATACACTCTTCTAAATAATCGGTAGACCTTGCGATTTTGGGAGCGATGAAGTCCGCCCAGTCGCAGTCGTAACTTTTATCGCCGTTGTTTGCGAGAAGTCTCAACGAACTTATACCCCTTATGTCGAGTATAACGTGTTCGGCGTCTTGCGCCGCCCTCATGAGGTTCGACTTGTACAAAAGTTTTCCGTCGCCCTCTATCATGAATATTACCGAGCCGTTTGTGCCGTTGTTTTGCGTGTCTTTGTTTACGCCGACCCACGTCTCGAATACCGTATAGCCGAAAGTCGAGGGGAACGAAACCTCTACGTAAGCGTTTTTCTCGTAATCGGCAAACGCGTGCAAACAAATACCGTTGTCGTATCTTGTGTTGTTGATTATAAGGTCGCCGCCGACTACGTTTTTATTGATGCCGACGTTACCCCAACCGGTCGCCCAGTCGTCGAATGTCATATTCGTGAGATATTCCACGTCGTTGAGCGACGTTTTAAAAATTTTCGGCGTTGCCCAAACTATTTCGCCTTGATAAGTTCCGTCCGTTTCGGTGACGAGCGTAATCGTTTCAACGTCTTTACCATAATAGAATTGAACGGTATAACCGCTGTTTTGCTTTGTGATTATGGGCGAAGCGCAATCTAAAGTCGAACCGTCTTTATAAGTAAACACGCCCTTAAACGTCACGCCGTCGCCGCTGTAACCGCTTGTTAAACCGACAACCGCCGTAAACGTATCTCCGCTGCTATTTGAAATATCGAAAGTGTACTGCGCGCCAACTCCGCTTACAAGGCAGTCGCCCACGGAGCGCAACTCGCCGTTTTTGTACATCTTTACGTAGTCGCCTTTTTTATCGACGCCTCTTGTAAACGAATAATTGCCGTCGCTCGATTTTACTTCGCTTTCGGCGTACATATTGGTGAGATATTCGTCGCCCGAATAGAATGCGGCGTTCCCTAACGCAATTTTGCCGTTTTGGTTGCCGTTTTTAGAAATCGCCCTTAATTCAAAAGTTTTGCCGTCCTCGGGCAACTTTGCCGCAAATCTATAAGGTCTCGCACTGCTGTCTTGCGCAAAACTATTTAATGCGCCCGTCGACGCAATACATTTGCCGTCAACCCAAATTTCGTAATATGCGCCTTGAGAATTTGCGTCCGCAATAGTCGTCTCGAAAAATTTGTATCCGAGTCCTTCGATATCCGTGCGCACGTAAGCGAATTTTGTGTAGTCCGTTTTGTCGCTAACATATTCTCCGTAATTTGCGTTTTTAAGATAAAGACCTACGCCCTTATTATATTTAATCGCGGTAGAATTTACCGTGTAGTTAAACGCCGAATTGTCGGTGTGTTTGTCTATGCCAAGCGTGCCGCTGCCAACTTCGCCCTCTAACGCCGTGTCGCTTAAATAAATTTTGCCGCCGTCGAGAGTATTGCTGAATACGGGGTTGCCTATTACGGTCATGTCGTTGGCAATACCGTCGCCGCCGTCGCCTATTAAAAAGTTGACCTTGTAGCCGCCCTTTACGTTTATGCAAAGTTTGTATGCGGACATATATCCGTACAACACGGGAGTTTGAGTTGTAGACAAAATTTTGTCGTCTTTATCGTAAACGGTTGCCGTAATCGTGGCAGAACCGCTGTTTTCTCCACCCGCAACCGCGTCGTCGATACCGACATACGTTTGCAAGAAATTATACTCGCCGCCGATAATCAAATCGAAACTGCCGACAGAGTTGAAACAGTAGCCGTAATCCATTTGCTCGCCGCCGATTACCATACTGCCGCCGTATAAATTGTAGTTTCTCGATACCGGAGCGGGCCATGCGCCGCACTTTATGTTTGTAATCACTTTGCCCGCCGCGCTTACGCCGTCGGTGTAAAATGTTGCGTCGCCGAACGATACGCACGCACCCTCTACTCCGTACGCCTCGAGCCTTACTACTCTTTTACCCTTCACGTCGGTCGAGAACACCTTTTGAGCGGAATTGGATTTTACTTTTTCACTCGAAACTTCAACGCCGTCGATTAAAATTTTAACCGTTGCGTTTTTGTTTTGGGTTGCTTGCGCTCCGTCAATGCCGTAATCAACCGCAAAAGTGACGTAATCGTGCACTTCGGAAAGTATTATTTCTACAAAAGCCGCTTGGTCTTTGTTGTAAGTGATAAGCGACAAACCGCTGTTGTAAATTTTCATTTGAGCCTGCCAGCCGAGAGTGATATCCCCGCCGTTTACAGCGTTTGCGTTTGCCGTTGCACTGCCGCTTGAAGAGTTTGACGCCGACGAATAATTCATCGATGACATATAATACGGCAAATCTCTCAAATTAAAATCTTTTGCTTTTACCCTCGCTTTGGGTTCGCCTATTGCAAACGCCGCCGAAAGCGCAAGGCATATTACGCATATAAAAGAACAAATACCTATATATATTTTTCTGTTTTTCATAATTTAGCCTCCTTAAACAAGTTGTAAAAGCAAATAAGTGTCGGGATTTAACGCGTCTGCGGAAACCGCTTTTGAATTGTAAATAAAATTCTTTTGTGTTTCGCCGTTTTTGCTCGTCTCGAAAGCAAATCTTAAATCGTCGTCTTTGGTGATTTGCATATATCCCTTGGGCGTATAGTTGCCCGTAGTGTTGTATCTGCTTAAATAATCGTAAGAAATAAACAATTCCGCCACCGTTTTTCCGTTGTCAGCGCGCACGATTGCCCTCGGAGCGGAATACGGAACGTAGATATCGGGTTCGTAAAAATCATGACTGTTGCCGTAAGAGAACGTGAGCGTTCCGTCGTTTTTAAGGTTGATTTTGTAATCGTAAACGTACGGCGCGCCGAGTTTGTGTTCGACCGTAGAAACCGTAAAGCCTATCGTATCCACTCCGCTACCGAACTCGTATTTTAAATGCAAGCCTTTTTCACTGCAATAAACGTATGCCGTCGTATCGTCTATATTGAGCGTCGCTTTTTCACTTTGATACAATTCCTCGTCGAAAATGCCGTCCACCTTGTAATCGCCGGAATTGTCGAGAGCGGCGTACAAATTGCCGTCCGCGTCCATTCTCACGTAACTTGCGGGGCTTTCGCTGTCGCAATACACTCCGCCGAAGTGATAATTATTCCAAACGACGCTGCCCCTTTCGTTTTCGCCCGCAAGGCGGAACGCAAAGCCTAAAATATCGTCTTTTTTAACCGTGTGGGTGCTCGTAGATAAAAATTCGTAAGGCACGAACATTTCCACTATATAACTGCAACCCACGCAGTCGGTGCTTACTTGCATCGAAATCGAAGACAAATCATCAACGGTGTCAGCCCAATCTTTATATTTTCCTCTCTGCACTTTAAGCGAACGGTCGAGTTCTATTCTGAAAAGCAAGTCTCCCTCGCCCGCATATTGCCCCCTAACCGTATAATAATCGTCGAGATAATCGCTGCCGATTTTAAACGATTGGTCGTAAGTGTTGATATAAAACATTATTACGTCTTTTTTAGTCAACTGCTTTGCATAGCCCACGAAAGCCAACCTCAAGCCCTTTTCGTCGCGATAAATAAGCGCGTCGGCGCGGTCTCTGTCGGTATATTCTTCAAGGGCGAGCGTTGCGGTTTTGTTTCCGCTCCAATACGCCTCGTCAAGCACTGCGTCAACCGAAGAATCGGTCGGTTCGGGCATTTCGTCGATGAGTTCGTCTTGCGGAACAATATTGCCGTTATATAAATAAGCCGCGTAAGTATCGGGGTACAACGGGTCGCAGAAACCCGACGAGAAAGTAACCGAATTCCATCCGTCCCAATCTTTTGTGGGGTCTGTTCCCCATTCGGTATGCGCGCCGATATATTCGGTCGCTCTCCACATGCCGAACGTGAGATAAAATCTCGTTCTTTGCGAAACTTGCATATCTACGCTGTAATAACGGAAGAACGAATAAGGTATATAC
>CAKQKQ010000001.1 GCA_934249265.1 uncultured Clostridia bacterium | reverse complement strand
TTATATCCTTCGCCATACCCTTTATCCTTTGAATTAACTCTTTTTGCTTGTCGTTATAGGTGGAAAAATCGTTCTTTTCGTAAGCGGCTTTCATATCGTTGTAAATGGTGTAAGGGAATTTAGAATCGATGGGCATAAGCACGTAATCGCTGCCATTCCCGGGCATTTTTACCGCAAACTCGACGGGGTCGCGACCGTTTTTGTTGGTGACGACGTTTTTTACATATTGGTCAGGCGACAAAACTTGCTCGATAATCGCGCCGAGTTGAATTTCACCGAAAATACCCGTGGTTTTTACGTTTGACAACACCTTCGTTAAATTGCCCACATCTTTGGATATAGACTGCATTTCGCCCACCGTTTTGGTCACTTTTTCAAGTTCTTCCGTGAGATATTTAAAGGACTCTTTAAATCTATCGTTTAACGTTTGGGTGAGTTTTTCATCGACGGTCTGCTTGATGTCGTTGAGTTTTTTGTCGTTGCTCTCTTGCATGTTTTTGACGTTTCGCTCAAGCGTTTGCCTTATTTCTTCAAGTTGACCGCGCTGACTTCTTTCAATGCTTTCAAACCTTTTATCTATCAACACGCTATTTTCGTAAATTTTATCGTTCATCGCTTTGAGTTTTTCTTGCATCGCAAGCGACGAATTATACGTCGAATATTTCAACGCTTCGGTAATTGCGTTTATGTTTGACGAAAACGAATCTTTAATTTCGCGTTTGTCTCTCTCGTCCAAAACCGTTACGCTTTTGTTTGCCTTGAGTTTTAAAAGCACGGCGACGTTTAATACGAGCACTAAAATTATGCCTATGATTATTGCGTATTCCATATTTTCTCTCCTTCGATGATTTTATTTTGATTAAACGATTTAATTAATTTTACCCTTTCGCCACACAAACAATGTGCGCAAACCAAAACGTGCGAACGAATGAAAAGTGCAAACCAAATGCACAAACGCTTTTAAAATTTCCCCGTTTTGCCGCGCGGTAGTTTTTACCCAATGGTATGCCGCTATGTTTTTACACAACTATACGCCACGGTGGTTTTCTCTTTGTGCGCCTCGTTTTTAACTTACCGCACATTACTTTTTGCTCGATAGTGCGCCGCACCTTTTAAATCGTCAATTTTAAAATATAATAAAAATATTATCTTGTCAATGCTTTTAAAGAAAAATTTTTAATTAAAATCACATTTCACAAAAAGCCGTTTTTTAATTACTCGTCAAACGCCCGCAAAACCACGTTCAAACACAAAAAAAGACCGCTTTACGCAATACGTGCGCTGTAAAACAGTCTTTTTAATATTTTATATTTTATTTCTTTTCTGCCACTATTGGCAATTTTATTTAGTCTTTAATTACACCAAAAGAGTGCCTTCGGTAGTCTTGACGACCTTGAAAATATTTACTTCTCTGCCGGTCACGGCGTCGATATAAATAAAGTACATACTGCCGTCATAAGTTCCGCTTATTTCATAACACAACTTTTCGTTGCTGTTGCCCACCGGTACAACCGCAAGTCTCACGTTTTCCACGTCGATATCTTGCGACAACGCCTCTAACGCTTCGCTTTCGGTAATTTGTTCTTCTACCGCGCTACGCTTTGTGTGGTTGAGAATATAATTGTTGGCAACCATGCCCTTTACTATTCCCCTTTCTTGACAAACGTTTATCTTGATTAAATCGGAATAATAAATTACGTCGTCGATTTCGTAAGCGAAGTTTATGGTTACTTCTCTGCCGTCCTCGTTGTACCAAACCGCTTTCATGTTTTCCATGCCGATTTCGTTCAAAAATTCTTGTGCGATTTCAAGACACGCATCGAGGTCGAAATTGGTCTTGTCGCACGTCTTGTAGAAGTTGAACATATTTAAATATCCGCCGCGCTTTGTGATTTGCGCATACAAACCCACGCCGTTTTTGTCTTTGGCTTCAAAATTGTAAGACTGAATATTTCCGTTTTGCGTGTCGCCCACGTAAACGATATCTTCAAGCGCGTATTTGTCGAAATATTCTTCGAGTTTCGCCTTTGCCTCGTCTTGAGAAATTTCCTTTTTACCCTCGAGACCCTTTGCTTCTCTCGTCTCGAGTCCGTCCGAAAACGGTCCGTCGTAAATCATTTCGGGGTAATTTATAGCCATGTTTTCAATGTCTTTAAGTTCGGAAATAACTAAATCGTCAGACTTTTTATCGACCATGCTCATAAACGAATATCCGTCGCCGAGTTTTGCCGATAATTCTTCGAGTCTCATCTTGATTTCGGAAACGATTTTTTGCATGTCGGCAATAGTTTGCATATCGTCGGTAGTGACTTTGCCGCCGTCGATAAGTTTTGAAGAAAGATAAGCCGCAAAGTCGCCCACTTGGTTTAAAATTTTAGTGGTGTAATATCTGCTTTCGTCCTCGAGCGGAAGTTCGGTAATGTCCGCTACGGCGAGGTTTGACTGAACGTTTAATTCGTTGAGAAGTTTTTGTCTGTTACCGTCGTCGTTGCTCACCGCGATTTTAGATAAATTTGCGTCCATCGAATCGACGTAACCCACTAAATCATAAAAGTTTTGCTCGTAAGCGCGCGACATCATTTGGTTGCCGTTTGCCACGACGGGCGAACCGTTGAAGAACATATATGCCACGCCGCCAAGCAAAATCACCACTGCGCAACCGAGTGAAATTACCGCCGCAAGCCAGCCGCCGTAACCCTTTCTGTCTTTCCTTCTCTCTCTTCTTTCCTTGGCTTTTTGCTCTCTCTTTTCCTTTTTAATTCTTTGCTTTTCGTTGTATGCCAATTGTTTTTGTCTTTGTTTTTCGAGTTTGGCTTGTTGTTTTGCCTTTTTCATTTCTTTTTTGGCATTTAACTTTGCCGTCTTTTCTTGCAAAATTCTCTTTTCGCGCTGCTCTTTGCTTTCCTTTTTAAGCATATCTTTGCGCTTTTGCTTTTCTTCGGCTTTTTTAATACGCATCTTTTTGATTTCGGCTTTTCTCTTTTCCTTTGCGGCTATTTTTTCAGCCTTAAGTTTTTCCTTTTGCGCTTTTTTCTCCGCCCTTATTTCTGCCAAACGTATGCGGCGGTCTCTGTTTTTTTCTTCCTTTTTAAGTTTTGCTTGATTATTCTTTTGGTTTGACTTTTTCGTCGGTTTTTTGACGTCGTTTGTCTCTTTTACAGCAGACGTATGCTCCGACTGCTTCCATTCTTTGCCGTTTGCAATTGCTTCCGCTTTTTCTACCGCGCTGTTTTTCTTGTTATTGTCTTGCATTTAAAACCTCCCTTATATCGCAAAGACGTGGTTACCTATAGTGGTAAGCGTCTTTCTTGAATATATCCACGAACTTGTCGCCGTAGACGGATTATAATAATATATCGCGCCGCCCGTCGGGTCCCAACCGTTCATTGCGTCTTTGGCGGCGGCAATTGCCGTAGCGTTGGGCGTGAGATTAATTTGTCCGTCCACAACCGCCGTAAATGCGTAAGACTGATAAATTACGCCCGAAATGGTGTTGGGGAACGCCGCGCTCTTTACTCTGTTGAGTACGACCGCGCCGACCGCAACTTGTCCGGTATAACTTTCGCCCCTCGCTTCGCCGTAAATGAGCCTTGCAAGCAAATTAATATCCGAATTTGTGTACGTAGACGAAGTACCGCCCGAAGAAGAACCGCTGTCTTTAAGTCCCAAAGCGGCTAAAGTCTTCGCCCCGACTATTCCGTCGGCTGTAAGACCGTTTTTCTTTTGGAAATAAATTACCGCTTTTTTGGTTTGCGCGCCGAAAATACCGTCGACGCCACCGCTGTAATATCCCCAATTTTTAAGTTTTCGCTGTATCTTTTTTACCATGTCGCCCCTACTGCCTTGCTTGTACGTTGCGGTTTGAACGCTTTGAGCGGCGTAAAACGCACTGCTGTTTGCGGCGTAATTGCCCGCGACCACTCCGCACAACGTAACTATAGCGACGGCAAGTACGACTATCTTAAACGTTTTTTTCATTTTTCCTCCTTTCGTGAACGGTCGCTTTATCGAAAAAGAAAGCATTTCCGAGCATTAAACGGCGTTTTACTTCGATTTATCATCGCTGTGGGGAAAGGTTTTACCCCGTCAAGACTTGTTGTCCTTTAAAAATTTCTCGATGATTTCTTCGATTTTAGAGCGGTATTTTACCGTGCCTTCGCCATTGGTAAAACACAACGGCGGATATACTATGCACCACCAATTGTTGCCCTTACCGCTACCCAACTCGACGATTACCGCATCGTAACAGCCCTCTTCAAGCGTCACTCCGTCATACACCCTCGTGGGGAAATATTCGTTGTCTATCCTTATTTTACAGCCGTAATCAAAACCCTTTCTGCGCAAAAACTTGTTTACTTTATTTTGTATGTTTTGGCTTTGCGCGTTGAGCATTTCGATCGCTTTTTGCTTTGTGTCGCACTCGGCGACGTACGGCGCGAGATAAGTCACGATTTCGTCCCTGACTTCGTACTTTACGGATTGGTCTTCGACGCTGTTAGAGTTGGCTCTGACGTGTATGCGAAGGTACTCGGTTTGCCCTCCCGCATTAAAACAACCTATCACTATTGTCAAAATTATTATGCCGATAATTGATAAACTTATGCAAAAATTTTTCATAATTCACCTCTTTTTTTGTTGCATAATGATTATTGACACCGTTTACGCCTTTAATTTGACGATTTTTGAGTAAAAAAGGCGAAAAATAAAAGATTGTGAGAAAAAACTCTCTCACAACCTCGATTAAACGATAAAAGTTTAAAAATTTGTTACAAAATATACTTATTCACTTTTTCGATACTTGCGGTTTTGCAGTAAAAAACTTTATCGAATTTTTTAATAAGTTTGTTCTGCGCCCAGCGCGCCGTCTCTTCGGTTTCAAAAATTCCGAATACCGTACTGCCGCTTCCGCTCATGCTTACCGCTTGAGGATAAAGCGACTTTATCTCGTCGTACGCCTTGCGCACTTCGGGGTTGAGTTTGCTTGCGGCAAAAAACAAATCGTTGCCAACGCCGCCCAAAATGTACTCGTTGTCGTCGCTTAAAAGCATTTGCTCGACTTTGTTTGAGCAAACTTCGGGGTCTTTTTCTTGGGTTTTGTCGTACTCGTTAAAACACAAAGCGGTGTTTACCCCACCCTCGGCAACCACAAGCACAAGGTGAAATTCTTTGTCGCTCTCGATATTTTTAACTATTTCGCCTTTGCCCGAAAGCCTTGCAAAACCGCCCGTAAGCAAATATCCCGAATCGCTGCCCAAAGAATCGGCAATTTCTTTTAGCCCGAAATAATCTATTTCGTCATGCTCCGAATATACCTCTTTCAAGGCTCGCAAAGTACCCGCAATATCCGCCGAAGAACCGCCCAAGCCGCCGCCGATGGGGATATTTTTTTTAATTTTGATATCCGCGCCGTAAGTATTGAACTTTTGCATAAACGCTTTAGCCGCGAGATATGCGTTGTCGTTTTCGGGCAAAATGCTCTCTTCTAAAGAAAGTCCCGTGGTTTTTACGTTGATTTTATCATCCTTGCGCGGACTTACGGTGATTACGTCGAACAAATTTATGGTACTGACCACCGTGTCGAGCATATGATAATTTTCGTTTTTGCCCACAATTTCAAGCGTGAGATTGATTTTGGCGGGCGCATTTATCTTGACCGTCCTCATTTGCATTATTCCTTTATTATATATATCGTTTTATCCGACTTTTTAAAAACGCGCAATTTAAACGTTTTATGTGCTTTGCACATTTTTGCCGATTTTACGCGTTTTTAATCAGCCCGTGAATTTTTACTATTTAGCAAGCGCAAACAAACCGTTTGTAGTTTTTAACCTTACCTCGCCGCGACAAATTATCGGCGACAAAACCGTAATTAAGCCGCCGTTAATTAGCCGCAATTTTATTTTTTATAAAATTTTATCTTCTATAAATAATTATCCTTTCGTTGCCCGTGAGGGGGAAAGCCAAGTCGGGATTAAGTTTTAAAATGTCTTCTTCGCGCATGCAAACGTCTTTGCAAAGTTGCCACATGGTGCTGCCTTTTCTGGGCAAATACACGCTTATGGGCGCGGTTATTTCTTCTCTTTCTTTGCCTTCTACAACGCCGCCCAGCAATGTGATATTGTCATTTTTGAACGCTACGTATTGCGTAAACACTTCACAGTCCATCTCGATCGCGCCGCTGCGCATTTTGCCGTTGCACTTTAAAAGCGCGCCGCTAAACATCTTTATTTCGTCGCCGTCAAACGGTAAAGTGAAACTAAACGGAGCGGTTGCCGAGCGGGCGATCAATTCGCCGTCGACGTTGAATAAAGCCGTCGTTTGAATTGTTCCGCTCACCTCTATAACGCCGCTCGACAGAGAATAATTAAGTCCCGTCAAGTTGTCATCGAAGTTACACACAAATCTCGAATTTTCGGGTACGTCGCACACAGCCTTGCTGAAAACGTTGTTAGTTCCGCTCACCGTTTTATCGAATTTTTGCATACACGCAACCGTGTATTTGCAGTCGGTAACGCATTTATCGGAGTATGCGTCGCACGAAATCGACACTTGCTCGCAGTTAAACACGTCGCCCGCAAGACACACCGTGACTACTCCGCTCACGGTGGTTTTGTTTTTCTCTTCGTCTACAAACACTTTAAGCGCGGTTTTGCGAGTCACTGCCGCAATGCACGCAAACGAGTCCGAATTTACCTCGTCGCAGTCGATTTCGAGTCTGAACGGAATTTCTCTTCTTTCCTTTATTATATCGCTGTTTTGCGAAAAAGGCAACAAACAAAGCGACAAAATCACGTTTCCGTCGACTATTATCCTGCCGACGGTGCACTTTACGCCCGTCACGTAAGACACGCTGTCATAACTTAACACGTCTTTATACAAATTGTTTATTTCAAATTCGTCCTCGATATCGAACGAACGGCTCACCGAGCACGTGTGTTTGCAAACTTCTACGGGCGAAGTAAGCACGTTTAAACCGTTGCCGCCGCAAACGTATTTTACGTTTTTGCTCTCGTAAAGTTTGCAGTTTACGTTTATAACGCACGAAAAAGTAGCGTTGTCGCCGTTAAATGCGGTTTCTACGCCGTCGCTTTCAAATTTTATAAAGCATTTTGCGCCGCTTGCAATGCAATTATCCTCTATTTTGCCCTCGAAATCTTCTCTTTTTTCGACCTTTTCGCAACCGCCTTCGACCTTAATTATAATCGAATAAACCAAAAATCCTTTAAACGTGATTTTGCCGTCAACCGCCTCGTGCGATACGTAATACGGCTTTGCTCTTACCGAAATTAAATTTTCTTGCGATACGGAATATTCGGTATCCGTTTTTAACTGCGTGATCAATTCTTTAATTACTTTATAATCCAACTCTGCATATTCGGGCTGTGTAAACATATAATACCTCCGTTATTATTGACTGCTATATTTTATGAAGAGGTTTTTAATTGTATGCTTGCAAACTTGATTTTATTTTTAAAATGCGCTTTTATGCGCTTTTTATCCTTCAATAAAACACGCGTTTCCCCCTTTTGCCAAAAATGCAAATTAAAAGACCACGGCGGTGTGCATTTCACACTGCTATGGTCTTAAAACAACGTCTTTGGCGTTTTCTTCTGCTTTTTTAATTATTACGTTTCCGCAAATTATCTCCGAATAAGAAAAGGTGGTTTTACCTTTAAATTGTCCGTACGGCATTATGGTAAATATATCTTGATATACGCCGGCAACCTTACCGACGTACAACGCCGTCCTATTTCTGCCGAGATTCACTTTTACGTTTACGTCTTGACCTTTAAGTTTTGCTATTTCGCTTTTTATAGAGTCGATATTTACACTTGATTTAATCATAGGCAAATTATCGACAATTTGCAGAAATTTTATTCAAAAATTTAAAAATCAGTCTTCGTCGTCGTCATCGTCGTCAACTTCGTCTTCGTCGTCCTCTTCCTCGAAGTCTTGCGGGTCTATTTCGGGAATTTCAAAATCATCGTCGTCATCGCGGCGTTTTTCGTCTTCGTCATCGTCGAAATCGTCGTCATAATAATCGTCGTCCTCTTCTTCCTCGTCATCGTCGTCTTTAAACATTTCCTTTTCTTCTTCGGCGAGTTGAGAAAGCGAAATTTCTTCTGCTTCGTCGTCGCCCTTGTTGGAAATGGCTTCTTTTTCGTCGTCGTCGAGGTAATTTCTCCACTCTTCGTCTTTATCCAAATCGATATCGTCGCTTGTGTCTTCTTCGTTTAACATGTCTTCTCTGCATTGCTCGCACATATCTTCGTCTTCTTTAATATAATTGCGCTTGCAAACGGGGCAAAGTTTTTCGTCGGAATCGTCGTAATCCATGTCAAAATCTATTTTAGGACCGATATTGAGTTCAGCCTTACAAATATCACAATAGTTTTCATCATCGAGAATCCAATTTATATCGCATCTCGGGCATTTCTTATAGTTTGCCATCAAACTCCTCCATGCAGTCGGCATATTTACGCATAACAATCGCATTGCCGATTTATCATAGCCTTGTTATTATAGTAACATTGTATTTATTTGTAAACTGTTTTTTGTTAATTTTTTGAATTTTTTTAAAATTTTTTGCATTTTTATACCTTTTTCATATTTTAAGCACCGTCAAGAAGCATTTTATCTGCAATCAACGCGATAAATTCTCCGTTGGTCGGCTTTTCACTACCAATATACGCGCGCACTCCGAAAATGTTGTTTATGCTGTCGATTCTTCCTTTATTCCAAGCCACTTCTATGGCGTGCCTTATAGCCCTTTCTACTTTAGAAGCCGAAGTGGAATACTTTTCGCCTATCATAGGATATAACTTTTTAGTAATGCTGTTGATAATATCGGGTTGCTTTACCGCAAGTTTTACACCCTCGCGCAAGTAAGAATAACCTTTTATGTGCGGCGGTATGCCTACGCTTATGAAAATTTTGCTAATTTTCTCGTCGAGACTGCTTTTGCTTACGGGGTAATAATCGGTGGACTCTTTAACTTTGGCTGCAGCCGGCATTAAATCGACAAGTTCGATAAGTCTGCTTTTCAAAAGTCCCGACGGAACGGGTTTTACCATATAATAAAGTGCGCCGCGCGCAATTGCCTTGCTGATAATTTCTTCTCTTGAAAACGAACTTATAACTACAGTTTTTACGTCGATGCCCTCGCTTGCCAACTTGTCCATAACGGCAAAACCGTCACACGTTTTTAATATAAGGTCAAGAATTAATATCTCCGGACGGGTGCGTTTTACAATTTCGATACCCTCTCTGCCGTCGCCGGAATATCCGACTATTTCAAATTTGTCAAGGTCGGAAAATATCCTTTCCATCTCCTTATAGTACTCCTCGTTGTCGAGAAGTACCACCACTGTGTGTTTTGCCATAATCATTTTCTCCTTATCTTTAAATTTTTATTTTTTTCGCAAAAGCAATAAACTTTTAACGATATTCCCTTTTCCCATCATATAAACTATTAAAGTAAACCTTTTGCCTTTAATGCTTAACGACGCAAATTTTCAAAATTTGTCATAAGATTTACCTTGTATATACATTATACCACATAATTTTGTAAAAATATAGTATTTTAAAGAACTATTTTTGTAAAATATTAAAAAATATTGTAAAACATTGTCGAATTTTGAAAATTACATTCAAAATGTTGGTGTAAATTGATAATTTTTGAAACATTTTGCGGCTTAATTTACATATTCGACTAAAAATTTATTATTTTGACATAATTTTTTAAATCTCGCTCGACAAAAACCTCGTTTTATTTTTTAGTTTGTTTTATTAAAACAATGATAAAGTTTTCGTTTTTTATTTGCTAATTTTGAAAAGAACTCTGCTCCGCTCACATTGTTTCTATATCTACCAAGCGGTTTTTAAATTAATTTTGAAAAATAAAAAACAGACTGTTTTTTACAGTCTGTCGTGGTTAAATTAAATTTAATCTTTTATAAGTTCGTCAATTGTGACGTCGAAAATTTTAGATAACTTTTCTAATTGCGTAAGCGATGGTTCGGAATACCCCGTTTCCCAATGCGATACGGTTTTAAATGAAGTATTTAGTTTTTCGGCAATATCTTCTTGACTTAAATTATTGTCTTGTCTTAATTTCTTTAAATTTTTTGCAAAATTCATCATTGTTACAATAAGAAGTCGAAAACTAATTTAAAAAGTCCGCAACTCCGTCGTGTTTTAATTTGCGCCGCTAAAAATCAACTCGTCGCGATTTTACGACCCACAATTATATGATATCAATTTTTGAGATTTTATACTTGACTTTCTCAAATATTGAGAGTAATATATTATTAAGCAATAAAAACGGCAGAAACGTTTGTCGCCCAACAATACAAAAAACCACCGACTTGAAAGCATTTTTATAGCGCGAACTATCAATGCTTTGTATTTGTCGGCGGTTTTTTGTTTTTAACCTAAATATCAATATACTACACTCAAACTTTTTGCATTATTAAAAAACACTAAAAATATAAACAAACTCAACAACGGCTATCGGTTTTATTACTTTTTGCCTTAAAAAACGCAAAAGATAAACTCTTTACACGATTACCCCACACTGCACGGCTTTCCATTAAAAAACGAAAATAAACGTCGTTATGGTAAAAAATAAAGAGGCTGCAAAACATTGCAACCTCTTATTATATATATAATGATATATTATTTGTTGGATTCGGAATCTTTCAACGAGTCAAGCGCGTCGTCATAAGTCTTTTTGTCGCTGCTGCTGTACTTTCCGCAGAGCATATCGCCCAATGCCTTACGATTTTCGTACTTGCTGCCCTTGAGAAGGTCTTGATAATCGGTCATGAGTTCGTCGAGTTTTTCGTCGTATTCGTCGCCCGTGAGCCCGTCAAGGTCGGAAGCGTGAGTCGTTTTGATATATTCCTTTACGTCAAGCGGACAAGAATAAATATATCCGTTACAGTTGGTTGCGTTTAAACAAACGAGAAGTCTGTCGCCGACTACTTCGGCATTGTACCAACTTGTGTTTGCCGTAAGATAAGTAATTTGTTCGAGTTCTGCCTTTTCGCCCGCAAGAAGTTTTGCAAGGTTAATTCTGTAATAAAGCGAACTTGCGGTGAAATACATATAATCGCCCTTTACAAAGGCTATCGTAGCACCCGTAACCGTGCTGTCATAATATATAGAAGTAACGCCGAAGTTTGTGGTAGTATCGCTTTCTTTAGTGTAATCGTACTTCATAAGACCCTTATCGCCAACATACAAAATAGCGTCTTTTGCGTAATAATAAGTCTTTGAAGAGAAAATCGTGCTTGCGTTTGTTCCGTTGGAAATAACGTCGCCCTTTGCAAGGTTGTTTTTATATTCTCCTTTAACGAGAGTGGAAGCCTCTACTGCCTTGTAAGTGGTTGCCGCGTCGGACGAAGACGAAACTTGCGCATAAGAATAGTAAAGCGTGCCGCCCGTGTACTTGATAAGCGTGTAAGTTACGCCCAAAGAACCCGTGCCGGGGATACCGTCGTCTCTATAAGAACCTGCGCCCGTGATGAGTTTTTCCTCTTCCTTTGCGCCGAAAGAATATCTGTAAAGGTCGTTGAAACTTTCGTCGGTGTCAAGGTCTTCGTTGTGAGTCGTTCTTGTAAAGTACATGCAGTTGTCGTTTGCGTCGCCGAATACGTAAGCACTTACGGCATCGGAAACGAACACTTTATTGCCCGAATTGTCATAAACGTTGATAACCGTTTTTGAATCGGCAGTAGTGATGTATACGAGATAAACTTTTCCGTCTGCGCTTTCAACAAATCTGAACGTAGTTGCGTTGCCTTCTACTCTTTGAAGAACGGTGTTGTTTTTGCCGTCGAGTTTCATTTTGCAGAAATCGAGATATTCGTTTTGAATCGTACCCGTTTTGTCCTTAATGGAAGTCGGGGTTGCGTAATAAACGTAATCGCCGTAAATATATACGCCCGCTTCGTAATCGCCCGAGGACAATACCTTGGGTACAAGTACGTCTACTTCCGCTTTTTCGGGAGCGGATACGTCGCTTTTCTTCATTCTTACGAGCGAACCTTTTACGGGGTCGCCGAAATTGTTGCTTGCGGTATAACCCTCGTTACCGTTTATAAAATAAACGTAGTCGCCTTTTTCTACAAGGAAACCGCCGTTAGAACTAACTTCGCCGGCATAGTTTACCTTTTTAACACTCCAACTGCTTTCTTTTCCGCAACCGCAGAAAAGCACTGCGCACATAGCAATTAAAGCCAACAAACTTAAAATTTTCTTAAACATTTAATTTAACTCCTTTTTTTGGGAATAAATTTTTTCAGCCACCCATAAAAATATAAATATATGGATACACTTTAATATTATATACTATAATTCAAATTTAATCAATCCTTTTCTTGAAAATTTTTGACAACATTTATACGATTTAGGAGATTTTCTATGGGTAAACTTAATCTTTGGGACGTTTTTGAAAAGTTGACGGGCGGTTTTTCCTCTTCGCAAAGCGCAAACGAAGGCTCTATCGGAGGCTTAAACGGACAAAACGCCACCCAAAATTCGGGTGTAAACGGAAACTCGGGTGCAAACGGAAACTCGGGCGGGGGCTTTAGCGGAAACAACGGCAAATATAACGGCGCGCAGTCTCAAACGGGCGGGAATGTGCAAAACGCCGATAATAACAAGCAAAATTTAAACGGAAACACGCAAAATTTGAGTGGCGGTGCGCAAAATTTAAACAATAGCGCGCAAAATTTGAATGACGGTGCGCAGAACTCACGCCCCACCGATAAAAACGCAAAAACTTACACCTTTGATTTGTTGAAAAGGCACAACGAAGCGGCGGCGCGCATTGACGAACGAATTAAAAATAAATAATTTACAGTTTATCGGGTACAATACGCTATATTTTGGGCGAGCCTTGGCGCATGTCGGATACGGCACGTGTGTATATGGTGCGATTTTATTTAGTCTATTAAAATTTACGCCTTGACAATTTTTATTATTTAACCTATCGTCGATTTGCAATTTTTACGGCTGTGTCGGTATTAATCTTACCGTTTTTACAGCATACGTATGGAATAAAAGCGACAAAGCGGCATAAAAAGTTTTACCGCAAATTTAATTTGTTAGTCTGAAATTTACAAATAAAGAAAACTACAACATTACCCTAAATTCGACCTTTTTGCACAATATTTGCGCTATTAAATGATATATACTGTAAGAAATAAAAACTTGCAAAATCGTCGTTAAACTTGCTTTTAATACAACTCGGTATTATTGCGCTCGTTTGCCTTGATTTTTCTAAATTTATTCACTTTAAGTTTCAGTCCTCCTTGTGTAAAGGAGGGTGGCGCGCGGAACGCGCGACGGAAGGATTGTAAAGCAAATATTTATAATACAAGCCGATTTTCATTAAAAAAAATCGATTTATAAATTAAAACAGACAATCCCTCAGTCAGCCTTGCTGACAGCCCCCTTTGCACAAAGGGGCCGAGATATTTCGTTTTAAATTTATATTTCATATATAATAATTTAGACGAAAATATATCTTTCTATATTTCTTATATTGCAAATTAAGTCGCAAGAAATTTTATTTTTAAAAGGCTTAAATTTCACGCGACTATATTAAACTTATTAAATTTCGTTAAAGTTGTTGACAGGTAATATATATGAATTTTGTTAAAAAAACAATAGTATTGAAAATGCGCGACAACTTAAACGCGCAAAATAGCCGCGCGGTGGTGATTTTGCAAAAAAGTTATTCGGGATTATCCGCAAGACTAATGCTCACCGACTTTTCTCAAACGCAAGCGGCTACGCTTATACTCTGCTCGTTAAGCGGAGAAATTCAGTTTGCTTCGCCGAATTTCAATTTAAACGACCAACAACTTTCTTTCAGTCGCGATTTTGACATAGAAAACGGCGTAAGCGTGTACGTTTTAAACAAAAACGACGAAATTATCGCTTACGGCGCGTGCGGAGAAAGCAAAATACAATTTACGGAGATTTTAAAAAAATACCATGAGAAGATTTACAAGAACACTAAATACCAGACTTACATCGAGAAAGAAACAGTTTTTGACGACGCAGACTCATTCGGACGAACAGCCTACAACGACGACGCCGTCGCCGAAGACAACTACTTTAAAAACGCAGACGTTGACCTTAAAGGACTGAAAATTCGCGATTATGACCAACAAAAATTACGCTCTTTTGACGAGAATGGCAACACTTTCTCTTTTGACCCAAAACAAGAAAAAGAACAAACGTTACGGCATACGTTTACTCAAAGCGAAACTGATTTTTTTAAAGAACAGACTACCCCAAACGGAAATTGCGGAAACTTCGGGTATTATGATAAAGTAAGAGACTTGTTAGACGATATTTTTGAAAAATACGAGCGCGAAAACGACTTGCAACAACTGATAAACGGCAGCAAGTGGGCTAAAATTTCGTGCGGGCAGAACAAATATTACGTCGTAGGACTAATTTTGCACGGGGAGATGCCCTCTTACATATGTTACGGCATACCGGGGAATTATTTAAACCAGCCCGAAATTTTAAAGGGTATTTCGTCTTTTATTCCGTCGTCGCTTTTCGGCAACCAAAATGACGGGTATTGGGTAATGTATCAAGACGTTGGCACGGGCGAGTGCGTGGTTTTGCACCCGTTTTAAAATTTTTGTTTTACTAATAATCTTTATTTTAACGTCTGCCGTTTTTATATTTTGCGGCCCTTTGTCTTTAGTTTTCAACGTTTGCCGCCACCTTTTGCCTTTAGGTTTCATCGTTTGCCGCCACCCTTTTTGCGTTTATCGACATTCTTTTATGTTTGCCGCCGCAAAAATAATATTTTTGGCAAAACGACAATATTTTCTCGGCAATAAAGCGGTTTATCAAAAATTTTATACGGAACGGGAATAATAAATAATAATCAATTTCATAATAAGTCCCCCTCTTGACTTTTCTTCGGATATACTATATAATACCCTTGTTGAAATAGCAACATTGTGTTTTTGCTATGTGACGTTATAAGGTCATTCAAAACGGTGTTTTACCAAAAAGATAATGTTGAGGGTATCATTGTGAAAGAACAAAAATATATATTTCACCAAGACTTAAAGCCTTACGAAAAACAAAAGGCTATTTTGAATCCGTTTTTCGACCGCATATTGCAGAAACTGATGGGCGTTCTGTACGGAATGGAAAAAGATGACTCCGAAGTAAGCGTAACGAAGTATCACGTTCCCGCAACGGACGGCGCAAATATACGATTACTGCTTTATACTCCGAAACAATGCGACGAAAAAACGCCTTGTCTTTTCTTTCTTCACGGCGGCGGGTTTGTATTCAACGCCGCTCCGCATCATTTTACCTTGGCTCGGCGATTTACGAAAGAATTGCAAGTGAAAACTGTATTTATTGATTATCGACTTGCGCCGAAATATAATTTTCCGACCGCGCCGAACGACTGTTTAAGCGCTTATCGGTGGGTGATTTCAAACGCCGAGAAATTAGGCGTTGACACAGAGAAAATACTTGTTTGCGGAGACAGTGCCGGCGGAAATCTAGCAACCGTTTTATGCCTTATGGCAAATGACGCGGGATTAACTTTGCCGAAAGCGCAAATGCTGTTATATCCGCTTGTAGACCGACGTATGAACACGGAAAGTTATCGACGTTATACCGATACCCCTATGTGCAACAGTAAAGATATGGAAAAGTATTTTAAAATGTACGTAAAGGATTTAGACGCAACACAAATTCCGTATCTTTCCCCGATGGAGACTTCGCTTGTCGGAATGCCGCCCGCCTATATTGAAGTGGCGCAATATGATTGTCTGCACGACGAAGGAATAAAATATGCCGAGGCGTTGAAGCAATGCGGAGTTTATGCGGAACTGCACGAAATTAAAGCCGCTATGCACGGATATGATATTGCAAAGAACAGCGGACTGCTAAATGAAATTATGAAAGTAAGATTACGGTTTTTTCAAAAGATATTAAATTCATAAAGTTTTAATTATAATTTGCGTTTTAAAAAAGGCTCACGGAAATTTTCTCCGTGAGCCTTTTGTCATCTTTTGAAAGCGCGATTCTAAAATTTAATTTTAATAATTTCCTATAAAAACCGCACTTTTATCGGAACAGCGTTTTTTTGTTTTTTGTTTTTCTGTTTTTGCAATGTTAAATTTTTAAGTCGTTAAATTTTAAAATTTTTTATTTCAACCGCATATGTCATATATTTTTCAACAGCGTTTATTTTCTGTTTTATTCAACCGCTATTGTATTTCGACTGCGTTTTGCGGAAGTTCGGGCGTTAAAGAGTTGTCGCCTTTTACGATAAAAAATTCGTGGTGATAGGTTTTGTGCGGAACGATAAACAATTTTTTGCCCTTGTAAATTTTTTCTATATCCTTTTTAAGCAAGCCGCTATCTATCAAAGCCTCTGCCACGTGGACGTTTAAATCGATAATCGCGCTTGCATAATCTTGCGCGAATAAATCTAAAAGCGCGGTCCTTATTTTCATAACGACGTATTCGTTGCTGTAAATCGTGCCTTCGCCCTTGCAATAAGGACAAGGTTGAACGAGCATAGACGCGCTTTCTCTCCTCTTTTTCTTCCTCGTAAATTCCACGAGCCCCAAACCCGTCATGCCGATGACGTTGCATTTGGTTCTGTCGGTCAAAAGAGCCTCGGTAAGCACGCTTAAAATGGCGTTGCGGTGTTCTTCTTTGTGCATATCGATAAAATCGACGATAACTATGCCGCTTATGTTGCGCAAACGCACTTGTCGAGCGATTTCTTTAGCCGCCGAAACATTGGTGATAAACACAGTTTCTTCAAGCGAATCGACGCCCGTGAATTTGCCCGTGTTTACGTCGATTACCGTCAACGCCTCGGTTTTGTCGATGATTATATACGCGCCGTTGGGCAAATCGACCCTATTTCTAAGCAGTCTGTCAACCTCGGCAATAAGTCCGTAATGCTTGAATATATCCTCTTTTTCGCCATAATAAGATATTTTTTCTATGTCGTCTTTCGCTCTTTTCGAGGCGGCTTTCATTACGTAATCGTATAAATCTTTATCCGCCACCAAAAACTCGTGAATATCTCTGCTGTCGATATCACGGAGCATTCTGTTTGCCAAATTACCCTCTTCGTACAAGGTCGCGGGGGCGGCGGCATCGGCATAAGCCGACATTACATCGTTAAACCCCTCAAGCAAATATTTCGCGTCGCGAGCAAGTTCCGCTTTGGTTGCGTTTTCCGCGGCGGTGCGCACGATAAACCCGCCTTGAGGTCTTTTTATCGAATCGGCGTATGCGGTGAGTTTGTCTCTTTTGCCCTCGTCGGTGATTTTGCGAGAAACGCCTATGTAATCGATATACGGCATATACACCAAAAGCCTACCCACGAAAGAAAGTTGGGTCGAAAGCCTAACTCCTTTTGTGCCGACGGGGTCTTTTACCGCTTGAACAAGCACCTCGTCGCCCACGTGCAATTCTGGCATGTTGAGTTGAACGTTGTCTTCTTCGAGCACCGATTTGTCGTAAAGCACTTCGCAATCGCCGAGGTATAAATATCCGTTTTTCTGTAGCCCCACGTCGATAAACGCGGCTTGCATGCCGCCGACGATATTTTCTACTCTGCCTTTATAAATACTTCCCGCAACGACGGTTTTGTTTTTCCTTTCGAGTTGGTATTCGAGCAATTTGTTGTCGTCCGCAAGGGCGGCTATTATGTTGTCGCCCACGCTGTCAAGCAAAATACGTTTAGACATAATCCCTCTCCAATACCGCGCGCACGGTTTCATCGCCGACAAAAGATTGAGTTTTTAAAATATCGGTACAATTTCCGCCGAAATCGGCAGTGAGTTTTTTTGCCAAATAGTCCGCCCTAAGCGGTTCGTTACCCGCCGCAAGCACGGCTTTAAGCGCGCCGCTACATAAAAATTCAAGCGAGTAAATTTTGTCTCTTACTTCCTTGACATTGTCCTTTTTATCGATAACGGTGTACGTAATACTGTCCAAAACCTTGTTTACGTCGAAATAATTTATGCCCGAAATTTCATATTCGGCGCGGTTTAAAATGTTTGCTATGTTGCACTTTTTGTTTACCGAAAAAGCCTCTATGCAATTTATCCATTTTGGGGAAAACTCGTTGAATAAATTTTTAAACTGCTCGGCGGGGGTGTCGGTATCGACGTAACAATATTCTGCCATCGTCCTTTGCCCTACCGGCACGGGAGAAGACATATTGACCGTCATTCTGTGAGCAAAACCGTTGCTTCGCGCGACTTGTATGCCCGCCCTTATAAGCGTCATTTGAATATGCCGCATTGTGTCAAGGTGAGAAATAAATTGTCCGCCGTCGAGTTTTGAATAACGAAAAACTATCATAATTTGCACCTATACTCTTTTTGAATACCGCAAGCGTTGCATTGCTTTTTGCAGTTGGGCGTTACCTTCGACTCGTAAGCCGTGTGCCTTTCACGCAATAAAAACTTTTTGTCTATCATCATATCGATAAAATCCCACGGCAAAATTTCGTCTTCACGATATTCTCTCGTGTACGTTTCGGGGGTAAGTCCGCAAGTTGAAAACGCCTTGTTCCAATTTTCGATATCGAAAAATTCGTTCCAACTCTCGAGATATGCGCCGTTTTTGTAAGCCTCGGCAATGACTTTGCCCAGCCTTCTGTCTCCCCTTGCAAGCACCGCTTCGATTTGAGACAGTTCAAAATCGTTCCACGAAACTATTACGCCCTTGATGAAAAGTCTTTTTCTCAAAACGTCAAGTTTGTGCTTGAGTTCTTCTTTGTTTATCTGTCTTTCCCATTGGAAAGGGGTAAACGGCTTGGGGATAAACGTGGACGCGCTTATGCTTATGCGAAGACCCCTTAAAATTTTGGGTTTTTGCAAATATTTATCCCTTATTTTATCCACGATATCGCAAATACCGTTTAAATCGTCGTCTGTTTCGGTGGGTAAACCTATCATAAAGTACAATTTTATGCTCGAATACCCAACGTCGAAAGCCATGTCGATTGCACGCGCTATTTCGCTTTCGTCGATGTCTTTATTTATTACGTTGCGGAGTCGTTGCGTACCCGCTTCGGGCGCGAAAGTAAGACTGTTTTTCCTCGTTTCTTGCACGAATTCGCTGTCGAAACTGTCAAGACGGAGTGACGGCAACGCCAAATTTACGTCGGGAAGTTGCTCTTTTAACTCGGTGATAAGTTGGGGCAAATAAGGATAATCGCCCGTCGAAAGGCTGTTCATGCTGAGTTCGTCAAAACCGCCTTTGCGGACAATACTGCACGCTTGCTTTACGAGAGTGTCTACTTTTTTGGGTCTTACGGGTCTATACACAAAACCCGCTTGGCAAAATCTGCAACCTCTGTAACAACCCCTCGACACCTCTATGATGCCTCTATCGAACACCGCCTCGGTATTTGCCGATAAGAAATGATCGGGAAAAGCCGCGTCGTCGAGATTTTTACACATCGCTTTTTTTACTTTATATTTGCTTTCAAACGAACGTATAGTTCCGTCGTCGTTGTAGTTTACCGTCATAAACTCGGGCACGTACACGCCTTGAATTTCCTCGCTCGCTCTGTGCAAAAATTCCTCTCTGCTTTTTGTCTCTAAAGCGAGTTTTGCAAGGTCGCGCATGCAGTCTTCGCCGTCGCCTATGGTGAAAATATCAATAAAATCGGAAAGCGGCTCGGGATTGCACACGCACACGCCGCCCGCTTGAATAATCGGCCAATTGCCGCCTTTTCTTTCCTCTACCGTGAGCGGAATGCCCGCTAAATCGAGCATGTATAAAACGGTGGTATAACTCATTTCATACGAGAGTGAAAAACCTATCATGTCGAAATCTTTAAGCGGTTTTTTAAGCCCCAACGAATAAAGGGGAATGTTGTTTTCTTTTAGTGCCGTGCCGAAATCTTTGCCCACGGCAAAACAGCGGTCGACGTTTACTCCGTCCACCTTTTTCATCGTGTCCTCGACGATTTTTATGCCGAGATTCGACATTGCCACTTCGTATATATCGGGAAAACAAATACAGTAGTTAAACTTGTCCCACTGCAAATTTCCCTCGCCGTATTCTCCGCCGATATATCTCGACGGCTTTTCCACGTTAAGTAAAATTTCGTTAAGCGTTTTCAATTTGCCTTCGCTCCGTTTTTTTAGTCCGTTTTTTATTATATCACAATTATACGTTTTTTGCAATACCCGCCGAAAATTATGCAATTTTTTAAAAATCGGCGTAAATGTAATTTTGCGGGTGGGGTTTATGTCGTTTTTGCACCAAACGTATGCTGTAAAAACGACATAAAAATAAAAACCGCGCCTTATAAAAAGCGTACGGCTTTTGATTTTTTATAAATTAAATTTAAAAAATTTTTATCTGTATTTATCCCGACCGCTAAAAAATGCGCAATATTTACGATGGGAAATTTACTTACAGCGGCTTATAAAATTTTTTTGTTGTCGGTATAATACCCCACCGCTTTTGAAATCGTAGTTTTGTCCTTTAACGCCAAAAGAGTTGCGTTTTCGCTTTCGAGCATCTCTATGCGCTTTTTAAGCGAATAATTTTCCTTGCGCAAATCGTCGGAAATTTTGCCGACAAGCGAATTGATTTCGTTTTTAAGTCTGTTTAAAAGCATTACGTCGTTGACCGTCTTTTTATACGGCGAAACGAGATTTATGCCCTTTTGACGCACTTTTTCAACCACGCTTTCCACAAGCGGACGATTTTTGAGTATTAAATTGCGATATTTGTTTTGATAACGCAAAATTGTTTTTTCGTCGCCGTCCGAAAGGTCGATTATCGCTCGGCGCACCGATTTACCTTGCCCCACGGCGGTGAAAATACTTTCGAGCATCGCTTCTTCGTTTTTGCGAGTAAACTTATCGAATTTTTCGCTCTTTAATGAAGTTCCTTTTAAATAATTTAAACACCTTTCGTCGCCCTTTTCCGCACCCGACAGCAAATTATAATAAAAATTTCTCACGCTGCCCTTTGCTCGACCGCTTTCCGCGGCAAACTGCCTAAACACCTCCGATAAACTTTTGCCTTCTCTTTTGTTTTTGTCGGCGAGATAAATTAGTCTTTTTATCTCGTCTGGACTAAAACCTTTCATTTATTCCTCCTTTTAAATTTTTTCGTTATAAATTTTAACCGAAACCATGCCGCTTTGACTTTTGCCGCACTTAATCCGTTTTTAACAGAAATTTTCACTCGTGCAAGCGAGTAAAATTTTCAATATCCAACCGAAACGCACAAACCGATTATTTATGGCGATAAAAGCACTGAAACAACTATGCAAAAGCGGCGTTAAATTTCGCTTTTTACACCAATATTGTTGCCTTGGATAATTGATTTTATACATACACTCACTAAAAACGAAATATATTTAAGTATGTATTACTTTTATTCACCCACGCCGGCCGCGCTTAAACTCGACGGCACGCTTTATGGCAACGTTTCGAGAAACATTCTCCCCATAGACAAAAATTTTACCATAGTTGAAATTTTGCCGCTCGACGGCAAATGCCCCATCGCTTTTGACATAACGAAACCGTCGCTGTGTAAAAACGTGAGCGTTTTAAACACCTTAAACGGCACTTTTGTGCGCGTGCTTTATTTTCCGCAAGAATCGTTGCCGTATAAAGTGCTTGCATATGCGGAAAAATATATAAACGGAAACAAGTTTTCCGTAACAGCCGTGTCCGACGGGCGGCTTAGGCTTATCACGTCGACAAACTCAAACGTGGACGTTTTGGAGATACCGTTTGCTCCAAACGAGATAAAAATCGACAGCGCAAACAAAAACGGCGAAAGTTTTGCTTATATTTTTTTAACGGGAAACGCAATAAACACGCTAATCGTTTACGAGGTTTACAGCCTCGATTTGCGGTTTGAAAAAGCAATCGAGTCGTTTACTTTGGACTCGCATTTGCATATTAAACAATGCCTTTCAGACAGCAAAAAGCACGTCATTACGTCCACTTGGGAAGAGGAAAAATCTTTTAAATGCACCCATTACGAGGTTGCCGCGACGCTTGACAAGACCTTTCCCGAGGAAATGAAAGGCATGCTGTTTTTTGAAGAAATGCGGGCAAAGGGGGACTTAAAAGAATATCTTACCACGGAAATGTATCAAAGGCAAAATTCGCTTTATTCGTTTATCGGCGAAATTTGCGAAATTATCCCGTTGCCCACCGCCGACGAATACCTTTTATTATATAATGATAAAATGAAGGTCTTTAAACTGTGTTTTTCAAACGGACTTATTTGCAATATCAACGAAATCGATTAAGTTTTTATGCGTTTAAATTGTTTGTAAAGGCGCAACACATTTAACTACATTGCATTGACAATTTTTTAAGGGTATGATATTATATTGAATGTAAGAGGCAACGTATGATAAAAGAAAAAATTATCGAATTAAACAAGAAATATCCCGCCCTTTTTGAAATTTTAAGATTTTTAATCGTCGGAGGAATTGCCACGGTGGTTGACTTTTTGACCATGGGCATTGTTTTATACATATTTAATCCCAAAATCTACCCGCATTTTTACAACGTGTTTTTCGGCGCGACTCAAAAACCATCGCTCGCGGCAAACATGGTCGGCACGGGTTTGGGATTTGTAATCGGACTTATAATCAATTACGTTTTGTCCGTCGTTTTTGTGTTTATCAACAAAGGCAACTCTAAAAGCGCAAGCGGATTTATAAGTTTTGCCGTTTTGTCGGCAATAGGTCTCGCTATTCACGAGATAGGCATGTACGTATTTTGCGGAAAACTCGGCGCAAACGAGTGGATTATCAAGATAGTAATGACACTTGTCGTGCTTGTGTACAACTATATTTCGAGAAAATTGCTCATTTTTAAAAAGGACGCAAACACTCAAACAACAAATAATCAAGACGTAACTACGCAAACTGCAACCACGCAAGACGTAGACACGCAAGATTAATACACAAAACAAGATTAATACACAAAAGGAGAACAATTAATGCTTTTTTATATACTTTATTACGGCTCGATGATTATTTTAATACCGGGCATAATATTTTCGATTTACGCGCAAATACGCATAAGCACCACGTTTAAAAAATATTCGCGCGTGCAAGCCTCGTCAAATATGACGGCGGCGGAACTTAGCAGAATGTTGCTTGACAGAAACGGACTTAACTACATTTCGGTGCAACAAGTGTCCGGTTCGCTCACAGATAATTATAATCCGCAAACGGAAATTCTGTCACTTTCGGAGAGTACGTATAGCAGTAACTCGGTCGCCGCGCTTGCGGTTGCCGCTCACGAAGTGGGTCACGCCCTTCAAAAGAAAGACGATTACAAACCCATGAAGTTGCGTTCGATTTTAGTGCCGATAACAAACTTCGGCTCGAGACTTGCTCTTCCGATTGCGATAATCGGCTTGATAATCGAATGGCTCGCAAATAGCAACGGCGGAATACAAGCGGGTAAAATAATAGTCGCGATAGGTATTTTGGCATATGCCCTCACCTCTATATTCGCGCTTGTCACTTTGCCCGTCGAACTCAATGCGTCCAAACGCGCGGGCAAAATTTTATACGACACGGGAATTTTAAACCAAAAAGAAACTTCTCAAGCAAAACAAGTGCTTCATGCGGCTGCGCTTACTTACGTAGCGTCGTTGCTTGTATCTCTTCTTTATTTGTTGAGATTTATTCTCATTCTGTCGCAATTTTCAAGAAAGAAAAAATAATTTTATAAAAAATTTAACCTCGGCGGACTTAAATCGTCTGCCGAGGGTTTTATATTATATAATGATATCTTTCAGCGCATAATCCATTACTGTACGGATAAATCGAAAATCATCGCATCGCGACATAACCCTTTACTAAAAAATTTTACGCCACCCCACACACCTATCTAATCTTACACAGCCCTATATACCCCGCCCGACCAAAACGTATAAATCAAAATTTTTTATCGTTTACGTATAAATTCGACAAAATCCGCACAAGATAATACCAGAGGAGGGATGTATGGAATTTAAAGAAACAAAAACTTATACTCTGCTGGCAAGAAGTTTTGCCGGAGAATGTATGGCGGGTATGAGATATCAAATTTTGTCGGATTATGCCACACAACAAGGGTATTCTTCGCTTGCGGCAGAACTTCAAATGCTTGCAAAAAACGAGACGTTTCACGCAAAACGATTGATGCAACTTATTTTAACGCACGCAAACGAATGCAAAAACATAGATATTTGCGCAGGATATCCGTTTGACGGCGAAACGCTTGAATCGGGACTTAAAGGCGCGATAGACGCCGAGAAAAACGAAGCGAGAATTTACCTCGAATTTGCCGATATTGCGCAAAGCGAAGGGTTTGAAGACGTAGCGAATACGTTTAAACTTATGTCGGCAGTCGAGCAAGAGCATAAAAATAAATTTGCTTACCTTTACAAAGCCTTTGTAGACGCTTCTTTATATAAAAGCACCGAAAAGCGACTTTACCGTTGCGAAAACTGCGGTCATACCTATGAAGATTACGAGGCATGGACTATTTGTCCGTTGTGCCGGTCGAGTCAAGGCTTTGTGGAAATAAATTATCCGTGCGAAAACAAAAATGAGAAAAACCAAACAAGAAACTCAAAAGACAACTAAAAACTGCAAGAATAAGTCTAACGAAAAAACAACTACTAAAGGTTGCAAGTAATGAAAAAGAATAATAAAAACAAAAATAAGCGCCCGTCTTTTAAATCTATAACCGACCCGCTGGGTAGTTATACGGGAAATTATCTGCTTGGATATATGGAAGAACCCGACCAAGACGTGGACGATTTATAAAAAAGAATAATTAAGAATAACAAAACGTTTAATTTATTTAGCGCGCAAGTTACAAATAGCGCAAATTTAAAACTGTTTTTTACCTTACTTCTTAAAAATTAAAAAGTTAAAGCGTACGTTAAACGTACGCTTTAACTTTTTTATCTCTAAATACATAAGAAATTAATAATCTTAATTACCAATTGGTAATTTTTAGTTGACAAATGGTAATACGCGTGTTATAATATTGCCGGAGTGAACATGGAGGAGAAAAAATGAATATAGGTGAAAGAATTGCTGAATTAATGAATAAAGAAGGCTTAACACAAAAAGAATTAGCAATCATGGCAGGCGTTACGGAATCGACTTTATCAAGGTATTTAAACGACGAAAGACAACCTAAAGCAGAAATTTTGGCGAATATCGCCACGGCTTTAAACACTACGTCCGATTATTTAATCAACGGCAAAACCGACAAACCCGATTACGCCGAAATTTATCGTTTTGTTGCTCGCGGAGCAAAAGATATGAGCAAAGAAGAAAAAATGGAACTAATGAGGTTATTGCTTAATGACAATTGATTCTGACACGCATGAACTTGCATCCTTAATCCGCAAAGATTATACTAAAATTGAAAAAACCGTCGTTAATTTATATACAGAAATAAACGTAAATAAATTACCGATTAACCCTTTTGAAATAGCAATACAAAAAGGTTTTATATTAATACCCTACTCTCAAATCTCACATGAAAGTCTTTCTATGTTGAAAGAGCACGAAATATCAGGCACAAGCGGAAGAACAAAAGAAGGTGTTTATAAAATTTTTTACGACGATTCGCATTGTATCGAACGTCAACGTTTTACCATTATGCATGAAATCGGGCATATTTTATTGGGGCATAAAGAAGATTCCGCTTATGCCGAAAAGTGCGCAAACTATTTTGCGGCGTACTCGTTAGCCCCGCCGCCTATTATTGCAAAATTTAACTGTGAAGACTTTATGGACATCGCAATAATATTTAAACTATCATCGGAAAGCGCGTCGTACGCATTTACAAGATTCCGCAATTGGAATGATCATTTATTCGAACTTAAACCACACGAAGTACGACTATTAAACCTTTTCAGTAAAAATTAAAAACGTTTTATATAAAGGAAAAGCACCTAAAAGTTGCTACCAACAACAATTAAGTGCCTCTCGGAATGTGTTTATACAACACTCTACTAATGTAAGTATAGCATTTTCCGTCTTTTGTGTCAAATGTTTTTTGACGATACCCAAAGCGGTAAATAAAAAACGGAGGTGCTTACAAGCATGTCTACAAATTTAAGTGCGCCCGAAAATAGGCGCAAAGACGTTTTTCATGCGTTTTTAGTAAAAAATGCAAATTATGCGGGCGATGAAGAAATACCTTGCATAATTACAAGTAACAAAATACCCGAAAAAGTTATATCTTTTTCAAAAGCCGTAACTTCAAAAGAATATGATTCATGGATTCATTTTTACGAACATGATTATAAGTTTGAAAAGTTATGGAACAATCCGCAGAAATATTTGCCAATTATTAAAAGGTTCAAAGGCATAATTTCGCCGGATTTCAGTTTGTATTACGACATGCCTCTCGTAATGCAAAAATGGAATACATACAAAGGAAAAGCCCTTGCGGCATACCTTTACGAAAACGGAGTAGAAATTATACCTAACGTAAGGTGGGGAGACGAAAGGACTTTCGCCCTTTCCGTTCTTGGCGTAGAACAAAACAAAACCATAGCCGTAGGTACGCACGGGTGTATCAAAACAATAGAAGAAAAGCAAATGTTTATCCGCGGATTTGATTACGTGGTACAAGCCTTAAAACCTAAAAACATAGTTGTATACGGAAGAATGCCGGACAAACTATTTTGTTTGGCAAAAATGTATGGAATAAATCTTATACAATTTGAAAGCGAATTTGCCATTTCTCATAAAAGGGAGGTGGCTTAATGGGCGCAGGTTATCACGGCGGCTTTGGACATACCAAAGGTGCGGAAAAACACACTAATAAGTCGTTACATAAGGGAAGGCAAGAAAAACACATTGTCGGGAGTAAAAATTATATTCCGGGGCGAAGTGTTTTTTCCGGGAATCTGAACGATGCTCAGAAACTGATAAAACAATATTCCGGAACAGGAGTAAAACTGAGTTCTAATAAAGAAAGGGTTGATTTCGGCAAACCGATCGGTTATTATGTCGACCAAACCACATTAAAAAAATATAAAACCACAATGGGAATAATTCATTATTCGAAAGATGGCGCACATATTGTGCCGTGTAAACCTAAGGAGGTGTGATTATGTTAAGCATAAAAGAAACAAATATAGTTAAAGATTTGTATAGTCGTTTAGACAAAATTTCTAATAGAGAAATAAAACTTATATGGACAACGGGAGAAATAATTGCCGTTTTTGATACTTGTTTTGATGATTTTAACGAAGATGACGAATCCGACGAGTTTACTTCGTTTGTATTCAAAGTGAATGTCGTAAAAGGCGTTGTTCCGGTTAATATAAGTGAAGATAATTATTGTATAATCAATTATCACAATTTCCCAACAAAAATAGAATATTAAGATTTTTATTTTTAAAGTTTGTTTAACAAAAACAATATTAAAAAATCAATCGTCGAATTTATGTTAAATATAGGAATTTAAAACCTCAATAAAAAACGCAAAAAAATGCGGCTGTATCGAAACGCTCGATACAGCCGTGTTTTTTTAATTTTAATAATTCACTATTGTTTAAATTATTTTACTTTTGCAGTCTTGATGATTACTCTCGTTGCGGGAATAACGATATATTTCGATTTGTTTTCGTTGAAATCGTCTATTTCGTCTTGAGTGAGTTGAGTGTTTTCTTCGGGATAACCCTTGTAATACTCTACGTCGCTTGCAGCGGAATCGGTAACCGTGGTGTAAATTTGGTCGTTTGCCTCATCGTAATAAATTTGCGTTTCGACTTCGCCCTCTTTGCTTGTAGCAAGTTTGGAAACCGTTTGGAAAATTTCATAACTCGACATATATCTTCTGTCGATACTGTCTTCGGGTTCTTCATAATCGTCGGGAGCTTTTGCCGCGTCGGTCTTTACGAGTTGACCGAAAACGCAATACTCGCTCTTTGTGAATTTAGTGCCGCTGAAGCATACCGCGATAGTTGCCTTACCCGTGTTGTATGCAGAAATTTCGCCGTCGCTTTCGGTGTCGTGAACAAGCACGAGCGCACCTGCGGAAAGACTGAGAATTTGGTTGTCGAAACCGTTTTTCTCGAACTCGCCGTAAATGCCACCGTCGTAATTGTATTTTTTGCTTACGGACGTGCCGGTATATGTCTTTTTAACGAAATTGCCCTCTGCATTGTATTCGTATGCGCCGAATTCGCACCAAGACGAAGAAGCGTTTGATACGCAAGTGTTGTCGTAATAACCCGCTTTGATAAGTTCGGTTATGTGCTTAACGGTTTGGGGTGCGCTGTTGTTGTAAAGTTTTGCGGCAACCGTTCTCGTGTCAATAACGTTGTTGTTTGCGTCGTAAAACTCGAGAGTAAACTCTACGTTTGTGATTTTACTGCCGTCGATAACTTCGTCTTTTTGGCATGCGCCTAAAGAAAAACAAAGCGCGGACGCTAAAAGCAATGCTCCTATTTTCTTAAATATCTTCATAGTTCCTCCGTACTAAATCATTGTTACTCGATAATTGTACAATTATTTATGGGTTTTGTCAACAAGTTAGCCAACTTTATAATAAAATAGACCTCTTTTTAAAAAAGTTTTCCAAAATTTATCACTTATTTAATCGCCTATAGGGGCGTTTATATAAAACTATTACATAAAACCCGAGTTTATGCCTTAATATGCGGCAATACCTATAGCCAATTACTCAGCAGAACCGCAATACCTATCACTACGGCAATTGCGAGTACCGCGACGATGCCCACTTTCAATATAGATACGGGCGATTTACCCGTCGTTTTGCCCGTTTGACCGTTTATGCAAACGTTGTAAACCTTGTGCTTGTAATTGAAATTCACCACGTAAGTGGGCAAAAGCACGTATTTGTATCTCACGTCGCCGTGCATGGTGCTTATGTTTAAATAAGCAACGGAGTCGGCGTGATATTTATTGATGATAAGTCGCCTTATTTGCGCGTCGATTTCGTTTTTCGCTTCAGCCCAGCATTGGCGCAAATCTTTTTGGTAGTGGTTTGCCATAAAACCCGAAAGAAATTCCTCGGAATACACTTTTAATGTGTCGTTTGCAAACGGCATAATTTTTTGCATAGTTTTTTGCGAAAGCGAACTGCCCGACGATATCGTCACGTCGTCGAAAAAGTGAGACAACACGCCCGAAACGTTAAACCAATGCGTGTAAGTTTCGGTTACGGTTTTGCCGTTTCTTCTCACCGTCCTCGTGCGGGTTTCGCCGAGTTTTCCCGAATATGTAGAAGTCGTTTGACTGTCGAAGGTGAAACACGGTTCGTAAACTCCGTTTATTTTATCTATATCGACGTTCTTTTTAAATACTTTGGGTGCAAAAAATCTGCCGCGCGCCCATTTTAAAAACTTTTGTTTCGCTTGCTCTTTGCTCAGCAAAAACGGATAAACGGCGTTGGGTCTAATACCCGCCAAAAGGTCGCTTTTTACGATGTGAGTAGTACCGCAATACGGGCACGCCTTTGCCACTTCCGTAGATTTTAAAACCACCCTCGAGCCGCAGTTGTCGCAAACGAAAATACTTGTGTCGTCGTTCCATTTAGCCGCTTCGTCAAACGCCTTTTCAATGGACAACTCTTTTACTTCGCTGTCTTTTTTGACGTCAACCTCGTTGCCGCAATGCGGACATTTAAGTTTTTGCGTAACGGGGTCAAACGCCATGTTACTGCCGCAACCGTCGCACTTTATGTAATCCGTTTGCTCCAAAACGGGCATATCGTCTTGTATTTGTGTGTTTAATTCTGCCATAATATTCCCTCTTTAAAACGCATTGACCACAAACCGATGCCCCGCTATGGTCGCAAGTAAATTTATTTTTCCTCGCCTTTTTTCGGGACAAAATTACTTTCGACCTAATAGAGAAACAATCCGAAGATTAGTTCGGATTGTCTTTTTTCTTCTGTTTGCGCCTAATTGAAATTTCTTTCGCTTATGCGTTTAATGCCTTTAAAAGTTCTTCAAGGTCGATTCCGTGAACCATTGCCGCCTCTTCGACCGTTTCGCCGTGCGCAATTGCGCAACCAAGGCAGTGCATGCCGAAAGACATAAGAATTTCGCCTGCGTTTTCATTGTAGTTCAATACTTCGCCGATTAACATATCGCCTGTGATTTTTTTATTTTCCATAATTTTTTCTCCTATGTACTTATTATGTACCGTTTAAAATTTTTAAAGCGTTTTGTTGTGAATTTTTACCGCTTATTGCAATTTTTTGCCGCACTCGGGACAGAACTTTGCGTCTGCGGTTATGCTTGCTCCGCACTCGGGGCAGAATTTAGCAACAGCCATTTTTTCGCCGCACTCGGGGCAGAATTTTGCACCCGCCGCAACGCTTGCACCGCACTTGGGGCAAGTTTTTTGCGCGCCGCTTGCTTGAGGTTTAGCCTCTTGAGTTGTTTGAGTAGGCTTGAACGCTTCGGCAAATGCTGCGCCCATACCTACGCCTGCGCCCATACCTACGCCCGCGCCCATAAACGCGCCGCCCGCGCCTTGGTTTTTAGCAGCGTCTTTCATTGCTTCGGCAGCGGCAACTTTCATCATGACGTCGGTCTTGTCGCCGAGTATGCCGAACTTGCTTCTTTCGTCAAGAGCCTTTTCGACTTCTTGAGGCATAGAGAAGTTTTCGATGATGAGGTTTGTAAGTTTTAAGCCCAATTCGCCGAATTTTTCTTGAACGTTGGTTTTTACTTTATCGTTGAACTCGATCGTGTTTGCCGCAAGGTCCAAAACGGATATTTTGCTTTCGCCGATTGCGTCGGTGATGTAAGACACGAGCATTGACTTGAGATAGTTTTCGATATCTTCGGTCTTGAACGAAGAGTTTGTGCCGAAAAGTTGTTTCATAAACAAGTCGGCATGCTCGCCGTCAACCGCGAACGAATACGAACCGAAACCTCTTACTCTTACCATGCCGAACTCGTTGTCTCTAACGATAATCGGGTTGGAAGTGCCCCATTTAAGGTTTGTGAATTGCTTTGTGTTGATGAAGTATACGTCGAGAGTCGTGGGAGTCTCGAAAGCGTATTTCCACGAAGCAAGTTTAGTAAGTATGGGGAGAATACCCGTTTGCAAATTGTACAAACCGGGTTGAATAATGTCGGCAATTTGTCCTCTGTATACGAAAATCGCGACTTGCGAATCTCTGACGGTAATAGACGACTTGTCGTTTACTTCTCTACCGTTGTTTTTAAAGGGATATTTATATACGATGGTGTTGTTGCTATCGTCTCCCGTCCACTCGATATTCAGTCTGAATAATGATTTAAGAAAGCCCATTTTTACCTCCGAATTCGCCGCTTATCGACTTTTGTCGATTTTACGCGAATTTTTTATTATTAATTGATTATATTATATCATATACCTTGCGGTTTTTCAATATTTTTTATCAATTTTTATACCGCCGAAACGATAAATTTATTAATTTTTATGTAAATTTCACCTATTATATGCCTTTAAAGGCAAATTTAACCTTTGCTTTATGATTTTTTAGAGTTTTAAACCAACGAAATTTGAATTTTTACTGATAATCGTAACCTTTTTTGTCGGGCGGGGGGTGATTTTTCATATGGCGAAAGTTTTTTAAATATCAAAATATTTTACATAGCGAAAGTTTTTTACATTGTTAAAGCCTTTTTACGTATTAAAACTTTATTTATATATCGAAATATCTTATATAGCGAAAGGTTTGCATGGCAAAATCAAAAGACACATAAAAGGGCGAAAACCGAAAATGGTTTTCGCCCGAGTAAACGTCTAAATTTTAACAACGTTCTTTTTTTTCGTAACGTTTGTAATAACAATTTTTGCAAACGCATTTACACTTCTTTTGTTCTTCGTCTTTTTGCTTTTTGTCTTCTTTGCATTTGCAAATCGTTTTGCACGCCACGTAACCTATAAGTAATCCGCTTATAAATTTTAATTCGTCATTCATTTGTGTAATCTCCTGTTTGCAGAAGATATTATATCTTATGACGAAAGATTTAAAAACGTTACTTTATTAAGTCCGTCGTGCGTTTTAATTTTTATCGAGATTTTGTCAAACGCAATTTTATCTATAAGCCGCCGCAACTAACACGTTTTATGCGATTTACACGTTTAATAGAACAACTGCAACAAGTCAACGAATATCGCAAAGCCGAACAAAAGCACGAGACCTACGGCGTGAATTATCGCCTCTACCTTTCTGTTGACGGGCTTTCCTCTCACCCACTCTATTGCCGTAAACACAACTTTGCTGCCGTCGAGCGCGGGAATGGGAAGCAAGTTGAACACTGCCAAATTTACGCCGATGTACGCCATTATTTCGAGTATATATTTAAACCCGTAAGACACTATTTCCGAAGTCATTTTTATAGTCGTGATAGTACCGCCGACTTTGTTTATGCCCAGCGCGCCCGTGAGAAGTTGACCGAGCGTGGTGAAAATTGTGCCGCCGATTTTTATAGAGTAAACAAAACCTCTGCCGATGCTTTTGAAAAATCCCGTTTTTATAGTGTCGGAATATATCCTATAATACTCAACAGAAGACTTTATATCGAAGACCTTTAAAAGTTCTGCATCGTCGCCGTTTTTGACAGTTTCATAACTATCGTCAAGCGTAAAAGTGACAGGAACGAAGAAATCAGAGTCCTCTCTCGCTACCCAAAAAACGACTTTTTCGCCGCCGCTGAACGTGCGCAATTCGCGTAAAATATCTTCCATAGAATACACGCGGACGTTGGTTTCGTAATAATCGTCAACGCTGTCGGAAGAGCCTATTCTCGTGATAAAATCGCCGTTTAAAAGTTTGCTTTTATCGGCAGTGTTGCTCGTTTCGACCGAAGTCCAAGTGGATATGCCGAGTGCTTTGCAAACGGGCGCGACTTCGGTGATGTTTTTACATTTTACGTCGCTGCGAAGTTGCACTGTTTTTTCGCCCTTTACGCATTTCCCGCTTTTATAATTTAGCGTTTGAATTTTTACTTTTTCGCCCGCTTTTTTGCCGTTTAACGCACCCACAAGGTCGGTCACTGTAAATACGTTTTTGCCGTTTATCGAGTAGATGACGTCGCCGTCGTCAAGCGAATAATTTTCGTATTCGGCAACGTGCACGATCTCCGGCGATACGACCGAACTTTGACCGTATGCGCAAAAACTTATTATAATCACAAGAAGAGCAAGCAAATAGTTCATAAACGCGCCCGAAATAAGCACGATTATTCTTTGCCAAGGCTTTTTATTGTTGAAAGCGTTTGGCTCGGGGTTTTCTTCGTCTTCTCCTTCAAACGCGCAAAAGCCGCCCAAAGGCAAAAGGCGCAACGAAATCACTTCGCCGTTTTTCTTTTTCTTTTTTAATATCGCCGGTCCGAAACCTACGGCAAACTCGTTTATTTTAAAATTGAAAATTTTGCCCGCAACGTAGTGTCCGAATTCGTGTACGAGTATCATTATTAAAAGTATTAATATCGCGACGAGCACCGGCCACACTCTGCTTAATATCGAAACCGCCAAACAGTCGTTATACATTGTTACCTCTTGAGTCGTATTTTTTCTTTATCAATTCTCTCGCTAATTTATCGGTGTAATTTAAACCGTCTAAATCGCAACCAGATTTGTCAATTTTACTCATTACGTATGCTATAAACTCGGCAATTTCGGGATAAGAAATTTTATTCTGCAAGAAAAGCGAAACCGCCTCTTCGTTTGCCGAATTCATCGCGCACGGCATGTTGCCGCCTATTTTTATGCTTTCTATCGCGAGATTAAAGCAAGGATATTTTACCTTGTCCACGTCGTAAAAATGCAAAGTTTTGCCCGCAAGCGACAACTGCTCTACTCCGCTGAAAAGCCTTTCGGGATAAGTGAGCGCAAGTTGAATGGGAATTTCCATTGACGGAGTGCCCATTTGCGCGATTACCGAGTTATCCTCAAATTCTACCATCGAGTGCACTATGCTTTCGGGGTGAATAAGCACTTTTACTTTTTCGAGCGGCGCGTCGTAAAGCCACATTGCCTCGATTACTTCGAGACCTTTATTAAGCATGGTTGCGCAGTCTATTGTGATTTTTTTACCCATCGACCACGTGGGGTGCTTTAATGCGTCGGCGGCTGTCATTTTTGCCGTTTGCTCTATCGTCAAATCTCTAAACGCCCCGCCCGACGCGGTTAAAATCAAATTTTTAAAGGGTTTATCCTTTTGAAAGTTTAAACATTGAAATATAGCCGAGTGCTCGCTGTCAACGGGGATAATGTTTACCCCGTTTTTTTTCGCCTCGCTCATCACGAGTTGACCGCCCGCAACAAGCGTCTCTTTATTAGCGAGCGCGATAGTCTTTTTAAGTTTAATCGCTTCGAGCACGATTTTAAGCGCGGCAAAGCCCGTTATTGCAACGAAAACAACGTCGGCATCTTCGGTAATTGCGTGCAGTGCCGAATTTTCGCCGTAATAAAAGGTCGTTCCGCTTGGAAGCGAAGTAATTTTTGCCGCCGCCGACGGATCGGTAAGCGTGCATACCTCGGGTTTAAATTCGTGCGCTTGCTCCTCTATCAGCGCGTAACTCGTGTTTGCCGACAAAGACACGATTTTAAATTTATCGTTGTGTCTTCTTACAACGTTTAAAACTTGTTTGCCTATCGACCCCGTACTGCCGATGAGGGCTATTTTTACCATTTTTGCCTCCGATTATTCTACTAACTGAAAAACGGACAGTATTGCTTCCTGTCCGTCCATTGCTTGACTAAACGGATTAAATAGGCGCATCGCTGAAATTTTTACGTCGAATTTACGTAAATTTTCGCGCAGTCGCCGATTTGTTTATCCCCGCTAAATATATGCAATAATTATATCTTTTATTCTTTATATCGCCTTGATAAAAGGCGGTAAAATTCATTTCGATTTGCGATTTTTTGTAAACGAAAACGCAAATTTTGAAATAAAGCGCAAAAGCAAGTTTATTTTATAAAATAAGTCCCGCAAGACAGATAAACGGACAAGCAAATACAATGCTGTCTATTCTGTCGAGCATACCGCCGTGACCGGGGAGAATTTTGCCCATGTCTTTAATGCCCAATTTTCTTTTAATAACGCTTTCCACAAGGTCGCCGAACTCTGTAAGGAGGGACGCGATAAGTCCTATTGCGGCGAAATAAACCACTGCGGGAACGCTAAGCGAATAATTGAGCGAGCCTTTCATTATAAAATAAACTACGATGCTGCCCGTTACTCCGCCGACAATGCCGCCGATACCGCCGCTTATCGTCTTTTTAGGGCTGATTTTGGGGCACATTTTTTTGCCGCCTATAAGCGAGCCCACCAAATACGCAAACGTATCCGAGCATGGCGAAATTATAAATATAAGCATTAAAAAAATCGTCGAATTGTTTTCCATCGTGTTGACGGCGAGCATAGGTAAAAGCAAAACCGTCGGGTATATCATGCTTAAAAACGAGAAACCAATACCTTCGAGACCGGCTTTTTCGTACTCGAAAACGAGACTCGACAAAAGCGCAAGCGAGAAAAATATAAATTCCCCTACGCAAATTGCGTACGAGCCGGAAATAGCAAACGTTTCGATAAATACCACGGCAAAAGTGCCGACGATTATTTTTTGATATAAAGTCGTTTTTTCTTTAAACGCATTGAGCATTTCTATCGTGCCGAGCGCGGCGAGAATAAAAACGAGTATTTGAAAATAAACGGGGGAAATGTTGCGCAGTAAGAAAAACCCCACCACTACCGCGACGAGCCCCGCGCCCGTCAACGTTCTTTTAAGCATTAAACTTTACCGAAGCGTCTGTGTCTGCCCTCAAACCACCTGAGTGCTTTTATCACTTCTTCCTTTTTAAAATCAGGCCAAAGCACGTCGGTAAAATAAAGTTCCGCATATGCGCTTTGGTATAAAAGGAAGTTGCTTAATCTTTGTTCGCCGCTCGTCCGAACAATCAAATCGACGTCGGGTTGCCCCGCCGTGTAAAGATAGTCGGACAAAGTGTCGTCGGTGATTTGCGTGACGCCGTCCTTTATGATATTTTGTATCGCCCTTGTGATTTCTTGTCTCGAGCCGTAACCGAGGGCAATGTTTACCGTGCCCGATTTGCCGCCTTTGGTGCTTTCCACCGCGGCTTCTATTCTGTTTTTCATATTTTCGTCAAGGCGTGAAAAATCGCCGAACACGCAAAGACGAATATCCTCTTTGCTTGCTTTTTGACGATATTTATCGATGAATTTGTCGAGTATTCTCAAGATTTCATCGACTTCTTCTTTAGGTCTATTCCAATTTTCGGTGGAAAAGGCGTATAAAGTTACGGTTTTTACGCCCGCGTCGAAACAAGTTTTCAACACTTCTTCGATTACTTCAGAGCCTTTTCTGTGTCCGAAATTTCTGCTTTTGCCTTTACTTTTTGCCCATCTGCCGTTGCCGTCCATTATAAAGCCGACGTGAACGGGCAAAACCGAAAATTCCTCTTTCATTATACGGTGAGTACGTCCTTTTCCTTTTCGGCAACGATTTTATCGATTAAGTCAACGTATTTTGCGGTGGACTTATCGACGTCTTGCTCCCAATTGGAGTATTCGTCGTCGGTAATTTCCTTTGCGTTTTTCATTTTCTTTAAGGTGTCGAGAGTGTCTCTTCTCACGTTTCTTACCGCGATTTTACCCTCTTCGCCCTCTTTTTTGACTTGCTTGCAAATTTCTCTTCTTCTTTCGTCCGTAAGCGCGGGGAAAGTAAGACGTATTACCGTGCCGTCGTTTATGGGAGTAATGCCTACGTCGGAAGCGAGGATCGCTTTTTCTATTCCTTTAAGCAACGATTTATCCCACGGAGCGATTACGAGACATCTGCCTTCTTGAACGGAAATGTTGCCCACTTGATTGAGCGGAGACATTTGTCCGTAATAATCTACCAAAACTTTATCGAGTACGTGCGGATTTGCTCTGCCCGCCCTTATGCGAAGGAAAGACTCTTTAAGCACTTGTACGCTCTTTTCCATTCTTTCTTCGTTTTCCATGAGAGTCATATCGACTTTTTCCATATCTACTGCCATAATTCTTCTCCTTATTACTTATTGTATGTCTTTTTGCGGTCAACCGCGTCTTTTTCGCCGACCGCCGATTTTGCCGCCCGAACGATATAAAAACGCGTCGGGCTTTTTGATAATTTTATTTTACACTATTAAACGGGTTTTGAAAAGTACCTATGCGAAAATTTTATACAATTTTCTCAAATTTACACACAAAAACAGTTGGTTTTTGTCTTATTTTATCCAAGTACCCAAATTTTCGCCGTTTAATACCCTTACTATCGAATTTTTTTCGTTTAAACCGAATACGAGTATGGGCGTTTTGTTTTCCATGCAAATGGTGACAGCCGCCGTATCCATCGCTTTAAGTCCTTGCGTAATAAAGTCTATATAACTGATTTCGCTGTATTTTTTTGCGTTTGGGTTGAGTTTGGGGTCGCTGTCGTAAATGCCGTCGACGTTTTTAGCGAGTAAAATAAGGTCGGCGTTGATTTCAGCCGCACGAAGTGCGACAGCCGTGTCAGTCGAGAAGAAGGGGTTGCCCGTTCCGCAAGCGAAAATGACTATTCTGCCCTTTTCGAGATGACTTAACGCCTTTCTTAAAATATAGGGCTCGGCAACGCGGGAAATAGTGAGTGCGGTTTGCACGCGTACGGGTACGCCGCGCCTTTCGATTGCGTCTTGAAGCGCAAGGGCGTTGATTACGGTTGCAAGCATACCCATGTGGTCTGCCGTGACCCTTTCCATCTCTTTGCCTTGTCTGCCCCTCCAAATATTGCCGCCGCCGACAACTATCGCAACTTGTATGCCCATGTCGTGCGCGGCTAAAATTTGGTCAACTACGTAATCTATCGTTTGTTGGTCAAAACCCGTGCCTTTTTCTCCGCCGAGAGCCTCTCCGCTGATTTTGATGATTATTCTTTTATATTTTGGATTGCTCATATTCCCTCCGGTTTAAAAAAAGAGGAACACTCTCTATTAAGACTGTTCCTCCGATTTGTTTAAAATTAATCTTGTTTAGCCGCTGCAACTTGTGCTGCTACTTCGTCGGCAAGATTTTCGGACTTCTTTTGGAGACCTTCACCCATTTCGTAACGAGTAAATCTTCTTATCGAAATCTTTTCGCCGATTTGAGCGGTTGCTTCGATGACGAGTTGTTCGATAGTCTTGGAAGAATCCTTTACGAACTTTTGGTTGAGAAGGCAATTCTCTTCATAGAAAGTCTTGATTCTGCCTTCTACCATCTTATCGACGATAGCGGCGGGCTTTCCTTCTTCGATCGCTTGAGCGCGAAGTATGTTCTTTTCCTTTTCCAAAACTTCTGCGGGGACGTCTTCTGCCTTTACATAAGTCGGGTTTGCAGCCGCAATGTGAAGAGCGATGTCGTGAGCAAGTTCTTGGAAGGGCTTACCCATAGCAACGAAGTCTGTTTCGCAGTTTACTTCAACCAAAACGCCGATTTTGCCGCCCATGTGAATATAGGAAGCAACAACGCCTTCCGCAGCGATTCTGCCTTGCTTTTTAGCCGCTTTGGCAATGCCTTTCTCTCTGAGATAGTCTATTGCCTTGTCCATATCGCCGTTTGTTTCCATAAGTGCTTTTTTGCAATCCATCATGCCAACGCCCGTTCTTTGACGAAGGCTCATAACGTCACTTGCCGTAAAACTCATAATATTATCTCCTTAAATGTATATTCGATTATTTATTGTATTAACGTGGTTATATTTAAAAACTTCGCTTTATAATTCCGCTTAAAGCAAAATTATTCTGCAGCAGCCTCGGTTGCTTCTTCTTTAGCAACTTCTTCGGTTGCTTCTTCTTTAGCCGCTTCGTTTGCAACTGTTTCCATAGAAACGTTTTCGGTGGTCTCTTCAACGTTGTGTCTTACGGCGTCTGCGCCTTGGTTAGCCTCGATTACGGCGTCCGCAATGATGGAAGCGATAAGTTTTACCGCACGGATAGCGTCGTCGTTACCGCTGATTACGTAATCAACAAGGTCGGGATCGCAGTTTGTATCGGTAATTGCAACGATGGGGATATTGAGTTTTCTTGCCTCTTTAACCGCGATGTCTTCGCTGTTGGGGTCAACTACGAACAAACAACCGGGAAGAGTCTTCATTTCTCTGATACCGCCGAGGTTGGTTTGAAGTTTTTCTCTTTCGTTTTTAAGTTGAGCAACTTCTTTCTTGGGAAGGAACGCGAATTCGCCGTTTGCTTCCATAGCGTCGAGTTTGTTGAGTCTGTCGATTCTCGTCTTGATAGTCTTGAAGTTGGTCAAAGTACCGCCGAGCCATCTCGAGTTGATGTAGTACATACCGCATCTTTCAGCCTCTTGTTGAATAGCCTCTTGTGCTTGCTTTTTAGTACCTACGAAAAGTACCGACTTGCCTTCTTTAACCGTCTCAACGACGAACTTGTAAGCCTCTTCGATGAGGTCAACGGTAATTTGTAAATCGATGATGTGAATACCGTTTCTTTCACCGTAAATGTACTTTTTCATTTTCGGATTCCATCTTCTTGTTTGGTGACCGAAATGAACGCCTGCTTCGAGAAGTTGTTTCATTGATGTAACTGCCATTTTATTTCCTCCGTTATTCCTCCCCGCGCCTTTGACTTATACCGCCTTTATTTCCCCGTGAAAATGTATTTGAGAAACACGAACGGCGGAAAACGCGAGTGTGAATTTTTATAGCCTAATTATAATAACATATTAAAAACCTTTTTGGCAAATATTTTAAGACTTTTTTTGCCAAAAACAATATTTTGTGCGCGTTTTTGTTTGTCTGCGCAATATATTTTAGCCGTTTTGGTTGTTTTTTACTCTTTTTGTTGCGGTTTGCAATTCGTTTTTCGATATATTCGCCCGATATCCGCACGCATTTTATATTGCCCGTGATATTATCCGCGTGGTTTGTCTATAATTGTTATCCGCGGGGTTATCTTTAATCCGAAATTCTATTCCTTTAAAAAATGCAAAATTTACAATATCGTCGGGATAAAGTTTCTCACCACCGTAAACACGACAAGCAGCGCAAGGCAAATTATATACTCTGCAAGCGGGTGCTTTGGATAAGGAATGATTTTTTTATCGAAAAATCCGTTTACGGCAACCGCAGTGAGTATATACATAATCGGCAAAAACATAACCGTGAGATAAGCGTGATAATAAAAGGCTTTTTTAAAGTCTAATTTCATCATGCAATACGCCCACCGAGTTCCGCCGCACGACGGACACGAAAGCCCCGTCATCTTTTTAACCGAGCACGGAAACATATCGTTTTCTATCGGGTTGCCCACATAAACGATTATACATAAAATTAAAAGCGCAAGAATAACCGTGATTATTGCAATGCGCCTTTTTGTAAGTTTGCTCATGATTTAATTATTTTCTGAAAATTTTTCCGAAAAGCATTTTTATCGCGTCTATCACGCCCGAGTTGCTATCGGAATCGGTAGAACCTAAGTCGCTTTCCATAGATTCTTCCAACTTTTCAAGCCATTCGAGAATTTTGTCCGAACTGCCTACTATTCCCAATATAAAGAACAACAAACCGAAGAACAGCCCCACACTGCCCGTGACTATACCCGCGACAGCAAGTCCGTTTTTGCGTTTTTTAACCGAAATAATACCGAAGACAAGCGCAAGTACGGGAAGTACGATATACACTATCATAAGTATGGGACTCGAGGGCAAACAACAGCATATTATACTCAAAATGCCAAGCACGAGCGAGGCTATCGCAAAACCGTTGCCGCCGCCGCTTGCGTTTTCGGGGAAAGCGGTAACTCTGCCTTCCGTATTGCCGTTGCCGTAAGGAATAGCATTGCCCTTTCCGTTGTCCGCAAAAGGCGTTGCCGAAGCGTGAGCGTTGCCCACTCCCTCGAAAGGAGTTGCCGTGCCTTTGCCGTTATTATTAAATTCGGTTGTTTTAGAATAAGGATTACCGCCGTTAAATTGCGACGTGTATTGGTTGTTTTGGTTTTGAGCGGCTTGGCTGTTTTGTCCGTTTTCCACCGCGTTGCCGTTTGCCGTCATTTCGTCTTTTTTAGGCTCGACGTTGTTGGCGCAACGCCCGCAATAATCGGAATCGGACGGCGTTCCGTCTTGCGCCGAATATAAGCAACGCTTGCACATTTCGCCGTCATTACTCGATACGTCTTGCGTAATCGCGGCAGATTCTTCCGTTTTTACGGGAGCGGACTGCTCGGAAGTTTGACCTTCCGCATTAGTCAAATTTTCGTTTCCGTTTTCAAATTCGTTCATTTTTTATATCTCCGTTTTACTTTATTTTAAGTATTCGCCTTTTTATGTTTTGCTGTTTATGTGTTTGCCGTTTATAATTTGCAAAAACCGCGTTTAGTTGAAAACAACTATATGTATTCGTCTTGTGATTTTCTTATATGGCGGTTTTACCGATTTTTCAATGGTCGGTCGCCGATTTGTTTTAAAGGCGGTTGTGTTTTTGCTGTCGGCTTTTTATTTTGTAGATTATCTGCCGTTTTGCGCAAAATTTAAACAATGCCAAACCATTATATAATAATAGTATACCATTAAACCTAATCTTTTGCAATAATTTTTATAATATTTCAAAAATAAGCGAAAAACTACCGCTAAAAAGTAAAAATCCTTCCGCATCGGCTTGTCGGTTATATCGAAAAATTAAAACGGCAACATCGCCACGCCGAGTAGCATTATAAACACCACGACGAAAACAAACAATAGTATTGACACGATGCCCGTGACAAGACCGGCTATAGCAAACCCTCTCGGCGGTTTTTTAATCGTTATTGCGGCGAAAATTATCGCGAGAAGCGAACATATAAACTGCACGGGAATGGTTACCACACCCAAAACTCTAACGGGATTACAACAAAGCACTAAACTGACTATACCCAGCACGAGCGAGGCTATCGACATGCTCGACGCATTACCGTTTGATTTCCCGTTTTGACCGCCGTTTGGGTTGCCGTTTTGACTTGCGTTGTTTTGATTTGCATTGCCGTTTTGCGAATAAGGATTTGAACCGTATTGACTTTTTTGTTTGGTTTGGCTCGCCTGTTGATTTTGATAGTTTTTAAAGCCTTGCGAATACGGGTTGTCAAAGCCGACTTTCTCCGAATTTGCCGCAGTCGAATTAAAGCCGCCCGACTTATTCTTTTCGTTGTGATTACAGTTGTTGCAAAACTCGTTGTTTGCGGGTTTGCCGTTTACGTCGGCGTACACGCAACGTCTGCAATTTTCGCCAATTGACGAATTTATACCGTCTTTACTCACACCGTTTTGCGTAAACGAGTCATTTTGATTACCATTATTCATTTTATATCTCCCCTTTTATTTTTGTTTTATTCTTAAACCTTTTCTTTAAATCGCCGTTAAATTTCCCTCACCTTTTGCAACCGCTCTTTAAAAAATCCCAAAAACTTTTTTGCGCGGTAGGCGTATTTAATTCGCCCGCGTAATACACTTTTGCGTTTTCGTCGTCACCCATAACAACCAAAACAATTGCCCTTTCTTTTATATCGTCGAGTTTATATTCTTTAAACGCCGCGGGGGTTTCGTCCTTTAAAATAAGACCGTCAATTTCTCCGTTTACAATTTGCTCGGCGGTGTATAACGTGCCCGCTTTTGCCTTGCCGATAGTTTTTTCGTTGTACTCTACTACGGCTATGTGACAAATATCTCCCTCGCTTATGGAGTTGAAAATTATTTTATTCGTATAATCGTAATGCTTTTTAAGTTGCGGCTGTAAAAATTCGCTCTTGTCCGTTTCGTCGGGTAAATCGACGTAAAAACTTACTTTGCCGTCGTCGTTTACCGCTATATCGGAAATTTTAATGCCGCTGTTTTTGCCGTCGCTATAACTTATCAACGTGCTTTTCTTCATTAGCCCCAAATCTTTTACAGTGTCCACCGTGAGCGACAAATCGCCCAAACCGAGTGTGGATTTATCGTAAAGTTCGAAACCGTCGCCTATAAGATTTCCGTTGTAAATAGCGTAAGAATAACTGCGGCTGTTGATTTTTTCGTTGTTTCCGCAACGCATTATATACACTTCTTCTTCGCCGTACATGTTACCGTAATCGTATGCGCCCAATTTGTTTGACTGGTTGTAAAAGGCGTTTTTCTCGTTCACTCTGTAAACGATTAAGCCCGTTTCGCTTAACATCGAGTCGAATTTGCCGTTTGTGTTTGTACTCGACCTAACTTCAAGCATAAAATATTCGCCCGTGGTAAAATAATCGTCAAGCACTATTTTATATGCTTTCACACCGCCTTCTTCCGTTACGGGTTTTAAAGAATATTCGCCGTCTTTATATATCGGCAAAATATCTTCGCCGTCTTTAAGCCACCCAGCCTTTTGCCTTACATAAGACAATGGATACTGCGGTATACTCGTTGTCGCCGCCATAACATCGAACTCGCCCACCGACTCGACCGTATCGCCGTCGTAAGCGTAATAATCCATTATGCCGAGCGTGTGCATAAACTCGTGACAAATTACGCCCACGTTGTTGAGCCCCGAATAACTGCCCGTGAGTTTTGTCCTTTCGATGTACCCGTAAGACAACAAGTCGTAATCTTTTACTTCTATGCTATTAAGCGTGCATTTATTTAAAAGCGAAAAGTCATATGCGTTGGATTTGGGAATGTAGAAACTGTTTTTTACAGAATTGCCGTAATAATAAAGCGAACTCATATGCGGCCAAATCAATTCGTCGTAGTCTAAAGAGACGGCGTCGGTATTGAGTATAAAACTTATGCCGTCCAAATACCCGTCGCCGTTTACGTCGAGATTATAATTAATTCCACTGTCGTCAACGAGAGAAATTGCCTCTCGCAATAAAGTTTGTTCTCTATAAAAACCGTCAACGCATTTTTTTGCGCCTTGAGTGGACGGCGCAGTGATGCTTCCGTTTAAATAATATCTGTTATCATAACCTTTAGAATTGATTTCATTGTACACGTTTTTTGTCGAGTCGTAGCGATATCTCGGCAAATAATATTCCCTCTCTTTTTCAACGGTGACGTCTAAATTGAGGTTTTTATCTTTTAAAAAGTGCGTCTCCACTTGAAGTTTATTTTTGCTGACTGCCGAAATATAATTTTTCAAACTTATGTCCGACGTGTTGTACATTTTGTCCGTCTTTTGCAAATAACTTTCGTCGGCAAACGACTGCGTATCGGCGAAATTTACAAAAAGAACGATATTATGTATAGTGCCGCCGTTTGAATAAAATGCGGGTCTTGCTTGGGCGGCTATACTTGCGCCGCTACCGCCGAGCGACATGAAAGTCATAATCGCCGCAAATAATAATATAAAATTTTTAATCGTTTTTTTGTTTTTCATTTTTATGCTCTTTACCGTTTTATTTTATGTTTTTGTTTGAAATTATACCAACTTTACCGCAACCGTATCGTGTAAAACTGAAAATTTGCCAATTTTCGACTGTCTCGATATTTCGGTTTTACTTTGATTTTGCGGCTTGCATTGTCGGGCTTTTATAACGATTTAACTGTCGTCTGTCGGGCTTTTACGCCGATTTGTCGGCTTGCTGATTTTGCCGCTATTTTATCTAAATGTTTATTGGCGGTTTTGTTATTTTAAGTTAGTTTGGCGGTTATATGTGCGCAACCCGTTTTATTTTTTCTATTCCCGCCGTCGTTATACTTTACTATGCCCGTCACCATTTCCGCTGTTGCGCCTTATTTATATAAAAACGTTTTTTAAGGTGGAAATGTTTGTTTTTATTTAAAATAAATTTATTTTTTTACTTAAATGTTTTAACTATATTAATATATGTAATTATATCACAAGCCGACCGCTTTGACAATATTTTTTACGTTTTATATGTTATACGCGCAAAATTTTGCAGTTTTTTATTAAACTTCTTCGCCTACTTTATTTTTCGGCGCACTTGCGGCTATATTTTAATTTCGGCATTTTACTCACGGTAATATTGCGGTGAAAATTTATTTTCGGCGTTTTGTATGCAGTGTTGCGAATATATTTATTTTCGGTTTTTTATTTGCGATTTTACTGATATATCCCGTCTTTGGTGTTTTATCCACAACTTAAAAACAAAGCGACAATTTAAACAAACAAAAAACACCTTCGCCCAACACGAAAGTGCTTTTATTTGCACAAATATAATTCTCCTTATCAGGAAAGAGATTTCCCTTTTTTATTCGGCGGTGGTTGCGGTTTTTAATGCGCTGTCAACGTCGCCGTTTTCATCATCGACGCAATTTAAGACGTATTTATTCCTTAATTTTTTCGTTTCTTCGTCGATTTTCGCACCCTCCTCAAAGCACATATACAGCGCAGTGGTATCGTAACGGGCGTCGTGACTGTCAAGCAACAAACAATTGAAAAGTTTTGCATTGTTGCGGTTGATGTCGTATGGGTAAATATCGAAAAATTCGGCAAGTTCGGTAAGTTTGGGATATTTGTAGCCTTTGCCGTTTGCGCGCGGCATTTTAACGATGGGCGTAAACTTTTTCATGGTGTCGAAATATTCTTTATATCTAAAACGCCTATCTTGATAATTAAATTCGGCTATCAAAAAATCTATATCAAAGCGCGCGTTGTGCGCCACGATTAAGTCCGCTTGAGAAAAATCTTTTTCAATTTCGTCGATGTCGGTGCTGAAAGTATGCCCGTTTGAAAGACTGCTCAATTTTTCCACTGTGAAGTGATGCACAGCCACCGCGGAAGGCTCGATATAGTCCACCCCGAAGAAAAAATTTTTCGCCCGAGTTCCGTTTCCGTCGAGCATTATGTATGAAAGTTGAATTATTCTACCCGGGACAAGCCCCGTCGTCTCCGTATCGAAAAACAGTATCATTTGTGTCTCCTTCTGTGTTTTCTTCGCCATTTTCACGCAATACGTCTTGCGTAAACGCGACATTTGTATCGTATTTCCCCGATAAAATCATCAACGTCGTCATGTAGTCGGAAAATTTAATTTTTTCTTCGTTGCCACCGCCTTTATAAGACGCAACGAAAAAACTTATCTCTTCAACCATCTTTTTATCTTCCGCCGATAAATTGTATTTTTGCAGTTTGTCGATTAATTTATCTATATAATCAAAATTGATTTCGTCTGCGCTTTCTGCAAAGCACTCGGCTTTTTCAACCGTGGTAAACGGATTTTTATTTTCAAAATATTTGCGAATTTCGCCGCGTATTTCGTCGTCGGTTTTTATGTGCGCCGACTGTTTTTTTACCGCCGTTTCACCCACAAACAAATACCCGATAAAAATCACGCACAACACCAAAGCGTATAGCGAGTTGTAGAAAAACACCGTAAACGCCCCGCCGAATTGCCCGTTGCCGCAATAGTAGTCGGTTGCCGACAGCATCACGGACAAAATGAGCGAAAATATAAAAAATGCAGAGACTTTTAAAACGTCGTTTTGCTTTTTGCCGCAAAAAAGTCTGATTATTATTGCCGTAATACCTATCGCCACGCCCAAAAAATTTAAGCACGTTACTATGCCGAATAAATCTTTTCCTGACAAAAATTTGATTATACTTTCGGTCATATTCGCTCCGCACAACATAATTTACCTCGTGTAGTTTGTTATTTAACAGCATAATAACATATATAAAAGGACTGATTATGTAAAATGCGCGGCGATTTTGTCGAACAAAGTCGATTTTAATAATTTTTAACTCGTCGTTTTCTCTTTAATTCGGCTTTATTTTGTTTTTTGCTTGAAATTTTTGCCGAAACTAAACTTTAACCGTCTTTAAAGTGTAAATATTTAATTTACACCTTAACCGTCTTTAAAGTGTAAATATTAATCAAATAACACTCGCTTACTTTAAGTTTAAGCACCTTTTCGACGGCGGTTTTGTAAAGCCGCAACTGCTTTTCGTATTTTTTTATCAAATCTTCGCCGTGAAGGATGGTCGAGTGTTTGTAGTCCACGATTATGGCGTCGCCGTCTTTTATCGCGAGCAAGTCGATTATTCCTTGCACTAAAATTTGCCTGTCGGTGTCGATATCCAAAAGTTCTTTCGCGCTTATGTTTACGGTGAACGGCTGTTCTTTATATAATTTATATCCGTCGAGAGCACCGAAAATCGGCATTGAAAGTATATTTTTTAATTTCTGTTTATCCACAAGCGACGATTGCTCTTTATCCGTTAAAGACAAAAACTTTTGCCACTCTTTATCGAAATCGCCGTAAAAATCGATTATTTCAAGTGCTTTGTGGTACGCCGTGCCGACTTCGCTGTCCGATTCGCCGAACATAGTCGTTCTTTCATAAAACTCGTCCTCTTGCTTTAATGCGGAAGTTACGCTCTTTTTCACGGGGAGAGACGTATCGCTTGAATAAGCGTATTTAAACGACAAGTTTTTGTAAATTTCATTGACCGTGTTTTCATCGTAATCGGCAACGATGACTTGCCTTGCGCCCTCTTGCGCTTCGCGTTCGTCCAAAGCGTAATCGTCGTTTTCGTAATACATGATATTTGCGTCGGTTTCTTGAATATAATCGGCAAAACAGTTGAAATCGGAAACGTGCTTTTGCTTGGTGAAGTCGTAGTTATATGCGACGATATGCAATCTGCACTCAGCCCTTGTAAGCGCAACGTACAAAAGGCGCATTTCTTCCCTTATCGTGCGCTCGGTCAAGGCGATATTCGCCATAAGCCTATGCGGCGTGTCGTCGCAAACCGTGCCTTTTTCATAGTCGTAATTTTTAAACGCGATACCGCAACTTCTCTCTTTGTATATCTCCGAAATTTTATCTTTAAGGCTAAACCGTTTGCCGCAGTCGTTTAAAATAACCACGGGAAACTCAAGTCCCTTCGAGGCGTGCACCGTCATTACTTTTACCGCGTCTTCAGTGCCGACGATGGATATGGTAGCGTTTTTAAGCACGTACTCGAGTCTGTCGTAAAGTTCTCTCACGCCGTACTTTTTGCCGCCGTCGCAATGCTGAATAAATAAATTTATTCTCTCGTTTCTAATTTGCCCGAAAGGCATGCCGAGATAATAAGTATCGACGTTTTTCTCGACGATAACGCGAGAGAGAATTTCACTCGCCGACTCGTATTCGGAAAGCAGCCTTATTCTATCCATATAGGCGTTGAAACTCTTTAATTTTTCGCTTAAACTGTCATTTTCGTTCAATACGTATTGCGTAAACGCGCCATAAAAGGTCTCTTCTTTGGGGTACGCGCTTCTTATTTTTATAAGGTCGGCATTATCGAAATTACCCACGGGGCTTTTCATTACCGACACGAGCGGTATGTCTTGAGTGCGGTTTATTATAAGCGATAAAAGGTCTACGAGCCACTTGATTTCGGGGTAGTCGCTTATGCTTTTTTTAGCCTCGGTAGACACGGGTATACCGTAAGACAAAAGCGCGGCAAAGGTTTCGTCTTCGCTTTTGCCGAAGTCTCTCGTCAAGATGACGATATCGCCGAAAGTGACACGCCTTTCTTTGTTTTGTTTTAAGTCGTAAATGGGTTTGCCGATTTCGTTTTGAATAAGCCATGCGAGGAATTGCGCCTTTTTATTTTCTTCGCTTTTGCCCAGCATGCTTAAATGTTTTTCTATATCGTAAACACCCGAGAAAACGGGCTTTTCTTTCTTTTTATCGAAATTTACCGAATGAATAAAAGTTTCGCCTTGATAATTTTTGTAAAGTCCGCCGTACTTCATGGGGTTGGCTTTGTACTCTACACCCGTAAAGTCTTTTTGCATTACCCTATTGAACACTTTGTTGACGGTGTTTAAAATTTCGGGCGCGCTCCTGAAATTTTCTTCGAGAAAAATCGCTTCGCCACCGTCGCCATTTAAAAACCTGTCGTATTTTTGAGCGAAAAACTCGGGATTACACCCCCTAAAACCGTAAATACTCTGCTTTACGTCGCCCACCATAAACAAATTGTTTGAAGAAAGCGAACTGAAAATCGCCTCTTGCACACCGTTGACGTCTTGATATTCGTCGATGAATATGTATTTAAACGAATCCTTAATGGCGGTTAAAATTTCGTCGTTTTTAAGAAGTTCGTAAGTGAAATGTTCGAGGTCGGAAAAGTCAACGACGTTTTCTCTTCTTTTTGCCGAGTCGAAATAATTTTTAAACTCTTTCACAAGGTCGAAATATTTTTCAAGCATCGGCTTCATGTTTAAATACTTGCGCACGTTGTCGTCGGCAAACGTAAACCCGACTTTACCCACAATCCATTTTATATGGTTTGAAAGTTTCGTCTTTACGTCCATTGCCGCCGCTTTTACAACGTATCTGTCGTCGTCCTTTTTTACGTCGGTTGCAAACGTGCCGAAAGTCGTCGTTTGGGCGTAACGCACAAGCGTAGATAAATCTTTTGCAGATAAAAGCACTTTGGTTTCGGCGATGATTTCGCGCACGGTTTTGTCGGTTTTGGGCATACCGTTGTCGGTAAAGTAGTCAGCAAAACCTTCGAGTTGCTCTGAATATCGGGCGATTTTTTCAATGGAATAGTCGTAGATTTTGTTCTCGATTTCCTTTAAACCGCTATCGTCGTAATAGCGTAAAGTCTTGTCAAAAGTAGAAAACGGCTCGCTTTCGTCCATGATAAAACCGTAAATACTCATTACGTTTTGTTTGAGCGAATTGTCGCTGCGCTTTTGAGAAAACACCTTGACAAGCGACAAAAAATCTTCGTCGCCGGACTCGTATTTGTCCTCGAATAAATCGTTTACCGATTGATTTTTAAGTTTTTCCGCCTCAACTTCGTCGATTATAGAAAAGTTTGCGTCTAAACCAGCCTCGTAAAAATAGGTGCGCAACACGTTTGAGCAAAACGAGTGAATCGTGGAAATGTTTGCCGTGCGCAACAAATTTAACTGCTCTTTTATGTAGTCGTAATTTTCTTCGGTAATGGACTTTATTAGCGCGGAAGAAAGTTTTTCTTTTATTTGTTTTGCCGCAAGTTGAGTAAACGTGACCGCAAGAATTTCGTTGACTTGCGCTTTCTTTTGCAAAATAAGTTTAATTATTCTGTCGATCATTACCCGAGTTTTACCGCTGCCCGCCGACGCGGAAACAAGTGCGGAAGTGCCTTCGTGATTTATCGCTTTTTCTTGAGCCGCAGTATAATCAGCCATTTTCTTCCTCCTTTTTTACCGCATCTTTAATGGTTTCGCCGCTTGCGCTTACGCTTCGTGTTCTGCAAAAAACATCGTCGTAGCCGCATATTCCGTTGAACTTACAATACGTACAACTGCCCTCGTACGGCGTAGTCAAAATGTAGCCTTCGTTTATTTTATCGATCGCCTTTTCGGACAAAACTTTGGCGTACTTTAAATACGCTTCCATCTCGTCTTCGGTGAGCATATCTTTGCCATCGAGATTAAAACCTTTGCTTTTCGTGTCGGAATATTTTATGTTGATAATGTCGCTTACGGCGTGTCCTTGAGCGAGCGAATTGTCACTTTTACTCGCTACGTCATCGCTAAACAAGGTTTTTCCCATGAGTTTTGTGCGGTACTCGGTTTCGCCCTCGCCCCTATAATTATTGTTGACGGCGCAGTAATACATGCCCGCCGGTTTGTAGCCCGTTCCGCTTACAAAGGCGTTCATATACAAATAAAGTTGAAGTTTTTTACCCGAATAAAGCATGCTTTCGTCGTAGAAATTCGCCCTTACGTCTTTTATTTTGCCCGACTTGTAATCGACGATCCTTATATAATCTCCGCACACGTCCGCTCTGTCCACAACGCCGCGCACCTTGTACTCTTTTTTGCCCGTTTTAAGTTTAACGGCGGGAAATCTCTCGTTGTCGCCGAATCTAACTTCAGTGCCGAACGGAATAAAACTGCTCGTTTTGTAAGAACAATAAATTTCGCGGCAAACGTTGACCGCCTCTTCTTTTAAAAGCCCGAAAGCGTAAGAAATTTGTTTTTTGTTTAAATATCTCGCGTAGTCCTCTTTAGCCGCCTCGGTATCGAAAATTTCGCACACTATATCGCGCAAGTTTTCGTCGGTTATACTCTGCGTGTCCTTTTTTAAAAGGTTTACAAACTCCTCGAGCACGGCGTGCAAAAACGTGCCGAACTCGGTGACTTTTACAGCCCCGTCGTCGCTCTCTTTAATTTTTAAACCGTGTTTTAAAAAGCATTTATAAGGACAAGAAAAATAATCTTCCAAGGTGGTCACGCTGACTTGACCGCCCGTGAAATACAAATCGGTAGAACCCGCCGCTCTGCCCGAAGTCGCCTCGCTCATGGAAATATCCAAACCTTTAAGGCGTAAATCGAGGTCAACCGTCGCGCTTTGGTCGAGTTTTTCAACCGCCTTGTAAAACGCCGAACTTTGTCTGTTGTCGTCAACCGCTTTGCTCGCAAAAGCGCAAGACTCCGCCATGAAATTCATCGTGCCCGTGCGAAGGGAAATATAATCGAGCAAGGCGTTTTTGTTTTCGTCGAGTTGCTCTCTATTAAAAAACGCTTTTTCGGTGTAATTTTTTTCTTTTACAGAAAACAACTTGCACAAATCTTTAAACAGTTCGCCCGCCACGTCGGCTTTGCCTTTTGCGTCGAGCATGGAATAACTTATATAAATTCCGCTTGAAAAAGAAGTGACTGTCAATCCGACAGACTCCCTTTCACGCTTGTTTACAATGCTGATTTTGGGCTCGATTACAACGCTTAAACTGTCAAGTTTACACAAATCGTTATCTGTCAACACGGCAGTATCGGCTTTTACGTGCGGCACGTCGGCATTTAAACCGAGAGCGAATAAATACTTTTCGCCCTTGTATTTTGCCGAAGAAAAATCACCCACGTACACGCAGTCGGCATACTGCGGCAAAATGCTTATACTACACGCTTCTGCGCCCGATAAAAGCATTTCGCAAAACTCTTTCACGTCCACGAAATCGTCGCCCGCAAGCGTGTCTAAATCGAGTAAAACGGCTTGAAGTTTGTCTATAGACTGTTCGTTGAAAGACTGCTTTATAAGTTCGCCCATGGCGTTTAATTTTTCGGAAATAACCAATAGATTTTGTTCAACTTCGCTTATTTCGAGTAGTCTTTTTACAAATTTTACGTAATTTGTCACGCTGTCGCGGCGTTTTAAAGTATCGAATATGCTTATAAATCTACTTCTCAACTCCTCGATTTTGTCTATATCTTCGACGTCTTCGGTAAACTTGTTTTTTACGGTATAACGCGTGACGGCATATCTCATCACGTAAGCGACAAACTTATCCACAACGTCTTTATCGGAACAGAACAAGTCGTCGGTAACGACGGACAAAACTTTGCTCATATCGAAATTCCAAATGTAAGCGTTGAAACAATTGACTATCAATTTAATTATCGGGTGAGAAGAAAGTTTTATGCTTTCGTCGATATAAAACGGAATGTCGTAGTCTTTGAAATATTTGCTTATCAAAAGTTTATAAGTCGGCAAATCTCCAACCGCCACCGTAAAGTCTTGATAGCGCATATTTGACCGTTTTACTTCATACGTTATGCGTAAAGCGGCCTGTTTCACCTCGTCGGAAAGGCTTTTTGCAACGTACGCTTTAATTCCGTCAACGCCCTTTTGCGCGGGAGTTAAAGTGGGGCAAAATAAATTATCCCTTATTTCTTTTGCTGTGTCGTTTATGTAATAATTACATTTTTCGATATCGAGAATTTGCCCTTCGGAGCGCAAGAAAGATAAAGTTTCGTTTAAATATAAGTCCTCGTTTTCACCGCCGACGAGCACGAAAATCGTCTCTTTGGCGGTAAGCATCACCGCGTTGATTACGTCGGCGATTTGCCCCGTAACCGACGGAAAACCCGCAAAAACAACTGTGGAGCGTTTTATTTTTTCGCTTTTTAAAATTATTTCGGGCATTTCGGCAAAACTGTTGTTTGTGTCTAAATAGCCGCCGTTTAAAAGATATTTTTCGTACTCACCGAAAATTAAAGCCACGTCTAAAAGTTTGCTTTTAAGCGTGCCTTTTACGTTTTCTGCGGCGAAACTTACGTCTTGCGGCTTTACCTTCGCGCTTTTAAGTTGGGCAATGAGTTCGTATATCGTCACGGGGAGCGTGGGCTTGTTTTTGGCGTTGAAACACGAGAGTTTGTCGGCGTTTTCGCTCATGATTTTTCTCATGACAACAGAGGAACTTTGCCTTGAAAGCACGTTTTTTCTATCGCTGTTTTTGCGCAAAAAAAGATTAAACGAACTTACTTCGTTGTTAAATCCGCCGCCGCACCTTTCGGCAATTTTTTGCTCGATCGCCATGGTAAATTTTTCCTCGCAAAAAACCAACAACCCGTCGTCGAGGTTGTTGCCGTGCCGCTCTGCTATGTCGGCGATTTTTTCTTTTACTTGTACGTAGTTGTCGGCAAGAAAAACTTTCATTTCAACTTCCTTTTGCTTTTTGTAATCGTTTTTTTGTGATAGTCTTTTTATACTCGGCGCGCATTTATGCGTCATATTTTATCTTGCTTTTTACCTTGCGCCGCGGTTTGAGTTTTTACTTTTAAAAACGGTTTTACACGATATTATCCGCCACCGTATTTTTAAATTTTGATTTTAATGCGGAGTTTTCGTCGCTACCCGCAAAATTTCATCGCCACGCCTCAAAATAACAAATAAATTAATGCAGAGTTTTCGTCGCTGCGCCGCAAAATAACGAATAAAATTTTTGCTTTGTGTCGCAATTTTGCTTTAATGAATACATTATAACACATTATTTGTCCAAAAACAGTACATTTGACACGTTTTTATTGCATTTTTATAAAAAAACGAAATTTTTTTAATATTCGGTCATTTATTTGGTTTTTTTAACAAAACTATGTTATACTGTATAAATAAAAATATTATGCGGGATTTTGCCGCAAAACGGCTGATACCTTATAACGGAGAAAACGATAATGAAAAAAACTATTTCTTGTATATTGCTTGCCGCCGCGCTTGCTATGTGCGCGGGTTGCGGCACGACGACGACCGATTATGAAAAACATTCTTATTGGCTCACGAAAGATAAAGTCGATTTAAAAGAAGTGGGCAGCATAGACGAAACGCTCGTTTACGATATTACGACGACGGCGGGCACTTCAACCGATTTCACCGCCGACCTTACAGGCACTTACACAGTGAAAGTCAAGGACGTAAACGCGCAAGAATACGGTTTTGAAAATATTGACGGCAAAATTTATTATCTCGAAACTTCGCTTACCGTTCAAGGACAATACAAGGCGATCGCCCTCACTTACGACGTGGACGATAAAATAGACACGAAAGTGTTTTTTAAAGGACTCGGCGACAATTTGCAACCTTTGCGCTCGGAACGCAGCGTAATATGCGTTTCGCCCACGGCAAACGATTCGTCTTACGACTTTTTGCACCTTAACTACTCTTACGTGACGACTTACACATCAAACAAGGCGACGACGGAGTTTACTTATAACGATAAAGAAACCGAAAAGGCTTTTAAGTCGCACAATAAAAAATTTACAAAGTCGTACACTAAATCGACTTACGTTGACAACGAGGAAATGCTTTTCTATTTGCGCGCGTTTGACGCAAATACCAATTCGTTTTCGTTTAACTTCAACACTTTGGACGCGGTATCTCAAACTATTACGCCCATGGTGTGCAAACTCAACGAAGACGCTCCACACGAAAAACTTACGATGACGTTCAGCGAAAACGGACAACAGAGAGAAAGCAAGGAAATAATTACCGACCACTTCGATTTGTCGATAAACAGCGATTTTGCCGGCGCACCCATTTACCTTTGGTACGCCAACGAGTCTAACGTAAACAATTATTACCACAGACTTTTTAAAATGCAATCGTCGCTTCCTTACCGCATGGGCAACCTCGTTTACACCTTGTCAAGCGTAAGTTATTTATAAAACCGCTTTAATAAAAGCGGCTTAACACACAAAAATTCCAACGCTTAAAAAAGCAAAAAGCCGTTTAATAAAGCGGAGACATACCACACAAAAATCTCACACTTACAAAAACAAGCCGCTTTGAAAATTCAAGCGGAAAGACGTTAAAAAGACGTTTACTATAAAATTTTAAAAAAAGGAGGTAAAATTATGCCCGAAGAAAATATAGCGACGACTCCCGAAGTCGATAGCGAAAGAGATTATCGCGAAGAACTGCTTTCCATTATACGAAGTAGCGACAAAAACGAAGAAATTAAAGAAAAACTCAGCGATTATCACGACAGCGACATAGCGGACGTTTTACCCCTTTTGACTCACGACGAAAGAAAGAAACTGTACCTTATTTTAGGCGAAGAAGGGGTTTCTAACGTATTTTCGTACCTCGAAGGCGACGACGTTTTAAAATACACCGACGAACTTTCGAGCGAAAAAGTCGCGGACATCATCGAAAACATGGACGCGGACGACGCCGTGGACGTCCTTGAAGAACTCGACGAAGACAGAAAAAACGAAATTATAGAACTACTCGGCGACGACGCGAAAGAAGACATAAACCTTATCAATTCTTATGACGACGACTGCATCGGTAGTAAAATGACCACCAACTACGTGGCGGTCAACAAAAATCTTTCGCTTAAACACGCCATGAAAGAGGTGGTAAAGCAAGCCTCCGAAAACGACAACATAACCACGATTTACGCCATTGAAGACAACGGGGCGTATTACGGAGCGATTCAACTTAAAGACCTTTTCACGGCGAAACTCACCGAACAACTCGACGACATAATAAGTCAGTCTTACCCTTACGTTTACGCAAGCGAGGACATTTCAAACTGTATAGAAAGACTTAAAGCCTACGACGAGGACTCTATTCCCGTACTCGACGACAACAACGTGCTTATCGGCGTAATCACGAGTGGCGACGTGGTGCAAGTAGTAGACGAAGAACTTTCTGAAGACTACGCAAAATTCGCGGCGGTCTCGTCGGAAGAAGACAAGGACGAAAGCGTGTTTAAATCGCTTTTTAAAAGGTTGCCTTGGCTAATAATTTTGCTCGTTTTGGGACTTGTGGTATCGAGCGTGACGGGACTTTTCGAGCACGTAATCACTGCCCTGCCGTTTATCGTTTTTTGCCAATCTTTGATTTTGGGCATGAGCGGAAACGTAGGCACGCAGTCGCTCGCGGTCACCATAAGAGTGCTTTCGGAAGAAGAATTGACCACAAAACAAAAATTCGCATTTATATTCAAAGAAATAAAAGTGGCTTTCACCACGGGCTTTTTTGCGGCGATAACCGCTTTTATATTCTCGTTTTTATACATGCTTTTGGTATTGAAAGGCTCGGGCACGGGCGAAATCGCGCTTACCGCGTTGTGCATAAGCGTGTCGCTGCTCGTTGCGATGGTGTTTGCGGGATTTACGGGCGCAATTACGCCGATAGTTTTCAATAAACTGCATATCGACCCCGCAGTCGCTTCGGGACCGCTTATTACCACTTTGGTCGATTTGGCAAGCGTAAGCATTTATTACGGGCTTGCGATTTTATTGCTGATGTGAGGTAATTATGGAAGAGAAAAACAACAACGTTAAAACAGAAAAAACCGAAGATAATTCTCTTTCCGTAAGGAACTACGGCGAAGAACTTTTGTCAATTATACGCAATACGTCTTACTCAAACGAGGAAATTGCGGACATTTTAGCCGACTATCACGAGAGCGATATTGCGGACGTTTTACCCAAACTTACCGACGAAGAAAGAGAACGACTTTTAAAGATTTTAGACTTAAACAAAGTATCGGATATCTTTTCTTACCTCGATAATCCCGACGAAGTTATAGACACTTTGCCCGCCGAAAAAGTAGCGGACATTATCGAAAACATGGATGCGGACGACGCCGTGGACGTGCTTGACGAACTCGAGGAAGACAAAAAACAAGAGATTATTAAACTACTCGACGAAGACGCCAAAGAGGACATAAACCTTATCACCTCTTACAGCGAAGACCAAGTGGGCAGCAAAATGACAACCAACTTCGTTTACGTCGAGTATACCGACAGCATAAAGCACGCGATGACTTCGGTGCTTGCTCAAGCAAAAGAAAACGACAACATAAGCACCATTTACGCGGTGGACGATAAAAACGTGTATTACGGCGCGATACAACTGCGCGACCTTGTAATCGCGAGGGCGAACCAACCGCTCGAGGACATTATCGCAACTTCTTACCCCTTTTTATATGCGACCGAAAGCATAGATAAATGCCTTGAAGATTTAAAGACGTACGAAGAAGATTCTATCCCCGTACTTGACGAAAATAAAAAACTAATCGGCGTAATCACGAGTAGCGACGTTGCCGAAGCCGTTGACGACGAAATTCAAGAAGACTACGCAAAACTTGCCGGTCTTACCGAAGCGGAAGATCTTAAAGAACCGCTGTGGAAAAGTTTTAAAAAGCGCGCGCCGTGGCTGCTCGCTCTGCTGTTTTTGGGCTTGCTCGTCTCGTCGGTTACGGGAATTTTTGAAGACGTAATAACCGCTCTGCCCTTTATCGTTTTTTATCAGTCGCTTATACTCGATATGGGCGGAAACGTAGGCACGCAATGCCTTGCCGTGGCGATAAGAATGATAAGCAAAGACGGCGAAACAACTAAAGAAAAACTTAAATACGTAAGAAAAGAATTTTTAATAGGCGTGTTAAACGGCGTGATTTTGGGCGTACTCAGCGTGCTTATCATCGGCGGATATATGGCTGTAATCAAGCACTTCGGCGTGGCGAAAAGTTTTCACGTTTCCTCTTGTATAGGCGGCTCGCTTGCAATCGCCATACTTATATCTTCGCTTACGGGCACGATAATTCCTTTAATTTTAAAGAAACTTAAAATCGACCCCGCGGCGGCTTCGGGTCCGCTTATCACAACGATAAACGACCTTGTGTGCGTAATCACTTATTACGGTTTTGCTTGGCTTTTCTTGATGTAATTTTTAACGCGGCGCGGCGTAAACCCGTCGCTATGCGGCGTGTAATTTTGAGTTGTAATGTGGCGTAAATTTTTAATTTCACCGCCAAATCGCCGTTTTTACGCAATACGTAAGCGGTAAAACGCACAAACCTAATAAGCCACTCAACAAACAAGACTAACTAAAAACAAATTAAAAGACAATTAAAAAGCATTTCGAGCAAACTTGATTTTGCGTCGAAATGCTTTTTTGTTTTGTTTAATTTATGCCGTTTATTTTAGCCGAGCGTCAATTTTTTTATTTTTTCGACGTCGAATTTCGGCTTGTGGTTTTTATCTAAAAGACCGTTTATCTCTTGCTGAACGTCGGTGAGTTGGGTATAGCAAAAACCTTGAAACCACATTTTATTTACCGCGTGAAGTAAATTGCCGTAGCGGGCGTAAAATTCGTCGTTTGACTTGGCTTTGGTGTTGTAACCCCAATCGCCGTCGAGACAGTTTTCGGTTTGCATGGCAATGCCGCCGAACTCGGTGAAAAGCACGGGCTGACCTTGATATTTATTGCCGTAACTCATCAACTTTCTGTTTGACGGGTACAAGGCGTCGAGACCGTCTTTTTTGTATCTCTCTTCAAAATCGTTGCCGTCGTAAGCGTAATCGTGTATGGAAATTATATCCGTTTCGGTGAGGTTTTCCCAGCCGTCGTTTGTGGACACGAGTCTGCTGCCGTCTTGAGATTTTGTGATATAATACATTGCCCTTGCGAAGTTTTGTTGGTCTTTATCTACGAGAATTTTGCGCACACCCCAACTTTCGTTTAAAGGCACATAACAAATCACGCTCGTAAAATACTTTGCAACGCCGACGATTTCTTGCCATTCGGTGATTAAATTAGTCTGCTCTTCGCTGTTGAAATTATAAGCAGACGGCATTTCGCACCAAGTCAAAAAGCCGAGTTCGTCCGCGTAATAATAAAAGTAAGGGTCTTCGAGTTTTTGGTGCTTTCTCGCGCCGTTAAAGCCCATTGCTTTTGCAAGAAGTATATCTTGCTTTAAACTTTCCGCGCTCGGCGGAGTGAGTCCGCTCTGCTCGAAATAGCCTTGGTCGAGTATTAATCTTTGATAAAGTTTTAAATTGTTGAGACAGATATTTCCGCTGTCGTCAACGCTTATTTTGCGCATGCCGAAGCGCATCGTCACAAAATCCGCGCGTTGCTCACCTATACCGACTTCGACGGTCACGTCAAAGAGATTCGGGTGTTCGGGCGACCATAAAAACGACTCGTCAACAAAATCTAACTCCATTAATTTTATGCAAAAGCGAGTGATTTTGCCGTCTAACGTGATTTCTTGGGTCTTTACGGGACTGCCCTTGTAAGTTATTACAAACTTTGCCGTTTCGCATTTGCCGTAAAGCGTGCTTAATTCGCCGCTTACGCTGCAAGTGTCGATATCGGGCGTAAACGTGAGATTTTTTATTGCGTCTTTGTTGAAAAACTCTATCCACACGCTTTGCCAAATTCCGCTGTTTGGTACGTACCAGCAACCGAATTTATGGTTAAGCCAACTTTGTTTGCCCCTCGGCACGGAAGTGTCGAGCGAGTCGAAACACCTTACAGTAATTGTGTTTTGCTTTTTCACGGCGGGCGTGATATCGCACGTAAACGGAGCAAAACCGCCCGTGTGCGAACCTACATGCATGCCGTTTACCCAAACGTCGCACTTGTAGTCCACGCCGTTGAAACACAACAAAACGTTTTGTTTAAGTTGGTCTGCCGTAAGCGAAAAATCGCGCTTGTACCAAATGTAAGGGTGATATTCCGTTTGACCTATTCCGCTTTCGGGGTATTGATAACTGAACGGCACGTTTATGTTTAATTTGTTTTCAAAATCGCCGTCGTAATATTTATTTTTTAATCCTTTATCCTCGTCGTCGAAGCAAAACTGCCAACTTCCGTTTAATGTTATCCACTCGTTGCGCCTCATTTGCGGACGAGGATATTCGTTTCTTAATGCCATTTATATTTTATCCTTTTATTAATAATTGAGTTGTCAACCAAGCATAACTTATCGATATTTTAAACCTTAAAACATTTTTGATATTATCTCAAACGCTCACTCATAAATAGAAATCACTTTTTTTTGAATCGAAAATCGGCTTTCTTATTAAAATTACCTTTACAATCCTTCCGTCACGCATACTGCGTGCCACCCTCCGAGCCGAGTGAAAATTGAGTCCTTTAAGCCTTAAAGACATCTTTTTTGCCCTTTATCGCAAACGCTCACTTGTCATACGTATAGTATGCCGCCGCTCGCGTTTGTAATAAATCATCTAAAAAATATGGCTTTAAGGTGCTTCGCATTTTAACGTCAATAAATTTAGGAAAATCAAGGCAAACGAGCGTATTAATACCGAATGGTATTAAAAGCGAGTTTAACAAATATTTTACAAATTTAGTGCCGTTAAAACTTAATCTATTCGATTCTCACTCGGCTGCACAAGGAGGGCTGAAAAGCACGAAAACTTTTGAATTAAAACTTAATTTATTCAATTCTCGCTCGACTCACACAAAGAAGGCTGAAAATATTGCCAAATTCTATCGTGATTAATGATTTAAAATATTACAAATTCATGTAATTGAAACTTAATTTGTTTTTTTTAATCGATTATACTGCTTCTAATTCGATGCCGGCGTCATAAAGCGCGTCAACGAAATAAGAATAATGTTGCGGCATCGGGTGAATGTTGTCTTTAAGTTTATCAAAAGTCATTACGTCTTGCAAATCAATATAAGTTATCCAATCTTTGCCTTCGCACCACTTTTGCATCTCTTTGTTAATTTTCTTTACTACGTATTCGGGATCCCACGCCGCAGTGTAGTTACGCGCGGTAATGGAGAACGTGTAAAGTTTTGTGTTTGGCATAAGTCCGTGAAGTAAAGTATGGAAACGTTGTAAAGACTCTATAGTGGCGTCGTAGTCGTCCAAAAGTCCGTCGTTGTAAACGTCGTTGTTGCCGAGGTTTATTACGGCGTTTTTAGGTTGCGCGCCGCTTAAAATCGTTTGGCTGAACAAATCCCAATGGAACGAACGAGTGCCGCCGATACCCATTAAAAGAGCGTCGTAGCCGCTGTAAAACGAATTGAAATTAGTCCAGAAATCGGGGTCGAAGAACGAATCTCCGATGAAAATAGTGGAATTTGTCGTTCCTTTGGTTTTCCAAAGGTTTCTTCTCGCCGCCTCTTTAGAGTCGTATTCGCTTTTGTTCTTTTGGGTCGGGTCATAGCCGTGAGCATGCACCAAGAACGTGTTTGATTTTCCGCCCGCAGACGCCGTTACTTGTACCGTTTCTTGTTTCAACGCCGTGACTTTTCCGTCTTTGATGGAAATCGCGTCGCTGTCGTAAGTGTAAGTAACGGGTTCGTCCTTTATTATATCGGCAAGTTTAACCGTAATTTCGCTTGCGGGATAAACTATAGACGATGTTGCGGAAGTGTTAAACCAAGCGTACATATCGTCGATTTGAATACAAGGGGGCAAACAAGTGACCTTAAAAGTGGTCGAACAAGAATAAGCCTTTGCTTTTACCGTGGTTTCGCCCTCTTTTAAAGCGGAAATTTTATTGCCCGAAATTTCAACCAAAGTTTCGTCGTATTCGTAAGTGATATACTCTTTTTTGGTTTCGTCTTTAAAAATCGCCGTGATTTCGACGGGTTCGTCTTTAACGTAAATTTCAAGGTCGTTTATGGTGAGTTGCTGCTTGCTTTCGTTGCCGCCGCACGCGGGGAAAATAAGCATTGCGATAATCAACGCCATAATCGCGCATAACGTCTTTCTCATAAATTTCTCCTTATCTATTTATTTAACGATTTATTGTTTTTCCGCTTACGGGGTCAAACAATTTGATTTTGTCCTTATCTATACACAATTTGATTTTGTCGCCCGTGGAAACGACTTCTCTTATTCCGCGCTTGACGATGACGTCGCTGCCGAACAAGTTGACGTGCATACAGTAATCACTGCCGAGCATTTCCACGAAATCTACCGTCAAATTAAGGTCTTCGGTCTTATTTCCGTCGAATTTATCCGAGAAATACACGTCTTCGGGTCTGATACCGACAAGGGCGTGAGTTTCGGTTTCTCCGCTGCCGTAAGCCGAGATATATTCGTCGATTTTGCGGTTTACCTCTTCTTCTAAAGATTCGGCATGTTGTTTTTGCTTTTTACTTACTATAGTTACTTTTTTATTGGTGGTAAACGCACCCGACGAGTCGGATTGCTTTAAAATACCAGCGATAGTGAGCGCGGAAGAATCGATGAGATTTTCCATTGCAATTAAGTCGGATATTACGTTTTGTCTGCTGCCGTTTTCCACGTCGCTTACGTAAGTGTCGGCTTGTTCTTTAGTGAACGAAACAAGTCCTTTTTGCTCGGATAATTTCAAAAGTTCTGCGCAAACAACCGCCATTTCTTCTTTGATTTTGCCTTGCTCGGTTTTGCGAAGATTTTTGCGGAAAGCAGTTACGCGCTCTTTAAGTTGCTTTTCTTCGGTAAATTGCGCTTTTTGCTTTAATTGAGCGAAAAACTCGCGGCGTTCTTCGATAAACTTATGATATTTATCCATTACGCCTTGCGGCAAAGTAATTTTTTCGTCGCCGTTTTTAAGCACGCCGCCCTCTATGCTCGTCTTAAACACGTTCATCGGCGGGTTGCCTATAAACGTCGCAACGAAAGCGTTGGCGGGGTTGTTGTAAATTTCGATAGGCGTGCCTATTTGTTGAACGACGCCTTGGTTCATTACTACGATTCTGTCAGCCATTGTCATTGCTTCGGTTTGGTCGTGAGTAACGTAAATGGTTGTGGCGTTGATGCTGCGGTGCAATTTTACTATTTCGCTGCGCATTTGCACACGCAATTTCGCGTCGAGGTTTGAAAGCGGTTCGTCCATTAAAAAGAGTTTTGCGTCTCTTACGATTGCTCTACCCAAAGCGACACGTTGCATTTGTCCGCCCGAAAGTTCTTTAGGACGACGATCGAGATAAGGTCCGAGGTCGAGAATTTCCGCCGCCTTGAATACCTTTTCCTTGATTGTCTCTTTAGGAAGTCCCCTAACTTGCAAGCCGAAACCGATATTGTCGTACACCGTCATATTGGGATAAAGTGCGTAACTTTGGAAAACCATCGCTATGTCTCTGTCTTTACTTTCGAGATAGTTTGCAAGAACGTTGTCGATATACAAATTTCCGTCGGTAATTTCTTCGAGACCCGCTATCATACGGAGCGTTGTGGACTTTCCGCAACCGGAAGGTCCTACAAGCACGATAAATTCGTTTCTTTGGACGGACAAGTTGAAATTGAACACCGCTTGCACGCGGTTGTTGTACACCTTGTTGACGTCCTTTAATACCACGAATCCGTCTACGCTGTCGTCCACTACTTTTCTATTGTTGGCAAAAAACTGTTCTTTTGCCTCTTTTACAGTCATTTTATTCATATTTATTAAATTTCTCCGATTTTTTAATCGACAATAAGAAACGAGCGATTTTTCGCTTTTATTTTTGCGGAATTTACGCTTATATCTTATTGATTAAGGATAATCGCGCGGGAAACGCCCCTTTTATTATCCCTTTACGCCGGACGAAGCGACGCCCTCTATAATTTGGTTTTGAGTGAATATATACAACAAAATTATAGGAATTGCCGAGAACATTGCGCTGGCGAGGTTTAAACCGATAGAGTTTGCGGTTTTACTGCCCGACAAATATGCAACACCGACTTGCAAAGTCCACAACTTCATGTTTGCCGTACCCAAAATGATTTGCGGCCACATTAAGTCGTTCCAACTGCCCATAAAGCAGAACAAACCTTGTACGAAAAATACCGATTTGCCTACGGGCAATACTACTCTGCAGAAAATTCTGAAGTCGCTTGCGCCGTCCATATGCGCCGACTCGATTAAATCTTTGGGTATACCGAGGAAGAACTGCCTTATCAAATACAGTCCGCCCACGCCGCCGAGACCGGGTAAAATCAACGCCCACAAGGTCTTGGATAATTTGAGGTTTGCAATGTTTTGCAATTGCGGAGTAAGCGTAGCGACGCCGGGGATAACCATTGTAAACAACATAAACAAAAACAATACGTTGCGGAAACGGAACTTCATAAATACGAAAGCGTAAGCCGACAAGCCGACTATAGCGAGATAAAGCACCGTGCTTACGGACGCAACGATAAAACTGTTGAGCATCCAGCGAGCAACGGGATATTTGTTTCCGTTGAGGTCGGTTTTGTTGAATAAGTTTATATAGTTGTCAAACGTAAAACCGTCGTCGGGGATAAGTTGTCCGGGGTGATATTCAAAGGTGTATTGAGAGGTAAAACTACCCAAAACGCCCACGACTAAAGGAATAACCCAAATTATGCAGAATATCGCTAAAAACACGAAAGAATTAAACTTAAACAAATTCTTTTGGAAATATCTGCCTATTCTCGTCGCCGATAAAAGTTTGTGCTTTTTGCGGTATAAAACCACTATATCGAGCACAACCATACCCACGAATATCACGCAAAGCAAAATGAGACAAAACAAAAGAAACTTATTCATTTACTGCCTCCTTTTGCTGTTGATAATTTTTAAATTGAGTGCTGTATTTGTTGCCGCTTTTCCTCTCTCTCGTTACGATGAGTTGTATTGCGGTAATCGCGCCGATAATAAGTCCGAGTAAAAGGCCCATTGCGCTAACCATGCCGTACACGGCGAAGTTGCCGCTGTCGTTGATAAGGTTTTGCATGTACCACATTATCGACATAGTGCTGTGATTAGTGGTGTTGGTAATCGGTCCGGCGTTGGTAAGCACGTATATCTGCCCGTACAACCCGAAATAACCTATTATCGTGTTGAAAATACAAAGTATAAGTTGCTGTTTGATCGCCGGGAATGTGACCGCCATTGCGCGCCGCATACCCGTACAACCGTCTACGGCTGCCGCCTCGTATAGGCTTTTGTCTACGTTTTTAAGTCCCGCGTTTAGAATTATGAAGTTGCCGCCCCAACCTCCCCATAGGCATAGCAATAGTATGACAAACCATGCGAGCGTGGGGTTGCTGTTTAACCAGTCTACCGAAACACCGAACCATTGGTTGATATAACCGAATAAAAAGCCGAACAAAGCCGTGAAAATAATACCGCTTGCCGAAACGGGAAGAACCGACGGCAAATATATAATTGCACGGAAAATTTTATATCCCTTTGGCTTTGAATTGATGCAAATTGCGATAAACAGCGGGATAATAATCGATAACGGTACGATAATAGCCGCAAAAGTGGCGGTGTTGCCTATTGCATACCAAAATTCTTGATGATATAAATTGTCTTTATTGAAAAGCAGCGTAGCGAAGTTTTTTAAGCCTCTCCACTCGTTTTGGGTGTGGTCGGCTATCGAATACTTGAAAAGAGACATGTATATTCCGTAAAACAACGGATATATGCAAAAGACCAAAAAGAAGATAAGGTGTGGCGCAATAAATAAAAGCGCCATACCATATCTCTTGAAAAAGTCTATTCTTTTGCTTCGTTTTAACGCGTACTCGTCTACAGTAACAAGCGCTTGACGATTCATTTTATAAACCTCTACCTAAAATTATAAGTCTTCTTCCGCTCTAATCGTTGCCATTGCTCTTTGATATGCTTCGGCAATAAAATCTTTTACCTCACCGGTTTTGTTTTTGCTGAGCGTGTACATATAAGTCATCTTCAATTGCTCGTAAACGGGCTTGAAATACTTGGTGTTGCCGAGCGTTTGGAAGTTTGCGGGGTCGCCCATGTATTTAAGATAACGATTGTACTCGGTAGAAGAAGTGTATTCGGGATTATTGATTACCGAAAGACATGCGGGAAGGTGACCGCCCTTCATGTACTTAATCGAATTTTCGGTCATGTATTTGCTGTAAAGCGCACCGGCAGCCTTTACTTTATTGTTTGTAACCGATCTCGAAAGCGCGAAGCAGTGACCTACGCCGTAAACCTTGTTTGCGTATTCGGCAGTGGGGTCGAGAGCGAAAAGTTTAGATAAGCCCATTACGCCCAAACTACCTTCGCCTAAAACGCTGTCGTATTGGTTGAGACGGCTTTCTGCCCACCAACTACCCTCGAATCCGAATACGGCGTTGCCGTTACCGAGGTTAGCCCACAAAGTGTTGTAATCTCTGTTTGCGCCGATATATTTGCCTTTCCAAGTATTGATAGTGCTTAAAACGGTTTCAAGACCTTTGTTTGTGTTCCATACGGGATAACCCTTGCTATCGCAGAACGTTCCGCCGTTTTGCAAAACAGCCGTTTGCGGAATCCAACCACATTCCATATTGTCGTTTTCACCGCTCATTTCCAAGGGATAGAAATCGGATTCGGGTCCTACTTGACGCCATTCTCTCAAAGACGCGTCGTTTAAGTCCATAGAACGGACCCAAAGCGTACCCTCCGCTTTTTTATCCATCAACGCTTGACAAACGGTTTCGATTTCGGCAAAAGTCGTGGGACGAGAAAGTCCGTTTTTCTGCAAAATATCGTCTCTTACATACCAGAAACCGCTGTGTACGTCCAAAGGAATAGCATATAAACTGCCGCCGGCGTAACATTCGGAAAGAATGTTGGACAAATAATTGTTTTTATCGAGAGGTTGATTAATTGATTTAAGCGCGCTTTCGATGGGAACGATCATTTTGTTGTCGGCGAGGTTTGTCAATCTTTCGCTGTGGAAAATAACTACGTCGGGAGCGTTGTCGGGGTCGGTGTTGAGCGTGTTTGCGAATTGAGTGTAGAACAAACTCGTTTCGATCGAAGTGATGTTTGCTTCAACGTTGTTGTTTTTGAAAGTATCGTTGAATTGTTGGTTTACCAAATCCAAATAAGCGTTGTCGGGGTCTCCGATAACAGACCAAACGTTAAGCGTGATTTTGCTGGGGAAAACGGGATAACCGAATTCATCGTAAGTAACGTCTTCTAAAACGATATCGCTGTCGTCGGTTTTTCCGCCGCCGTTACCTTTGTTGCCGCCGCAAGCGTATAACGCTACGGTCGAAAGGATAAACATAAAACAAATTAATAATTTAAAAAATCTTTTCATCTCTTTCCTCCTGTATGGATGAATTTTTTTTAATTGACGAATTTTTAATAGTTGCCCAAAACTTCTATTTCTCCGAGAGCGAAATCACGATCGGAGACGATAGTGATTACGATGCGATCGGTCATCAAATCTTCTTCGAGTTCGATATTAAACGCGCAGTGCGGATAAATAAAGTCTGAATTGAACGCGGAATAATAACGATAATTGAAGTTTGCGTTTACAATGCCTCTACCGTTACCGAAGTCTATTTGCTTGATAAGGTCGATAGATAACGACTTGTCGTAACTGTTGTAAATATTTATCGCGCGGACTTTTACTTGCTTGTCGAATTTAAGTTCGATACTGCGAGTACCCGCCGTAAACGTGGCTTCTTTTGCGACTTCTTTGGTGTTGTAAGCGCGGTTTGTGTAGTTATCGTTTAAATATTTGGCGTTTTCGCCTTCCGCTTTAACCGTTGCTTTGCCTGCTATGTTTGCATAACCCGAAATGTCCTCGGGAGTGCGTTGTAACGAATAAGTCGGTCCGTTGGTGTAAGGCATGCCGTTTTCGTCGAAGTATAAATAATCTATCGACAAAACTCTCCAATTGCCTTTATCTACTTTGTCGTCCCACTTTTCTCTGTTGTAGTGAGCGTGATAAGCGAACATCAATTCGCCGCTGCCCGTCTTGAATATAGAAGCGTGTCCCGTGCCTTTCATAAAGCCTTTATATCTGTTGTCGATATAAGAACCGGGTGCGCCGGGTACGCCGAGCAACATGTTTTGAAGATAAGTGTCGTTGGGTTTTTCGTATTCGCCCAAAGGACTGTCCGAAATTGCATAACCGACCGAATAACAATCGTCGACGAAACTGTTTCCGCAGTACGTGAGGAAATATTTTCCGTTGTGTTTTACCATGTAAGGACCTTCGAGACACTCTACGTCTAATACTGCGTCGAAAGAGGGAGACCATCTTTCCCAAGGAATTTGATAATCGTACTTATCGTCGGACAATTTTTTATATCCGGGGGACAAAAGCGGAGTGAGCGTGCTTATATCCCAAGTGGTTGCGTCGATCATTCTAACGCCCCAAATTTCTGCGCTGTTGGGGTCTTTTATTCCGTCTTTATGCACGTCGTCGCTGCAAGTTTTTGCGTCGAACGAGAAATACATATACAACGAACCGTCGTCGTCTTGGAATACCGTTTGGTCCAAAATGGTGTGTCTTTCCAAACCTTTAAAAGGCGTGTCGGCAAGCGTGATGTTTTGCCCCAAAGCGTTTGTGCCCGTGTATTGAATAAACGGACCGTAAGGCGCGTCAGCAACCGCAACGCCTATTTGGCAGTTTGACGAACCATCGCCGTTGTCAAATCTACCCGTGTAGTAAAGGTAATATTTACCGTTTATACACTGAATATCGGGAGCCCAAAGGCTATCTCTGCTCCAACTGCCCGCCGCGGGGGTGAAACAGTCGGTAAGTCTTTCCCAATGCGACAAATCGTACGAGCGGAAGCAGTGGAACGAAGTCGTCCCTCTCGTGCCGTAAGCGTAATATGCTCCGTCGTAATAAGTGATGAACGGGTCGCCCATATCGGGGAAACCTATGCTGTCGCTGTCGTAAAACTTTTCCCATTGGTTGAGATAATAAAGATTAGTGTTGAAATCGGATAAAGTTTCGTCGCTGTTGTCGTTGTAAGCGATAGTGTTTGTAATATACTCTTCGTATTGAATTTTTTTATCGTCGGTGTTGCCGCCGCCGTTTTCAGTGCCGTCTCCGCAAGCGGTAAACGAACTTACCGCCGTGAGAGCCAAACCTAATAAAAGACATTTTACGCGTTTATTCATTAATTATTTTACCTCCGCAAAGTGTACGTCGCTTAACGTTGCGCCGCAAAGGAACGTGGAAATACCCGGGGTGAATACCGTGCTGTCGGACCAATAACCGTTGTTGGAAAGACCCGAATTGCCCTCGAATACTCTTTGTCCGTCGATATGCAATTCTACGTAACCCGACCTCTTAACCACTTTAATAGTGTGGCTGCCATCTAACAAATTGACGTTTGTGATGGGATATTCGTCCCAAGTAGCGTCGTTGAGGTTGGGACAGAACGAAACCGTGGGATTTGCGGGCGTGCCTTTGATTACGAACTGTATGCTTGCCGTAGTGCTTTCGCTGCGCAAATAGATGAGAAGTTTGCTGTCGTATTCGCCGTTTTTAAGCATGGGCTTAATGTCGGAAACGGTAAACTCCACTTCAAAGTCGCCCTTGAAAGTCTTTGCCGACTTCAAGCCGTTTTCATAATCGTTTACGGGCGGCCAATTTATGTTAGTCGCACTGCCGAAGTCTTTTGATGCGAGAATATATTTGCCGTCTTCGGTCTTGGTGACGAATGCGCCCGTTGCAAACGAATAAGAATCTATCTTTGTATTGATTTCGTCGGTAGCGTACGTTTTTATCGAAGTAAATTCGGCTTCCGCACCGTCCGAATACAATACGGGCATATACTCTTCGGAATTTTCCGAAATAGTCAATTTCTTTACCAACGTGCCGTTTATAGAAACGTAATAAACGTTGGTGTATTTAAGAATTTCAACGTCTACGCTCGAAAGCGACGCGCCGTCGTTTAAGTAAGCGAACGTCTTATAAGTAAAACCGAGCGTTCCGTAAGACATTGTGCGCTTATTTCCTTCGAGTGAAAGCGAGAAGTCTGTATAGTCGAAATAACCTTTAGTTGCGGCGAGTAAACCGACTTTACCGCTTGTAGAAGTAGCGGAAAGTTTGAACGAAACGCCCCATACGTTGCCTAATTTCAAAAGCGGAACGTAAGTCGTGCCGTTTACTTTAATGCTGTCTTCGCCGAGAGTTGCGTTGTCGCCTACAACCGCACCCGTATCTAATACGGTAGAAGTCGATTGCGCTTTTTTGCTTACGGTGAACGTTTTGCTCGTTGTTACTTCGGTATTTGAATTTGCAGTCGCTACAACGGTAACAGTTCCCGTTACGTTTTCGCCGATAGTGAGAACGTTGTCGTTAAGAGTTACGCCGTCAACCGCGGGGCTAACCGAGTACGTAACCGACTTGTCGAACGTGGTCATGGGAAGAACAGTGCTTGAAAGCCTATAAGTTTCGCCCGCAAACAACTTGTCGCCTATGCCGTTGATTTCAATTTCTTCGGCAACTTGGAAGTTGTTGAGTTTTTCCATGATTTCCGCATTGTCGGTAGTCATCTCAAAATCCCAAACGTCGATGATTTGGTTTTGAGCGTATATACCGGGGTATGTGGGTTTACCCTCTAACGACGGGCAATCGTAAGCGTATTTAGCAACTTTGTTTTTGCCCGTTATTTTAATATAGTGCATCGTGCCGTAACGGATAAGTTCGAACGTTGCGCCGTGAGTTCCGGAGCAGTCGAGAATTTCGCCGTCGTCAAGCATGGATATTTCGGGGTCTTGTCCGTTGGTTTGCACTCTCCAACCGCCGACGTAAGGAATAAACGTCCTTTTGCTGATGAAGTCGGGTTTAAAGCCGAACCATGCCATTACTTCGCCGATAGCAACCGAGTCCGTAACGTAGAACGAACCTACGCCGAAACGACCTTGCGCGTCGTCGCTCGTATATTTTCCCGTGTGGTCGAGATTTACCTTGAAATACCAATTTTCGCCGCTTTCGTTTGCGAGAAGTTGGGTTTGACCGCCCGTAATTCTCACAAAGCCGTCGCTTTCGTAAGTCAAGTCTATACCGCCGTTTTTATAGCCTGTTTTTCTATTGAAGAAAGTTTTTGTTACGGTAACCGTAATAGTGCTTTTAATAGAAGGTTTTTCTACCAAAGCAACGGTTATGGTTGCCTCGCCCTTTGCTTTTGGAGTGATGTTGCCGAAAGCGTCAACCGTCAACACGTCTTCGTCTGACGAGGTGAACGTTACGCCCTTTGTAGTACCAGCAACTCTGTAAGCGATTTTATACATATCGCCTACGTTTAATTCGAGTTGTTTGTCCGTATTGACGGTGAGTTTCATTTGCGTGGGAGGAGTTGTTGAATTATCCTTTCCGCAAGCGACAAGTCCCGTCAAGGATAAAGCAAAAAGAATCGACAAAAAAATGACAATAAATTTTTTCATATTTTCATGTCCCCTTGTGGTGTAATGTATTAGTATTTTTCAATTAAGCGTAGCCTTTTTATCTTTTAAAAGCGAAATCGTTTTGTTGAAATCGATTTAAAAGCAAATCTTTGCCGAAATGCACCGAAGAAAGTTTTTCGTTTCCGTCAAACTTTTGTTGTTTGCATTTTTGCCCGACCGCGCGTTTTTAAAAATTTTTAAATAAAATTTTAAACTCGCGATTTTTATCGAGAAAATTTTTGACTGCGCTACGTTTGAAAAGATACTTTGGCAAACATTGCGGCGCAAATTTTTGCAATGCTTGCCGAAATATCTTTAAAAGGGCTGAATAAAACAAATGAAACCCCTTTTTTATCTAAATAAAACAAACGAAAGTCTTTTTATATTAACCCGTACGGGGGAGACCGTTAAAAACGAGTCTCCCCTTTGTTTCGGGTTTTTTATACCGATTTTACGGTAAATTTAGTTTTAGTTTTGCAAAATTACTACAACGAATTTTGCAATAGTTGACTTAATTAAGCAATTTCTTTAACTTCGGTAACCACGAAGTCGGAAAGCGTAACCGTCTTTTCAAGGTCTGCGTCTTTCTTGTTGCGAGCATAGAAATACAAACTGCGCGTACCCGTGATGTCAACAGTGCCAACAGTGTAATTGTCGTTGATTACCATAGTAACCTTGTCGCCTCTTACTTGAAGAGTAACTTTAAGATTGCTTACGTCCCAATTGTCTGCAGCAGCACCGCCCCAGATACTTCTGATTTCAGCCTTATTTGTTCCGCCTACGCAGATATCGAATTCGTGATTATCTGCTCTGTCGCCCATGTATACGCCCAATTTAGCATCTACCATATCGGTGGGGAAACTTACTTTGAAAGTAATATCGAAATTGCCTTCGGGTAATTCACGATTATAGAACGTTGCGATATTCGCTTCGTCGCCGTTGAGCCAATCTTGATATTTAAATTTCAAAGTGAACGAATTGTCGTCAACCGTTACCAAGTTGTCGTTGTTAGATTTAGCAACGTAGTATTCCATAACGCTCATTTCGGAAACGTTTACAGAGCCGTTGCCGTTGTCGCCGATATATGCGGCAAACTTGAAGTAGTTGTAATCCGAAGCAAATCCGTTGAGGTCTGCAAGTTCTGTCCATTCGGTTTCGGTTGCAAGACGAACGTATGCTTTAACAACGCCGTCAAGACGAGTAACCTTTACATAGAACTTTTGGTTAGTTTCGGTATACCATTGTCTACCCCAATTTTTGTGGCAAATTTGAAGTTTAGCATCGCCCGCGCCGAGTTTGTTTTCAATGTGAAGCAATTGACCGCCGAGTTCTACTTCCAACTTGTTATCGTTCATTGCGCCGCTGAATTCAACGCCGAAAGTTGCGATGAAGTTTGCGGGAACGTACTTGCTGTAGTAAACGGAGTTGCTATCTGCATTTTGCCAACCGTTGTTTAAATCGCCCGTTCTTGTCATGTCGAACGTAAAGCCGTCTAAACCTGTAGTTACAGCCGAGTTTACAGTCTCGAAAGCGTCTGCGCCGGTACATTCAACCGAAATGCCGTATACTTCGCAAGAAGTGCCTTGGTTTGTAGCGAACATTATGCAAGAAGGAGTAACAGTATCTTGAGGATTTCTGAACAACTTTCTTGCTTGACCGTCCATAAAGAATTGAGTTATTTCGTTGCCGTCAACGTATACTTTGTAGAATCCGTCAACAACTTCGATTTTATAAGTGTGAGCCTCGGTTACGTCGAAGTTTTCAAACTTCGCGCTGTTTACCCATTGTCCGCCGTATGCGTTTCCGTCGTTATCGAAAGACCTTGTAAACGTTTGGATTTGAGCCTCGCCGTTCTTGAAATAAGTTACGTAGAATTGTTCGTTTGTACCGCCCAAACTAATCATGAATTTGGGATATTCGGCAGTCGTCTTATATGCCGCAACGGTAAATTCAACCGAGAAGTTGCCCGTTACCTTATGAGGAACGCCCTTGCTGCTGTTGAGAATTGCGTAATAACCGCTTTCTGCATATTCGGTTTCGTTTGCTACGCCGTTTTCAGTCGCTTTTTCTTCGGAGAAAATAAGTTTTCCGTTGGTTTCGTCTTGAAGAACGCCGCCCTTGGAAGTTGCAACGTCAGTGTCTTGGTCTGCTTCTTGAGTGGAAGCGGTAACCTTGAGAGACTTTGAATAAGTGCCGATCGTTGCGGTAACCGTTACGTAACCTACTGCGTCTGCGCTCATCGAAAGAACGCCGTTTTCGATAGTTGCGCTACCCGCCGTAAGACCCGTAGTATCTACCGACCAAGTAATTTCGCCTTCGCCCTTAGCGGTTGCCGTGTAAATTGCGGTGAGACCCGTTTTAGCAGCCGAAGGTCCTTCCAATGTGAGGAAAGTAGTGTGAATTTGTACGTCAGAAACAGTTACGGTAGCGTCTATATCCGCTTCGTTGCTGTTGTACGTATAGAATTCGATATATTTTGCGTCTTTTACGCCGCTGTGTTTATTTACAAGCGTGCCGTTTACGTAGAAATAAATTTCGCCGTCGAGAAGTTGAAGTTCTACAACGTGAGTATCTTCAAGCGTGCCGGGGATAACCGACTTTCCGCCGCCCCAATTGCCGTTGAAGTATTCCGCTTCGAGACAGTTGCTGCTTGCGAACTTGTTGTTTACTTGGAACTCGAAGTTGCCGATTTTAATTACAGCCTTCGTGTCGTTTTGAGCCGCGCTGAATTTAAGGTTTAACTTAATTGCAAACGTGCCTTCCGGAACGAGTCCGCCCATGTAAACGTAACGAGTAATCATGTGGTCTTTACCGTTCCAACTGTTTGCGGGGAATTTAGCGACCAAATTACCGTCTACAATGCTTGCGTTGGTTTTGTTGTAAATCATCCAATCGCCGACCGTGTTGCCTTGATTTTCAACGTTTACGTCATAAACTTCGCAAGAAGTACCCGCGTTCGTCGTGAACATAACGTTGCAATCAGCCATGTAATCTTCGCCTCTGCGGATCGCTTGATCTGCAAATTGAAGTTCGGTTTCGTCGAGATATACGTGATATTCGCCGTTTTTAACAACTATTTTATATACGTGTTCTGCCGTAGCGTCGAAGCCCGCGATAGTTGCGCTTTCGTTGCCTTCAGCCTTGTATCCGTATGCGCCGTCAACGGGAGTACCTTGATTACCGATACCTTGAACGTAGTTGTAACCCGTTACTACGCCGTCTTTACCGAGCACGAAGTTGTTGCCCTTTCCGCCCAAACTTACAAGCAACATCGGAGTCGTCGAAGTCGAAGCATAATTTTTAACTTTGAAAGTAAGTGTGAAATCGCCGCTTACAGTGGTAAGAAGTTTTGCCATGTAAGGAATTTCAACATATTGAGTGAGGTCAAGCGTGGGATTATTGAAGTTTCTTTCAACGGGGAAAGTGATAGCGTTGGTAGTCATATCCAAGCCTACGCCGCCCGATACGGCAACTTTATCCGTCGCCTTGTTGAGTTCTTCTTGAGAAATTTCAATTCTTACGGTTGCTTCTTTGCCGCCGCAAGTTGCCTTTACGGTAACGTAACCCGCCGCATCGTTAGTAAGGTGAAGCGTGCCGTCTGCGTCGATAGTTACGCCTTCTGCTCCGCTTGTCATTTCAGCGGTATCTACGCTCCAAGTGATAGTCTTGTCGCCGCTTGTAGAAGAGTATGCAACTGCATTATATTTATAAGCCGCGCCTTTTTCAAGCAACGTTACGTTTGCGTTTGTGATTAAAAGTTTTGCAACTTCCGTTTCACATTCTGCCTTTGCCGCCGCTACGTCTGCGTCTTCATAAGAAACGCTGTAGTTTGTAAGCGTAAGCATTTTTTCTTGAGAGAATACGCCGGGGTAAGTTGCTTCTTCGGTGTAGTTGCCGCTTGCGTCGTGGTAAGTACCCGTAAGTCCGCCGATGCTGTACCAATAATCGTCGCCGTCACGTACGATGACGAATTCAACCTTCGTACCGTGCTTGTATGCGGCATAGTTGCCGATATTGTGATTTTCGTAAGCGGGTTTGTCCCAAGCCTTATAGAAATCTCTGATATATACGTCGTAAACGCCGTCTGTACCCGTGCCCATAAGACCGAACCACAAAGCGTGATTACCTTCGTCCATGAACGAACCGACGCCGATACTCGAATAAGTGCTCATCGAACTTAAAATGTCGATAGTCGTTCTGAATACGAATTGAGTGCCGGGGTTTTTAACCGTTACGGTTGCTTGACCGGCGAGAACGCTTATCGCACTGTCTGCACCTGCGTCTTCTTTAGAGAAGTCGATGTTACCTCTTGTATTTAAAGTTCTGTTGAAGAACGTGTCTTTAACAGTGTAAGTAGCGGTAGCCCTTACTTCGGGATCTGATTCTAACGTAGCAACAAGCGTAGCCGTGCCGAGATTGCTTGCGGTAACTTCTTTAGTGAAAGTGTTTACCGTGATGGCGTCGCCACCCTCAACCGTCAATTTTACTTTGGCGTTTTGTACTCTTGCATTGTCTTTTTTGACAGTGAAAGAAGCGTTTACCACTTCACCAAGGTAAATTTCATAAGACGATTTGGCAAACGAAATTTCGTATAAAGGTACGTTTACGGTCACCTCAGCCTTTACCTTCGCGTCGCTTTTGAGCGCGATTTGCAATTTTGAAATACCCGTTTTTACTGCGGTAACTTTGTTTGTTTCAGCCGAATACGTAACCGAATCGCCCGAAATAACGGTAACTACCGTCTCAACGGAGTCTTGAATAACGCCGTCTTTAGTAACCGTGTACTCCAAAACCTTTGAAGATCCTTTGTCGATTTCCATCGTCTTTGCAGTTTGGATTTCGTACTTTGCGGAATTATTTCCTCCGCAAGCCACAAAACCTGCAAGTGAAAGAACCATAACCAACAAAAGAGTCAATAATGTTTTCTTCTTCATTTTTATTCCTCCTATATTTTTGCCTTGCTTTATTGCCTTCGTTTTGAAAAGTCGAAGAAACTTATTAGGCCTTTGTTAATAAAATTTTGCTTTACCGCCGCGCTTTTAATACGCTGCTTTAAACACCCTCGATACACCATGTTGCATGCTATCTACACGTAGCAATATGTTATCGTTAACACACAAATAACATAAAAAGGAAACAATTTTCCTTTTTTATAAAATTTAATATTAATTTTTTGCTTTATTTCCGTTTTTACGCAATACGTATGGCGTAAAGTAAACAATTTACATTTTTTATCCGCTTTGCTTTGTTTACTTATTTTCGCCGCTTAAATTTTAAAATCTTACAATTAAAAGTTGCTGTTTTGCATACGCAAAACAGCCCTTAAGGGCTGAATTTTTTTAAATAAGCGACCTTTTAAATATATTTAAGTTTTTATTTGTATTTATATTTTGTGATTTACGGCGGGTTTTATGCCGTTTCACCCTCGAAAAGTTTTACCGATTGATGTTTTGCAAGTTTTATTTGCGGGTCGGCGATTTTTTCGATGATTTGTTTTACCGCAAAATCGGCGTGATGTTCTTTATCAACACCTATTGTGGTAAGCGTGATGGGAAGAGGAATATCCGACTGAATATTATCGTATCCGATGAGTTTTGCGCGGTTTGCGTCGGGTATGCCTTTCATCTTTTTAACGACGTTGAAAGCGATGTTATCGCTGAAACAGAATATGCCTTGCGTGGGGTCGTTGAGCGACATTTTCGCAAAACACTTTTCGCCCTCTTCGTTTAAGTCTAAAAGTTCGGCTTTAAATCCGTGCTTTTCAAGTTCTTCTTTAAAACCCTTATATCTATCGATAGCGCAAGTCATTCCCCTACCTTCTACCACGTAGTAAAACGAAGTGCAACCGTCGTTTATAAGTCTATTTGCCGCAAGCATGCCGCCTTGCACGTCGTCGGTCGTGATATAATCCAGTCCGTCTTCATAAGTGGAACGACCGAATATAAGCATAGGCACGCCCAAGTTTTTTACCACGTCGCCTATACCCTCTTTGCCTTCGAGGAAACTGATTACGCCCACCGCCCCGTGCGAAATTGCCTTGCGGTAAGTTTCTTCGGTGATAACCGATTCGTTTGAAAACAGCAACTGCACCGAATAACCGTTGTTTTTTATCGATTTCCTTATATAATCTATCATTACCGAAAAGTACACGTTGCGCAAACTGTCGAACACTATCGCAATACTTTGCGACATGCCCTTACGCAATGCCTTCGCAACGTAACTCGGTATATAATTCAGTTGATGCGCCGCTTGCAAAACTTTTGCTTTCGTTTCTTCTGAAACGTACCCCGTGCCGCGCATTACTCGCGATACGGTTTGAGCGGTTACGTTGGCGAGATCGGCAACGTCTTTTATCGTCACCATCTCTTTGTTTTTGTGTACCATTTCGTCCTCTAATGTAAATTTGCGTTAAAAATATGTTATCGTTAACATATTGTACGTATAGTATAACTCAACATTCCCCCTTTGTCAATACCCTTTTTAAAATTTTTTGAATAAATATTGACAAAGTCCACAAAGTATGTTATCGTTAACATATAATAGGTATCAGAAGAGCCAAACAGCGGTAAATTTGCACAATTTGCGGCAATTTATTCAAATTGACGGCAATTATTTGCGATTTTCGGCAAATATTTATGTTTTATAGTCAATTTTCGTCTATTGTCGGCAATATGTTTTACCGCAAGCGCAAACGCAAAAGTTTGACGAGATAAAAAGCCTTTATGGGCTATTTTCAAGGCAAATTTAAAGGTTGTTTTTAAGGCGAAACCGATTTCTATTATATAATATTATACGCGCACAATTAAACGCGTATGTTTTATTAAAGCGCGCGGCTATGGCGCATATAGGAGGAAAAGAAGATGAAAAAATCACAACTGTTGAGTATTTTACTCGCTTTATGTCTATTGTTTTCGCTTGTGGGTTGCGGAGAAGAAAGCAAACACGAATGTAAACACGTGTGCGAAATTTGTTCGCTTTGCCAAGACGAAAACTGCACCAATAAGGTTTGCGAGAAAAAATGCAAGGGTCACAGACAAGATTATTCGTTTAGTTTAAGCACGATCGACGGCGAAGTCGACCAACACACCGCTCTTCAAAAAAGTTATCTTGCGGACGCGTATACTTCGATAGCAAAATATGCAAACGGTCAAAACGAAAGGAGCATACCCGAGGCGTTGAGTCTTTCGTGGACGGCGCAAGCAACCGACGACAACTCTTCGCCGATAAGTTATTACACGGTTAAGGTAAGCCCCGTTGCCGATTTCAGCGAAAACGTTTGGACTTATACTTGCACCGAAACAAGCGTAAGCGTGTACAATTTAATGGTGGGTTATGATTATTATTGGCAAGTCGAGGCTACGCTTGAAAACGGAAACACAAGCACTTCTACCGTGAGTGCGTTTAAAACCGCGGCGACGTGCCCGAGAATGATTTTCGTCGAAGGCGTAACCAACGTGAGAGATATGGGCGGCTGGCAAACCGAAAGCGGAAAAACCGTAAAACAAGGTCTTTTATTCCGCTGCGGAAGATTAAACAAAAGCAGTTCTTCCGAGATTAAAGTGGAAATAACCGAAAACGGCAAAAAGACCATGCTCGATATGCTTAAAATAAAAACCGAAATCGACTTGCGTATGGTTTCCGACAACGAAGTCGGCGGTTTGACAAACACAAGCCCCTTGGGCGACGGCGTGCAATACGCGCAATGCCCCATGGACTATACCGCGTCTAACCTTTTGACGGGCAACAAGCAAAAAATCGCCACTATTTTCGGTATTCTTTCCGACGCAAACAACTACCCCGTGATTTATCATTGCAATATCGGCACTGACCGTACGGGTATTATATCTTTCCTTGTGGACGGACTTTTGGGCGTATCCGAAGAAGATTTGTACAGAGATTATTTAATGTCTAACTTCGGCAACATCGGCGGAAGCAGAAACGTAAGTTCTATTCAAAGCAATTACGTAAATTATATTAAATCGTTTGACGGCGATACTTTAAGTCAAAAAATTTACAACTGTCTCGTTGCAAACGACGTACCCGCAGACTATCTCGACGCAGTAATCGAAATACTCGGATAATAAAATTTTATCGCAAAATTTGTTTTCTCGGTGAGTTTTCGATTTATTAAATTTCGCAAAAATTTTTATACCGTTTTTGGTATAATAATTTCATTTCAACCTTTTTAAACGCCTTGTTTACCGCATACGTATGCGGTAAACAAGGTTTTTGCGTTTTTAGACGGCTTGATTTTGTAGGATTTTAAGCCGACGGTTTATCACGTTAAAATATGAACGTAAAGTAGTAGAAAAACGCAAAAACAAAGCGAAAAATTTAGAACAATACGACGGAGTAAAAAGGTAAATTTGGCACAAAAAGCGGAGCGAAAATGGTAAAAATGCAACGCGAAAAAGCGGTGCAAAAAGGTAAAAACTCTACACTAAAAATCACGCTAAAGCAATACAACAACACAAAAAGGCGCGACACGTTTTATACCTCTCTAACTTTATAATAAAAGATAATAAAAGCGGCGCGGCGGGCGGGAGTTTTTAAAGCCTTTACACAAACTTCACCCGCAACGTAAAAGGAGCAACCAAATTTAAGGTCGCTCCTTTTTTATTAAACATAAATTTTAGCGTGTTTTTATCGCTTATAAATACTCTATCGTTTTAGTTGTGAGTATTTCTCTGTTTTGCCGATTATAAATATTTTTCTATCGCTTTTGCGAGTTTTTTATGTCCGTTTTTGTTGGGGTGTAATCTGTCGGTGTTTACGTTTGTAAAATATTCTTTCGCGCAGTCGTCGTTTAAGGGGAACAAACCCGACTCTTTATATAAATCGATTAATTTTATCGCCCAAACATCAGCGCAACGCCTTACCGCGTTTACGTAGTCTTCGATAAACAGACCTATTCCGCTTGAGTACAATTCGTCGTATTGAATATTGTCGTTGCCGAAAGTTGCGTACGCCCGATGTAACGGAGTCATAATTATAAAGTCGGCAAAAGGATAATCTTTTCTCAATTTATTGAAAATGTTGTTAAGCCTTCCGCAAAAAGTGTTTTCGTCAAAATTAAACTCGCGCTTTTTTCTCGTCTCGGTTTTTACGGGATTTCCGGCATCGTCTTTAACAACGCAAACGGTTTCTTCTGTTTGGGTAAAAAACTCACCCAAAGGCACGTTTGAATAAAAATCGTTTGTGCCGATAAGCACCGAAACAAGGTCTACGTTTTTGCCGAGTTTTTGCTCCATTCTGTCAATTTCACTCAATACGTCTTGCGCTGTTGCGCCATTAAACCCAAAACCGAAAGCATTGAAACCAAGGGTTTTAGATAAAATATCGAAGTATCTTTCGCCGATATTTACCCCTACTCCTTCGGTAATAGAATCGCCTAAAAAACAATAATTTAATCCTTTTTGTTTATCCATTTTTCACCTTTTATTATTGCCGCATTGCAAATTAAAAACGCCCGAAAGCAAGTCTTTAATTTATTGCGCTTTAAATTCTTTTACTTGCTCAAACGTGGGAATAGAGGGTTGCGCACCCTTTTTAGTGCAAGCGATGCTCGCTGCCTTACTGCCGAATATCGCGCTGCTTTCCAAGCCGTTTCCAAGCGAAAGCATTGCCGCCAAACCGCCGCACAAAGTATCGCCCGCGGAGGTCGTATCGACGGGTTTTATCTTAATGCAGTCGTAATGTTTTTCCCCGTTTTTATTTATTATATCAAAACCTTTGCCGCCGAGCGTAACCAACAAATTTTGCGTTTTTGAAAGCAAAAACTCTCTTCCGCCTAAAATTTCGGTCTCTGTTTCGTTGGGAGTAATCAAATCGCAATATTGCAAATAAGGCACTATTTCTTTATTCGCCGGTGCGGGATTTAAAATGACGAACAAACCTTTTTCTTTCGCTTTTTTAAGTCCGTAACCTATAACCTCAATTGGGTTTTCAAGTTGGGTGAGATATATATCCCCCGTTTCGGCGTTTTCAAGCGCGTAATCGATATCTTCTTTTATTAAGTGCGCGTTTGCGCCCTTGTCTAAAATTATGCGGTTGTCTCCGTTTTCGACGATTATCACGGCTGTACCCGTGGGCGCGCCGTCTACAATTTTTATATGGCTTACGTCAATGCCGTCGTTTGTCAAACTTTTTATAGCCGATTTGCCAAACTCGTCGTTTCCAACGCAACCGCACATTAAAACTTTTCCGCCGAGACGCGCGCAAGCAACCGCTTGATTTGCTCCTTTACCGCCGTGCGCAGTAAAAAACCCGCCGCCCGTGAGCGTTTCGCCTGCCTTGGGCATATAAGGGGTGTTTATCACCAAGTCGGTATTGATACTCCCCACTACAATTACTTTTTTCATATTGTTCTCTTTTTGATTTTTATATTTTTTATAAATTTTGCCGTTTTTGACGTTTTTACCGCATACGTGTCGAGTAAAAAACGCCTTTAATACAACCCCGACTGCTTTAACACAAATATTATAATTGCCCCAACAATAAAAACAAGGTCAAGAATAATAAAAATTTTCGGAGTGGAAGTTTCTCTCTCTGTAAAAGATACGTATTGTTTTCCTATTTTCTTCAACGCTATCCATTCTGACCCGAAAATATTTGCGGGCAACTCGTTTTCCATAAGTTCCATTATCGCAAACTTCGCTTGATTTGAGCGACCGTAAGAAACGATTATGTTTTTCCAACAAATACATAAAATTATCGATAGGCACGAAATTACTATCGAAGATAAATTAATCAACGAATTACTTACGGTAAGCATGGTGGTAATTATCGGTATTAAAACACTACAAATCGAAAGATACGTCGAAGTGATTTTTTGCCTTCTTTCAACAAGGCTTTCCGAGGTTTCAAGCAGCAATTTATACTGCTCGAAAAGAAGTTTACTATCTTTTATTTCGGAAGTAAAAAGTTTCTTTTTTAAATTTTCGTTATCCTCGATAAAGACCGTATCTAAATCATTTATGTTTAATATCGTCGCTTTTGGTTTTTTGCCGTACCCGTCGTCATCACTAAACAAAAACTCTTTATTTTTGAACTCCTCTTTAAGCGGCACTATGTAAAGCGGGATTTTTAATTTTTTGACGGTGTTTATCTCCCATGCGATATTTTCGCTATACTCATCGCCGCTAAAATATATTACTTTGTCGGATTTAGAAATTAGATTTTTGGTTTTCCTCTTCCAACTTTTAGAATTGCTTTGCAAAACAAGAAAATTAAGTCCGAAAATCTCTTTTTTCTTCTTTTCCAACAATTCGTTTATCTCTTCGGCATCTTTTCCTTTATGTATAATAAAAATTTTCATATTTCCCTCTTCTTTTGTTTGCATGTTTTATTTGTATTGAAATTTTAATATTTTTTGTAAATTTTGCCGTTTTTGACGTTTTTACCGCATACGTATCGAGTAAAGACGGCAAAACTTTAATTTTGTAATTTAATCAAGAATAAAAAATTTAAGGCTAACTTTTTGTTTTAGCCGAAATTTTCATCGCCGCGCAAACTTAAATCGACACGATAAACTATAAGAAGTAAATCTTGAAATAATCTCAAAATTTTGCGCTAACGCGCTCGCAATGTTGATACTTTACTCTTCTTTGTTTGAAAAATGCGAAATTGTAAACCCTTGCAAGCAAGTTTACAATTTCTTATATTTTAAACTATACAACATTTAAGCCGATATAACAAGCGAATTTGTTTAAAATTTTAAAACATACTCAATTTCGGCTCGGACATTAACGCGCATTAAAAAGACATTAAACAGACATTATGTATACAAAAAAACAAAACGGCCGCGGTAAATTGCAGCCGTTTTGTTTTTTTTAGCATTGTTTCCTTTTATGCGTTTTCATCGCCCGAACTAACACCCGAACAATTGACTTTGAAATTAGAGGAAACCTTAAAATTCCAATTGTTGCCTTTCGTTATTGCGTCCCACTCTTCGGCAGTGCCTTTAAATTCGACGCTCTTCAATGTTTCGCAGAACTTAAACGCATTGTCGCCTATCGATGTTACGCTCTGCGGAATATACACCTCGTAAAGCACGCTACAACTGTAAAACAAGCCTTCGCTTACCTCTTCGATTCCGTCGGGCAGAGTAACACTACTCAATTTAAAACACCGATTAAACGCATAATCGCCGATATTTTTCACACTTGACGGAATTGTAAAACTCTTTAAGTTTCTACACTCGGAAAAAGCATATTCGCCTATACTTTCAAGCCCCTCGGGAAGGGTTATTTGCGTAAGCCCAACCGAACCGCAAAAAGCGTAATCGCCGATCGACTTTACCTCGGCGGGAATAACGCTCGCTTGGCAACCGAAAATCAATTTTTGAGTCGCTTTTTCTATAACGCAATTGCCTTTTGCGTAATAAATCGGGTTGTCTTTATCTACCGTAATCGTGTCGAGATTATCGCAATACATAAAAACGTATTTCCCTATATTTTTCACACTGCTTGAAATGGTGACTTTTGTAATTGATTTACTTCCGTAAAGCGCGTTGTCGGGAATGACCTCTCCGCCGATTATATTTAAAATTTGCAACGTCGGGTTTTCTACGCTTTCTATAACTTCCGCGGGCACGTCGGCGGTTTCTATTTTACAGTTCCCGAACGCGTCTTTATTTATTTTTATTTTACTGTTTTTTATCGTTATCTTTTTAAGGTTGCCACAGCCGTAAAACGCCATCGACCCTATTTCTTGCACGCTTTCGGGAATAACGACTTCTTCGAGTTTGTTACACTCGCTAAAGGCGTAGTCTTCAATGCTTTTCACGCCTTCGCCTATAGTCAACGAAGTGATATTTCTGCAAAACTCAAACGCGCTTTTGCCTATACATTCAACGTTTTCTATAGTTACCCGTTCGAGCGAATTACAATTCTTAAAAGCCCTTTCGCCGATTTTTTTGCCACCGCGCATTGTAAACGATATAATATTTTCGCAATGGTAAAAAGCATTATCGGGTACGTTTTCTATGTTTCCGACAAAAATAAAGTCGGTAAAAAGATTTCCGCTAATATATATCCGCCTATCATCTGCATCGTTTAAACTATTTAACCCCTTTATATTACACAGCGTTTCCATATCTGCATAATAAATACTTTTTATATTCGAGCAATATTCAAACGCGTCTTCGCCGATTTCTTTAAGTCCTTTACCTATTTTTACCGTAGTAAGACTGCGACAACCCGCAAATGCAGAATCCCCTATATAGGTTACGCTGTCGGGTATGGTCAATTTTTTGAGATTATAACACCCGGCAAAAGCATACTCATCTATAATTTTCACACTATTAGGAATTTTAATCGTTCTGAGATTCGTACAATGCCTAAACGCACCCGCGCCGATTTTTTCAACGCTGTCTGGAATTTTTACGTTTGTGAGGTTTGTGCAGTTTTCAAACGCACTTTCGCTTATGTATTTCACCCCGTCGGGAATAGTGAACGATATTAAATCTTTACGCCCGCAATACTCCGCTTTGCTTATGTGCCTTGCGTCATAAACCGAAATCGTCGTAATCGCCACGATTAAAACGACCGCAATGCACGCGATTATTATTGTCAATTTTTTTCTTTTGCGTTGCGTTTGCGTGGGCGGCTGCTTTTCTTTGGCGTCTTTAGAAACAAAGCAATTTTCTTTTTTTATGTAATCGCTTTTTGTTTCGCTCGACTTTTCTCTCTTTTCGGCGGTTTGCATTTCTTCGGTTGCTTGATTATCGTTTTGCTCTCGGTTGTTTTCGTTTGATTGACTGTTTAATAAATCACCCGATTTCATATTTTCCCTCCCTTACGTATTTCAAACCTTGGTAGAACAAACCGCAAATACGGCACAGTTTTATCGTTTTAAAGTATATTCTTGCGGCACGTAGTGTTTTTACGCCGTAAAATCGACCGCAAAATATACAAGTCGGTCTTGTTTTGCATATGGCTGCGGCTTGTTTGAACAAGGCAAACGACTGAACACGTACTATACGTACTTGAAAGTCGTTTAACGCGGTACAAATCGACTTGACGGCGCAAAAATTGTTCTAATGGGATTGGTAATACGTACGCTAAACGAATTAATTTCCGTTTAACCCTTAATTATTTTTTATTATAACACCGTTTACTCACTTTTGCAATAGCAAATTAAAATTTGCCGCCCCCTTTTTAAATTGTGATTAATCGATTTATAACAATAAAAAACAAACAAAAACCTTGGAAGTGCGATTTGCCTTTTATTAAAATTGCGAGTAAAAATAAAATAGTGAAAAATAAAACACGAGTAAGTATGCGGACATAAAATAATAAACACAGATAAATGAGTGAATGTAAAAACAAAAAAAGCGAACACACAAAAACACGAGTTAATGAGTGAACGCAAAAAAACGAAAGCGCGAAAAATAGCGAGCGCAAAAACGCTTTTAAATTTTTAACCACAAAAATAAAACGCCCTTATTTTTAGCCGTATTTATAAATCTTGCGTTATTTTTTTGTAAGTATTGCCGTTTTTACCGCATACGTATCGAGTAAAAACAGCAAAGCCGCAAACTAAAATCACTAAATAAATATTAACTCATTTTCCTCGATATTTCAAGCATATCAGTTAAAAACGTAAAACATAAATCTTTTTATCGTTTCTTTTTATGGATTTAATCCGATTTAAAACCGCCATGCATATAAAGCAAAAACAAAGTTAAAAAACAAATATGTTTAAATAAATTGTGAAAATTTTGTTAAAATGGTGCATTTTTCAAGAAAGGTATGTTATTATAGTGTTGTAACAGTACAATTATACAATTAATTAATAATTTAATAAACTCAGGAGGATTTTTATGAAAACAACAAAAAACTTTTTAATTGTTATTATCGCAACTGTTATGGTTGTTTTAACAGGCTTTGGTTCTGCCGGCGGAGCAACGAAAAAAGTAAACGCACTTTCTGCGGATTACACAAAGACAAACACACCCATGACCAATATTTATTATTTCAGCGATTCCGCTCCTGCTTTCGGCGAAATTTTCGATTCTTATATCGGATTAAACGTCACGTATGATATTCAATACTTGTTGACCCCTCAAGAACTTACATATATGCTTTATTCCGGATATTTTTGGGGATTTAATCAATATAATATGAATATAGTAATTATAGAGATAAAAACGATTAAACCCGACCCTGTGGTTTTGGAAAATTTGTTTGAATGTCTAAAATTACAAGGGTGTAAAGTAATGTTTATATCTCCTTATCAACCCGAATTCGGCGATTTATCTTTTGCAGACGCATCTATGCCTTGCGATATGGATAAATACAGCAGATTTCTTAAAAATACCATAAAAACAATGCTAAGTGCAAACGGTATACTTGAAAATACCACGATATTGATTGACGGAAGATTTATAGGAATAGACGGAGTGCCTGAATCATACAATATTGCAGAACTTTGCGCAGCGTCGTCAACGTTGCGCAGATTGTTGCTTTACATGTTTTACAATTGCAACACCGCTGCAGAAAAAGATTTTGAAAAAGATATGTATGAAGGGATATGGGATTTATCTCAAGATATTTTAGGTAGTGATAATCGCTCTGATTACAACTATTTTCACGACAGCACAAAGATTTCGGATTATATCGATTTCTGGAAAGATCTTTACACCAACGGATACGAATACATAAACAACTTCCAACTCGACACAAATTCAACCTTTACCTCAGGGCGCAAAAATAAAATAGGTTTGTATTATAACGACATCGTCAACGAATTAAACGGCAGAAACATCAATATTCTTGCACACGTAGGTGGCACGCTTTACGTCGATATACTCGGCGATTTAACAAATAATTTAAGCGCAAATTTATATAATTTTTCAACGTGTTCGGACGTTTTTGACGAATTTGACCCCAATGGTCGTTCTGTTTATTCGATGGGAATTTGGCAATTAAAGAGCGAGTTTTACTCTCTTCTTTCTTCCATTCAGACAGAAGTAAACGATTTTCCAAATGATTATCCGTCAGTATCGGAAAAACCATATATTTGGGTTGTCGACCCACTCATTACGGCACCCGGCGGACTTGAAATTATATTAGAAGATCAATTGCAAGAAATTAACAGCGAAAACTGTCAGGAAGATGCCGACTGTACCGAATACGATAAGGAAGTATTAAACGAAATGTTTTTAGACTATTTAGACTTCCTTTTAGGTTAAAAATTTAAAAGGATTAATATAATTATGAAAAATTTAAAACTATACGTTTTGTTATTGGTTGTAGCGGCGGGGTGCGTGCTTGCGGCATGCTCGAAAGAGAAACCGCAACAATTGCCTGCGCCAAGCAACTTACATATAGAAAATGACGAACTTATCTGGGATGCGGTTGAAAACGCCACGGGATATATAGTATATTTTAACGATGCGGAATACAAAATAAACAAAAATCGATTCAACGTTTCATTTATAACCGAAGAAGGCTCTTATGAAATAAACGTATCTGCCACAGGCGACGGCAAACGTTTTTGCAATTCTGAAACGACAAAATATACTTACACTATAGATATAGACGAACCCGAGCCGCCGGCTATCCCCACGCCAAACCTTAAATATACGTTGCTTGAAGACGAAAGCGGATATGAAGTATCTAAAGGAACGGCTGACCTTACGGGCAAAATAATAATCCCCGATTACTATAGGGGACTCCCCGTAAAAAAAATAGCCGAAGAAGGATTTTCGATTATTACCCTTTTCGGTCCCGCCATTAACGATAAAACGACCGGTATACAATTCCCGGAAACTCTTGAAGAAATTGGATCCAGCGCATTTGTCTCCTTTAAAAAACTTACCGAAATTAATATACCGGATGGAGTTAAAAAAATCGGAAACAGTGCTTTTAAATTCAACAATGCCCTAAAAAAAGTAAACTTACCAAAACAACTCCGGTCAATAGGCGCCTCTGTTTTTTACAATTGTGAATCTTTAGAAAAAATCTCCATTCCGGACGGAATTACTCAAATCGAGGGATATTTGTTTTATGGCTGTACTTCCCTTTCGGAAATACAGTGGCCCGAAAAAATTGAATCATTCGGCAATAACGTCGTATACGGCACCGCCTGGCTTGCGGCTCAACCCGACGGACTTGTTGTAGTAAACGATAAGTTTGTTTGCGGATACAACGGTTGCCCTAACGGCGGCATGGTAAACGTTCCTTATAATATTCAACATATTGCCGGCGGAGCGTTTAAAGGAACAAAACTCGTTTACATTACAATACCCGAGCACGTAACTTTGGGCACATGCGTATTTGCCGAATGCGACACGCTTGAAACCGTAATTTTGCCGGGAGACCTTAAAAATATTACTTCTCGATCATTTTACAATTGCACGGCATTAAAAAACGTAACATTGCCCGAGGGTTTGACAACAATACACAACACGGCTTTCAATGGGTGCTCTGCACTGACAAGCATAGACCTGCCTTTATCTCTTGAAATAATCAGCGGATTTTATATGTGCGGACTTAAAAGCATTGTTATTCCGGAAGGATATACCGAAATCGCCGAACAAGCATTTTATTGCTGCACAAACTTAACAGAAGTAAAATTGCCGTCCACCATGAAAAAAATCGGCAATTCCTCTTTTTCTCGTTGCGACAGTTTAAAAGATATAGAAATACCCGAAGGTGTAATCATCGATAAAAACGCATTCGGAAACTGTTCTAATCTGACAAACGTCAAATTGTCGGACGGAGTAAAAATATATGAAACCGCATTCAGCGAATGCTCCTCTTTAAAAAACATAGTTATTCCCGACGGCGCACTTGTGGGAAAAAAATGTTTTAAAGATTGTGCGGCATTGGAAACGGCGTCAATTTTAGGCGGCAACGTAACCGAATACACCTTCTTAAATTGCGGCTCATTAAAATCCGTCGAACTGCACGAAGGGATAAAAGAAATAAAAGAAAGAGCATTTAAAGACTGTATAAATCTGACAACGGTACAGTTGCCGTCGTCTCTTGAAAAAATTAACGATAACGCGTTTAATTCGTGTAAATCGATTACCGAAATTGCCATACCGGGCGGCGTAACGCTCGGAAAAGCCGTCTTCTGTTATTGCGAATCTTTAAAAACCGTCACGTTTGCGGCGGGAATTACAAAACTTCCTCAGAATTTGTTTTATTATTGCATTAATTTAACCGACGTCGTTTTACCCGAAGGGTTACTCGAAATAGAAGACAATGCGTTTATGTGGTGCACTTCTTTAACGGAAATTAAACTGCCGTCGACTTTGACGACAATCGGATCAGGTTGTTTTTCCCTTTGCGAAAACTTGAAAAAAATGGTATTGCCCGTTTCTTTGGCGTCGAGCGTAAATAAAATATTTGATTGTAAAAACTTACAACTTGAATCGATTTATTTTGCCGGCACAGAAAGCGAATGGAAAAACAATACCCCAGACGGTTTTACGCTTTCCGAAGGCACAACCGTTTACTTTTATATTGAAAACGCATCAGACGTGCCCGCAGACGGCAAAAACTATTGGCATTACGTAAACGGCAAAATTACACTTTGGGTTTAGCCGTATAAAAAACGTTTAATCGAATTTTGCGCGATTATCATAAAAAACAAATCAAGGCACAGCGATATTTTTTATCGCTGTGCCTCTTCTTTTTTAAATTATAAATTTCTATCGATTGGTTTATATAATTGTTTTAAGTTATAAAATAAAATTTTTAATCGTCATTTCTTTCTCGCGACATTTGTGTTGTCGCACTTTCTGTTTTGCAATTCGGGCACGGGGTTTTTCTTCGTCTCGAATCTATAATCCGTTCCGAATTTTTTGATATGCTGCTCTATCACTTTATGACTCGGCAAACTTTCGGGCTTTTTCACGTTTTGTTTTTGATATTTGAAATAATTTGCGTTATCTTTTAAGTCTTTTAATAATGCGTAATCTTCGTTGGCTCTCGTGTAGTTTATGGTTTTTGCAAGCACGCCTCTGATATAATCGATATTGCTTTCAAAATGCAACAATTCGGGGAAATCGCCGCCGCAAGGATAAACCGACTGCCAAGGTTTGCCCTCGTATTTCAAAAGCAAGTTTGCGACGTATTGCAAATGCCCGCACTCCTGCAAATAATGCTTATAAAACAAATCTTTTATATACTCGTCCGTTTCGTCTTCAAAACAAGAATAATATAAATAACACTCGGTGTATTCGTGCATCAACCAATTTTCAAGCCACGAGCAAGTCGTGTCCATCAAACTTCCGTATTCGGTAACGTGCTGTTCTTCTATCATCGCTATTTCCGAATATAACTTTCGACCTATCTCGCTGGGGTGGAAACCCGCAATGTTCATATAATAATTCATCGTTTGCTGTTCGCCCGCGGTGATTATCGATACGACCAATTTTGTAAACGGGTCGGCAATTTCACCGGCAATGTGTCTGTTTATTTCGTCATACGGGTGTCTGGGTTCTGCCACGGTGGGTCGACCGGGGGTTATTTCGGTGTAACCGCCCGTCAAATCGTTGGCGTTTATGCCTTGTTCGGTCTCCAACAAGTTGGCAAATCTGTATAAATGGTCGAAATCTTCAAGCAAAGCGAAATTAAGGGCGTCTTTGACGTAATCGTCCTTTACGTGTTTTGCAAGTATCGCCGTCAAATCGATGGCGAGTTGTTCGTAACCGATCGTGGTTTCGAGGTCGGTTTCGTCAACGGGTTTTAAGCCCGAAATAATTTTTTGTTGGTGCTGCTCGTGCCTTCTTATCAAGGCGATATCGCGCCTTAAATCGTTGTTGTTGCAGTTTCTGCTGAATTGATGCAAAAACCAATTTGCCTCGAACTCCGCGCCGTTTAAAAGAATAATTCTGGTTTTAGTATACGGCGAAGCGGTGTTTTTGTTGTACGGAACGGGGCTGTAATCGGCAACCGACACAAACCCGTTGACGGGAACGGCGTTTTTTTCGTAAAACGGATTAACTTTGTTCATAAAAAATCTCCTTTAATTTTATTACAGAGATATTTTTCCCGTTTAACGATTTTATATACGCGCAATTTAAAGTATTTACTCACAATAAAAAATTTTGCACAAATTAAACCCAATTATTTTGCCTTACATTAAATCACTTCATTTTTAAGTTGATCGATAAGATATATTAAAAAGTAAACCGATTTGTTATTTTATTAAGGTAACAAATTTAAAAAAAGAGTATACTTTATAAATAAAGACTTTAGGAGGTTCTTATGAAAAGCGAAGACGAAACAATTATAAAATTTTTAACTGCATTAAAAGCAGACTCTGTTCGAGACGTGAAATATATAGGTAAAACACTTTATGGCTTTTGCGTTTGCGGTCAACCTATTGATTATTGCTATAAGTTTATGAATATAAAAAACGGAACACAATGTTGCGTCGGAAAGACTTGTTTAAAATATATTTTTGATTATATTAAAATTTAATTTTAATACTACTGGAATACTCATCTTAATACAAATAGGCTCGAATTTTATCCACGCTTGTCCAAAGATAATACCGTATAAAAAAATGTAGATACAAAGCAAAAGCGGCGTGCGAGAGTTTATCTCACACGCCGTTTTTTGTTTAATAAGTCTTTATAAAGTACATAATAAAAGCGAAACCATCTCCTAATGGAAACGGTTTCGCTTTTATTATGTTTGATACCCTTACAAGATTTCCGTTTGTGCTCTCTATCTGCTGAAAAGCACACTATGCTTTTTCTTTGCTTTGCAAAACATTCGCAAAGCGAGTTGCTCCATATTCGAATCCCTTAAATTTATAAAAACAAAACAGTCGACACGTGTGTCGACTGTTTCCTTGGTGACCCCTACGGGATTCGAACCCATGATACCGCCGTGAAAGGGCGATGTCTTAACCGCTTGACCAAGGGGCCTTATTCAGTTGTATATCGCAATGCGCTTTAAAAAAAAGAGCAGTTGTTATCATCTGGTAGCGGCGGTCAGATTCGAACCAACGACCTGCCGGGTATGAACCGGCCGCTATAACCAACTAAGCTACGCCGCCATATTGCATCCTTAAAAGGATAATGGTTGCGGAGGTGGGATTTGAACCTCACGACCTCCGGGTTATGAGCCCGACGAGCTACCAAGCTGCTCTACTCCGCGGTGGAAAACATCTTATGATGCTTACTTAATATACACGATTTTTCCGCTTTTGTCAAACAATTTTATACACTTTCTCAACTTTTTTTTATTTGTTTTTATTTTTTGCGTTTTTACGTATTTCAAACCTTAGTAAAACAAACCGCAAATACGGCACAGTTTTATCGTTTTCTGCATATTTTTATGGCACGTAGTGTTTTTACGCCGTAAAGTTGACCGCAAAACATACAAGTCGGTCTTTTTTTCATATGGCTGCGGCTTGTTTGGACAAGGCAAACGACTGAACGCGTACTATATCGTTTAACGCAGTACAAATCGACTTGACGGCGCAAAAATTGTTCTAATATGGTTGGAAATACGTAAGTTTTTTACAATGAAAATAACGCCTTCATTTTAGCCCCCTTTTTCACTTTAAATAAAAATTTTCCCCGTTTTGCTTTATACACAACGTCTGCTTTTATTTCTCCGTTTTCTTTTTATTTCCCCGCTTTCCAAAATTTTCCTAAATTAAAATTTGCCGTTTAAAAATCTTTTAGGGTGTTTACGTTTGCAATTATCATTAGGTTTTGTTATAATGACGGTATGTTGAATTTATCGCTTTTTAAAAACAATTGTACGGTTGCCGTCGCGTTGTCGGGCGGAATCGACTCGATGTGCCTTTTGCATTTGCTTTTAGCCCAAAAAGGAAGGCTTTTTAAAGACGTCGTGGCAATAAACGTAGAACACGGTTTAAGGGGAAAAGAATCTATCGACGACAGCAAATTTGTCGAGGAGCATTGCAAGCAACTGGGGGTAAAACTTTTTTCTTACAGCGTCGACAGCAAAACTTACGCCAAAGACAACAAAATGCCCGAGGAAGAGGCGGCGCGCATTTTGCGCTATAACTGTTTTTTCGACTGTTTAAATAATGGCAACTGCGACTGCGTGGCGACCGCTCATCACCTTTCGGACAACGCCGAAAGCATACTTTTCAACTTGTTTAGGGGGTGCTCTTTAAAGGGCGCGGGCGGAATGAGTCCGTCTTGTTACGACGGCAAAATCGTGCGACCGCTTTTGTATACGAGCAAACAAAAAATTATTGATTACGTCGAGAAAAACAATATTCCTTTCGTAATCGACAGCACCAACAATAATCTCGACTTGACGAGAAATTATATAAGAAATACTCTATCGCCGGATATCAAAAAAATCTTCCCGTCTTACGAGAAAGCCCTTTCTCAATTTGCGTCGTTTGCACTGCGCGATGAGGCGTTTTTGGACAGTTTTGCGCAAAACGGTATGCGTTATCGTGACAGCGAAGTGTCTTTTGAAACGACTTTAAACGACGCGATTTTCGACAGAAGAGTCATTGCCGCGATTAAATATTTGGGGATAAAAAAGGACTTTACTTACGCCCAAATTCAAACGGCGAAAAGCCTTATAGGCGCAGAAAACGGCACGACGGTTGACTTAATCGGAAACGTAAAAGCAGTAAAAGATTACGACCTTATTACGATTTATATTCCCCGCGAAAAGGACAAAACCGAAATTGATTTTTGCATAGGCACGCACAATTTATGCGGACAAACGATTACTATTTCAAAAACAAATATGCCGAGCGAAAAAACGATGATTTCCGACGCGAAAAAGGGAATATTTTATTTTGACGAAGACAAAATCCCCGTAGGCAGCGTGATAAGAACGAGGCGCGACGGCGACGTTTTTATCCCGTTTAACGGAAAAAGTAAAAAACTTAAAGATTATTTCATCGACAAAAAAGTGCCGACAAGGGAAAGAGATTTCATTCCGCTGCTTTGTCACGAAAAAAGCGTGCTTTTAATTGAAAATTTTTCAATTTCTGAGGTAATTAAAGTAGACAAAAACACAGTAAATGTGTTAAAATTTTATGCATACAAAGGAGAATAAAACCATGGAATTTACACGCAACAACATCCAGTACAAAGACCTTGAAAAAATCCTTATTACCGAAGACGAATTGAACGCGAGAATTCATCAACTTGCGGCGCAACTCAGCAAAGATTACGAAGGTAAACGTCCGCTTATGGTTGCCATTTTAAAAGGCAGCATTATGTTTTATGCCGACCTTGTAAGGGCGATGACCATTCCCGTGGAAATGGATTTTATGTCCATATCGAGTTACGGCAACGGCACGAAAACCTCTGGCGAAGTAAAACTCATTAAAGACCTTGACAGAATTATCGAAGGTAAGGACCTTATCATCGTCGAAGACATCGTGGACAGCGGCTATACCCTTTCTTATTTAATGCGTTTACTTTCCGCGCGCAAACCCAACTCCATTAAAATATGCACCCTTTTGGATAAATTTGAAAGAAGAGAAGTCGAGTTGACTCCCGATTACAAGGGCTTTGATATCGGCAACGAATTTGTCGTAGGCTACGGTCTCGATTACGCCGAAATTTACAGAAATTTACCCGAAATCGGCGTTTTAAAACCCGAAGTTTATCAAAAATAATTGAATTAGTCTTTTAAAAAGCAGTTTTTAAACGTATATCGAAATTTAAAAACTGCTTTTATTTTATTTGACTTTTGTCGCAAAACCGTCTAAAATATATCTTAAGTTTTATTGAGAGGCTTATCATGACACCGGAAAGACAAAAATATTTTGCTAAAATGAGTAAAGAAGAATTGGATTCGTTGACTTTTAAAGACTTCCTTGTGGACGAAATTGAAGAATTTAAAAACAACACTCCTCTTTCTCCGGAAGAAAAAAACAACGTCGATTTGTTTTTTATTCAAGGAATGAAAGCGTCCGCGGTTGCAAAAATTATTCACGTGAGCCGCGCAACGGCATATAGAATGAGAAAAGAACTTTCATTAAGAATGAGAAAGACATTGCAAATGATGCTTTATAAAGGCAACGAAAACGACGATAAATAATTTTACACATTTATGCGCTTACGCATTTACGCCCGCTAAAAAGCGGGCTTTTTTATTTAACTTTACGCAAAACTAAAGCCTTTTTACAAAAAACACTTATTAAAACAAACAAAAGTCATTTATTGAAGAACAAAAGAAAGACTATTTTTACCTCGTTAAAGTGATGGTGAAAAAATTTTACAACGCCGACAGCAAAAGAAATATCACCGCCTTTACAATGACGCTTAAAAGCGGCAGCAATAAAATTTAAAAAACAGCAAAACTAATAACTTTTCATAAAAGCAACCTAAAAAGGACAGCAATAGTATTTGTAAAAGTAGCAAAAAAAGGACAGCGAAAAATTTTCGCTGTCTCTTTTTTATAAAATTAAAAGCGGAATTGTAAAAATTCCGCTTTTGTGGCAAATTGCCGTAGTATTTTTGGAAGAATTGAAAACGTAAAGGCACGTTTTCCCAAAAGTAATTATCTCTTGGAGAATTGCGGTGCTCTTCTTGCTTTTTTCAAACCGTACTTCTTTCTTTCCTTCATTCTCGGATCTCTCGTGAGGTATCCTTCTTTCTTTAAAGCAGCGCGAAGTTCGGGCTCTGCAACGATAAGTGCGCGAGCGATTCCGTGTCTGATTGCGCCGGCTTGACCTGTAAATCCGCCGCCTACTACGTTTACGTAAACGTCATACTTGCTTTCAGTACCCGTAAGTGCGAGGGGTTGACGAATAACAAGTTTAACCGTCTCTAAATCGCAATAGTTGTCGATATCTCTGCCGTTGATGACGATTGCACCCGTTCCGCCGGGAATAAGTCTTACTCTTGCAACGGCTTTCTTTCTTCTACCTGTTCCCCAATATTGAACTTTCTTTTTAGTTGCCATATCGATTCAGTCCTCCTTATCTGCCAAGTTTGAGTTCTTCGGGCTTTTGAGCGGCATGGTTGTGTTCCGCACCCTTGTATACTCTGAGTTTTTTAAGCATTTGTCTACCCAAACTACCCTTCGGCAACATACCCTTTACGGCTTCATAAACCATAAGGTCGGATTTTTGCTCCATCATTTGTCTGTAAGGATAACTTTTAAGGTGACCGATATATCCGGTGTGATAAGTGTACATCTTTTTGTCGAGTTTGTTACCGGTTAATACCGCCTTGTCCGAATTTACTATAATTACGAAATCTCCCGTATCTACGTGAGGTGTGAAGGTGGGTTTGTTTTTGCCTCTTAAAATAGAAGCAACTTGAGACGCAAGTCTACCTAAAGGCATACCCGTTGCGTCGACAACGTACCACTTTCTTTCAACGTTTTGCGCGTTTGCCATGAAAGTCTTCATGTTATCTTTCTCCTTTTATAAATCATCGTTATATATGAAGAAAAAATTTGACATACGGGGGGCTAATCCTTTTGCAAACTCTTCCTTATAATCGCTTGAATATTTTATAAAAATATGCGTTTTTTGTCAAGTGTTTTTATGTGTTTTCTCAATTTTAGTCGAATTTTATTTGAAAAACACCATATATTGTAGTCTTTTGAGCGATTTTTTGATTTTTTTAGTCTAAAATAGCCGTTTTTATATCGCCGATATTAAACTCCGTTTATAAACCGCTGTTTTAAATCGCTTATCATTATATATGTTGTGTAAATATTAATGTCGTTTGTTTTGCTGTTTTATTGACAAGTTGCGGACAAGTATTGATTTGCGTGCAATTTGTTTTTTTTGCGTGGTTTGTAAATTTCGAGCGTCAATTTAATAACAAGCATTTATAACAACCGCCATTTAAAACTCGCTTGTTATATATCGAAATATTCAACGCTTTTAAGACATAAACCTTTTGCCGGCATGGTTTTACCGAGCGCGTTGCGGTCTCCGCTTAATAAAGCGTTTTTAATATCCGCGGCGGTAATTTTACCTTCGCCCGCCTTAATAACCGTGCCGACCATTATGCGCACCATATTATACAAAAAACCGTTGCCGCAAACCTCGAATTTATAGCCGTCGGCGGTTTTTATCAAATTAAAGTAATAAATTTCCCTTTGAGTGTTTTTTACTTGCGAACCGCTTGAAAGACAACATTTGAAATCGTGCGAGCCGACAAATTCGGTCATCGCCGCTTGCATTTTTTGCTCGTCTAAATACTTGTCTATTCTCACGGCAAAATCTTCTTTAAGCGGTCTTTCCACGTCGGAAACGTACACAGAGTAAACGTAAGTTTTGCGTTTTGCCCCGTACCTTGCGTGAAAATCGTCGGCTACTTTTTGCGAAGAAATGATTTTTATGTCGTCGGGGAGCAACGGGTTTAACGCCTTATAAAATTTTTCAGCGGGGATCGTCGTGTTTGTGTCGAAATTCGCCTTTTGCCCTTCGGCATGCACGCCCGCGTCCGTTCTGCCGCTTGCGACTAAATCGACCTCTTCTCCCGTCAACGCAAAAACAGCCTTTTCCACCGTTTGTTGCACGGTGTTGCCCGACGGTTGAGACTGCCAACCTTCGTATCTTTTTCCGTTGTACTCTATTGTGAGAAGAACCCTCATAATTGCACCTTTTGACTTTTTATATTTAGCGGCTAAATTAAATTTACTTTATCTATTCGTTTAATTTTCAGTTGAAAATTTTGCGATTTGTTTTATTGTTTCTTTTTTATTTTTGCCATTTGGTTTATAATTTTTTGACTTGTGCGGCAACTTTTTGCTCTTTATTTTTTACTTTTTCTATCGTTTTTACTCGATACGTATAGAGTAAAAGTGTCAATTAGTTATAAAATTTTAATTTCATCGCAAATGAAAATTGTATTTAAAATTTGTATTTTTAGAAACGACAAAATAAACTATACCACAAGCAAAATTAAATGATATGAACGAAATAAAAGTTTAAAAGCACGCACCCTACAATCAATGCGGCAAAGAACAAAACGCCTATAATGTCTTTTAATTTTATCGTCATTTTTTTGTATTTGGTTCTGCCCTTACTGCCCGTATAACACCTCGAGTCCATTGCGTCGCCGAGTTCTTCGGCTCGCCTAAACGAACTTATGAGAAGGGGTATAAGTATAGGCACAAGGCTTTTTATTCTTTTAAAAATATTACCCTCGTCAAACTGCGCACCGCGCGCCTTTTGCGCCGACATTATTCTGTCCGTTTCTTCCATGAGCGTAGGGATAAATCTCAACGCTATACTCATTATCAAAGCGAGTTCGTGCACGGGAAAGCGTACGAGTTTTAATGGGAAAAGCACGGCTTCTATTCCGTCGGTCAGTTCGACGGGAGAGGTCGTAAGAGTGAGTAAACTGCTACCCATTACGAGCATTGCAAGCCTCAACGCCATAAACACGGCGAAAATCAAACTTTCTTTATAAATTTTAATTTTCCAAACGCTGAAAAGCAAAGTTCTTTTGCCCGAAGTGTTGAAAAAAACGTTGATTATAAACGTCAATATTATAATGAAAAGTATGCCCTTTATGCTTTTTAACACCGACTTTAAAGGAATTTTGGATACGAAGGTGATAAAAAGCGTCGCGACGACCATAAGAGCCAACCCGTAAAAATTTTTAATTAAAAATACCGCCACTATATATGCAACTAAAAGCAGTATCTTTATTGCCGGATTCATTTTGTGTACCGGCGAAACCGCCGGATAATATTGACCGAACGTTACGTCTGATAGCATTTTACACCTCCTTTTTGTCAGTTTTACTCAATACGTGTGCTGTGATTACGTCTGTTTTTATATTCTTTCTCTACTTCGTCTATAAACGATTTCAACTTAAAATCGCTTTTTATTTCCACTCCGCAAGACGAAAGTTTATCCGTCAAATATGCCGTGACGGGCACGTCGAGCCGCATTTTTTCAAGGTACTCTGGGTTTTTAAACAACTCTTGCGGCGTACCCGTTTTTATAATTTTGCCGTTTTCAAACACCGCCACTTTGTTGCAGTTTTCGGCTACTTCGTCCATATCGTGCGAGACGATTATCACCGTTTTGCAAGTTGTTTCGTGTAGACGGTGAAGTACCCGCATAAGTTCTTTTTTGCCGAGCGGATCGAGTCCCGCGACGGGTTCGTCTAAAATGATTATTTCGGGTTTTGTCACGATTACGCCCGCTATGGCTACCCTTCTTTTTTGACCGCCCGAAAGGTCGAACGGCGACTTGTTTTTTATGCTTTCGTAATCGAGTTCTACCGTTTCGATAGCCTCTTTTACAAGTCTTTCAACGTCGCAGTCGTTGCCTAAAAAGTTTTTAACGCCGAAAGCGACGTCTTCAAAAACCGTCTCGGCAAAAAGTTGGTATTCGGGGTATTGAAACACCATGCCGACTTTACTGCGAAGTTGTTTTAATATCTTTTTTACTTCTTTTTTATTGCCGGAAAGGTTGTATTCGCCCACGGTCAAACTGCCGCTTTGCACGGGAATCAAGCCGTTTAAATGTTGAATAAACGTGCTTTTACCGCTGCCCGTGTGACCGATTATTCCGAGAAAATCGCCCTCTTCGACAGTCAACGAAACGTCATCGACTGCCTTTTTTGCAAACTCGGTTTTGTTGTTGTATACGTAACTTAAATTCGAGCAAACAATGCGCATAATTCTTCAGCGAGTTCCTCCCTTGTAAGTATTCCGTCTTTTATGGGCAAACCTCTTTTTTTAAGTTCGTTTGCTATATATCTCGACCTCGGTAAGTCGAGTTTGGCTCTGTTTAAAGTGTCTAAATCGGCAAAAATTTCTTGCGGCGTACCCGTTTTTATAATTTCGCCGTCGGACAAAACTATTATTCTGTCGACGTTTACCGCTTCGTCCATGTAGTGGGTGATGGTAATTACCGTCATTTTTTCTTCTTGGTTGAGTTTTTTTATTACGTCGTTAACCTCTTTTCTTCCTCTCGGGTCAAGCATGGCGGTGGACTCGTCCAAAATCAAAATTTTTGGCATTATAGCAAGCACGCCGGCAATTGCCACGCGCTGTTTTTGACCGCCCGAAAGTTTTGAAACCGCCCTATATCTAAACTCTTCCGTACCCGTGGTTTTTAAGGCGAAATCTATACGCTTACCTATTTCTTCTCGTTTTATCCCTATATTTTCCGGTCCGAACGCAACGTCGTCCTCGACTATTGACGCAACCGCTTGATTATCGGGATTTTGGAAAATAAGCCCGCTCAACTTTCTTATTTCAAACAAATTTTTGCTTTCTTTAGTGTTTAAAGAGTAAACTTCCACGTCGCCCGACTTGGGCAATAAAAGTCCGTTTATAAGGCGCGCAAGGGTACTTTTACCGCTACCGTTGTGTCCTAACACGGCAATATACTCGCCTTCTTCAATAGAAAACGAAACGTTTTTTAGCACGTCGTTGCCGTTGTTTCCGTATTTAAAACTCACGTTTTTAAACTCTATCGCTTTCAATATATCGCCGCCTCCTTTTTATCTTTGACCGATTTTTTAATAAATGTTTATTGTGTATTTAAGTTATATTATAAGAAATTGGAAACTTGCTTGCAAGGATTTACAATTTCGCATTTTACACACTTAGAAGTGCAAAGTGCCAACTTTGCGAGCGCGTAGCGCAAATTTAGAACTTGTTTCAAAATTTACTTCTTATAGTTTATATTGTCGCTTATTATTTTGTCCTAAACAAAACTTTTAAAACTTAAACTTTTAAATAAACAACGCCTTTATTTTGTTTTTATTAAATTTAGTGTATTTATAAAAAATTGTATAACCTTGCAATTAATTTTTTATTCCTTATTTATATAAGGTTTTCTAATTTTTTATTATAATCAATACAATATAATAAAGAGCCGAGGTAATCTCGGCTCTTTTATTTCCTATTAATCTTGGCTGTTTTTATCAGCGTTTTCTTGATTTTTTAAGGAGTTACCGAGAAAAGTTCCGCCCCATCCCGTCTTTTTAACCGGCTTTTCCGTTCTGTTGTATCCGCCGTCTCTCCTTCCGTTGTCTCTACGACGATATCCGTCCTTTCCACCGTTGTCTCTTCTGTCTCTCTTGTTGTAAGAAGAGTTTTTGTTGTATCTGTTGTTGTACGGTTTAAGGTTTTCGGGAATAATAGCGATATATCTGTTGGGTTCTTTACCCTCGGATTGAGTCTTTACGTCGGTTCTGTCGGATAAAGTCGAGTGAATAACTCTTCTTTCAAACGGATTCATCGGTTCGAGAGTGATTTTTCTTCCGCTCTTTACCGCTTTGTCGGCAAGTTTTAAAGCGAGATTTTTAAGCACTTCTTCTCTCTTTTCTCTGTATCCTTCGCAGTTTACCACAACCCTTTTATAATCTTCTCTACCGATGTTTGCAACTGCGCCCGCAAGGCATTGCAACGAGTCTAATACTTCACCTCTATAGCCTATTACAGCCGAGGAATTGGTGGTGGTAAGGTTGATTACTATTTTGTCTCCGTCTTCTTCCGCTTCGGCAGTGGTGGGTACGTTCATCAATTTAAACAACCCGTCTAAAAAGTTTAAAGTTCTTTGAGCGTCGTCTTCTTTCTTGGTTACGTTTACCCTTGCTTTTTTCTTGAAAAACAAAACGCCCGAACCTTCTTCCAAAATTTCTATTTGGGCTTGTTCTCTCGTGATGCCCAATTCTTTAAGCGCGAGTTCTATTGCCTCTTCGCTTGTTTTACCTGTAAATTCCATATTGTCTCCTTATCTTTACCTGTTTTTCCACATTAATTACTTTCTTCTTGAATATTTACGGCTTAATCTTTCTTTTTCAAGCCTGTCCATATCTCTTTGGAATTTCTTTTCTACCAAGAAATTTATCAAAACCGTAGACAACGTGCTGAAAAGCGAACTTACTATCATGTAAATGGAAAACGCCGCCGTGTAAATAAACGCGAAGAAACCGAACATTACGGGCATCATCCACGTCATCATTTTTTGTGTTTGAGCCGCTTGTCCGTCTGCGCCGTCGACAGTTTGCAATTCCATTTGCGATTTTTGAGTCTTTTGCATTACTATTTGCGAAAGCAACATCGTCACGATAGACAAAACAACCAAAATATAATAGCCGTTTGCCTCTTTTTTCTCTTTTGAAAGGTTGGCGGTAATTTCTTCAAACGCCGTTTTGTTACCTTTGCCGAGTACCGAACTCATTTTAGACCAACTTTGAATGGGGTGGTTGTAAGATACGTCGGGTACCCAAATATTTTTCGTAAAAGTAATTTTCGATTGATTTACTTCTTTTCTGAAAGTCTTTGCCGCGTTTTCTCTGCACAAAGGCTTGATTTTTTCGGTTATGAAATTTTCCGCTTCGTATTTAATCACTACGTTTGTCAAACGGATATTCTCTTCTTCGTCGGTAAATGCCGTTTTTTCGGTTTCGCCGAAATCGAAGTCGTTGAGTTGAGAATACAATTTGTGATTTTTTACAAACTCGAAAAATTCTGCCGCTTTTTCGTCTTTTGTGATATAAGTTACGTCAAACTCGTTTACTTGTTTAATTTCAAAATAAGTATAACCTTTTTCTTCGGTAAGATATTCGTAAAACTTACCGCCGTCTTTCATGTTAAGACACAACAAATTTTCTTGCTTAACAGCGTTGCCGTCGGTGTCTTTCAAAATGTAACTTTCGTCCAAATCGTACATTGTTTGATTGTAAGACGCAGCCATGTTGTTGAATATTTCTTTATTATTATAATTGGAATATTTGTTAAATCCGTTTATAACGACGAAGAATATAATAATGGACAAAAGCGTGGGAAGACACGCCGAAAAAGCCGAATAACCCTCTTTTTTGTAAAGAGCAGTCATCTTTTTGTTGTATAAATCTTTATTGTTGGCGTATTGTTTTTGAAGTTTTTCGAGTTCGGGTCTCATTCTCTCCATTTTGAGAGAATTCTTTTTCGTGGAAACACGAGAATAAATATCGAAAGGCAACGTGATTAGTTTCAATATCAAAGTAAAAACAACGATACCGAAAGCCACGTTGTACAATTTAGTCTCGATAATAGCCCTTATTACCTTGACGAGCCAATTCATTTTTACCGAACCGAAGCCCGAATAGGTCGTTACGTTGACTAAAAAATTGGATAAATTCATTTTATCTCCCGATTAATTTTTTTAAGTTGATTTACAACCGTATAAATTAAAACTAAAAAACTACAGCAACCACTTTTTTACTTTATTGCTGTCCGGCACGGGATCGAAACCGCCCTTATTGAGCGAATTACAGCGTAAAATTCTCCACACGGTGAGTATTATCCCCATAAAAAGTCCCCTCTTTTCAAGTGCTTCTATGGCGTATATACTGCAAGTGGGAGTAAAGATACACCCCGTGTTTAATCCCGGAGATATATATTTTTTATAAAGTTTTATAATTTTAATTAAAAGCGATTTCATTTTTTTAATTTTTATATAAGTTTTTCTTTTTCTAAAACGTATTTCATGTCTCGTAAATACACTTTATACGAGTAATTTTCCAAAACCCGCGGCAATATCACTATATAGACGTTTTCTTTTATAAGCGGTTTTACTTTTGCAAAAGCACTTCTTAAAAGCCTTTTAATTCTGTTTCGTTTTACCGCTTTGCCGTGTTTTTTACTTATGGAATATCCTATTTTTATACTGTCTTTTTTTAAATAAAATAAAATAAAACTCGATGAATATAACTTTTTACCGTTTTTGAAAAGATTATCGAAATCACTTTGTTTTTTTAGTCTGTATTCCAAAATGACGATTATGCGGAAAGTTTCTTACGACCTTTTGCTCTTCTTCTCTTTAAAACGTTTCTTCCCGATTTAGTAGCCATTCTTTTTCTGAAACCGTGTACTTTGCTTCTTTGTCTCTTTTTGGGTTGGTATGTTCTTTTCATTTTTAATTTCTCCTTAAATTAGAATGCTTTTTTTATTATAATAATTTAATTATTTTTTGTCAATCAAATTTATATATTTATTCTTATGGGTAATATCATATATAAGTAATCGTCGCCGTTTTCGGGCTTAATTACGCACGGTGCGATGGACGAATTGAAATTCATGTAAAGATTTTCGTCGTCGATTACGTTTATGCAGTCAATTAAAAACTTGCTGTTAAAGGCGATTACAAGGTCTTGTCCGTTTAATTCGATGGGTATGTTTTCGTTTACGTTGCCCACTTCGGAATTTGCCGTAACGTTGACGTAACCCTCTTTAATGTCGATTTTGACCATGTTTTTACTGTCTCTTGCGACGATAGAAGCCCTTTCGATACTGTCTTTAAATTTCTTTGCGTCTATCTTTACGGTAGTTGTGTAATTTTGAGGAATAATTTGTTTGTAATTGATAAATTGTCCCTCTAAAAGTCTGGTGGTAAACACGGTGTTGTCCACCTCTACCATAAGGTTGTTGTCTTGAATAAATATCGTAATAAGGTCTTCTTCCTTTTCCATAAGTCTCGTTATTTCAACGAGTGCCCTTGCGGGAACGATAGCCTTTACTTTATCGGTGCTTTCTTTTACTTCTTTATTCATTATAGCAAGGCGGAAACCGTCCAAAGCGACGCATTTTGCCCTGTTGTTTTCAACTTCGATAAGGCAACCCCTAAGCACGGGTCTCGAAAAGTCTTGAGAACAAGCAAACGAGGTCTTTAAAATCAAGTCTTTAAAGTCCTTTTGACTCATCGTGAAACTCGACGCGTTGTAGTCCTTTTTAATTTCGGGGAATTCCTCGCAAGAAAGGCATTGCATCAAAGTGTCCGCTTGATTATATGCGATTTTAAGTTTGTTTGCGTCGGCGGAAGAAAGTTCTATCTCTTCTCCTTCGCTTATCTTTTTTATAAACTCGGCGAAAAGTTTGCCCGGAACGACGACTTCACCTTCCATGAAAGTGTCGGCGTCAATGGTCTTTTCGATCGCTATTTCCATATCGGTTGCCGAAAGAGTGAGAGTGTCGCCCTTGCAACTGAGTTTTATACCCTCTAAAACGGGATTAGTTGTTTTTGTGCTGACCGCTTTAACGACTTTTGAAACCGCACCCGATAAATCCGAACATTTGACAATTGTTTTCATATCTTCTCCTTACTTAATTAGATTTATTTTTATTTATAAGTAGTAATAGCAGTAGTATGTGTGTAATTGTGTAAAAGTGTAAATAAAAAACTTAAAATTCAATATAAAACCTTAAATTTTGAAGATTTTATTAATGTTGAAAACCCTTTAAAAACGGTGAATAACAAAGTGGATACAATGTTGAAAACGTGCCGTTTATACACAATTGCGCAAAATATATATTATATATTATATATAATAATAAAAGAAAAAGCAATAAAAAAAACTAAAAATAAAAAATTTAAAGAAAAAAGTTGAGTTATCCACCGAGTTGTCAACATTGTGGATAACTATATGTTTATAAGTTGTTGATAAAGAGGAAAAAAAGTGATATAATGTCTTATAAACAATGCGAAATGTATTTTACAGACAATAGGCGTCATCTTGCTTTTTGTCGGCGGCAAACCGCAGTTTAAATTGTAATAATTTGATTAAAAACCATTAAAAGCAAGAATTTTTTGTTTTTATTGTAAAAGAAATATAAAATTGAAAGTAAAGATTTTAAAATATATTGACGTTTATTTTAATAAAAGAGAAAATTAAAAAATCGTTTTGATAAACGAAATAAAATTTTCGCGCGGTTATTAAGTCCGATAGAAATAAAAAGTTGTATAATAAGTTGAGATAAAATGGATAAACAAGATATAAAAAGAGAATTTGAAAAGTATTCTATAGTTTTAAACGAAGAACAACAAGAAAAGTTTTTGATTTTTTTAAACACTTTAAAAGAATACAACGAAAAATTTAATATTACTTCTATAAAGGAAGACGGTCAAATAATCGAAAAGCATTTTATTGACAGTTTAATGGGTGAAAAATGTTTTTTAAACGGGGCGTCGGTTGTGGAAATAGGCTCGGGCGGCGGTTTCCCCTCTGTTCCTTTAAAAATAATGAGAGACGATTTAAGTTTTACTCTCGTTGAGTCCACGGGCAAAAAATGCACCTTTTTAAACGAGGTAAAAAGAAGACTCGATTTTAAAAATTTCGAGGTTTTAAACGCGAGATGCGAGGACCTTTCTATAAAGGAAGAATACAGAGAAAAGTTTACTCACGCCACTGCGCGCGCCGTCGCAAGACTTAACACTTTGTGCGAATATTGTATGCCGTTTGTAAAAGTGGGTGGCAGTTTTTTGCCTTATAAAAGCGACGATGAAGAAGAACTTAAAGAGTCAACAAAAGCAATTGATTTGCTCGGCGGAAGTTTTAATAAAAAAATAAACTACTCTATACAAGGGAGTATGGACAAAAGGTGCGTTTACGTGATAGACAAAGTAAAATCTACGCCCGACAAGTATCCCAGAAGAAACGGCAAAGAAAGGAGTAAACCTATAATTTAATAATGAACGATTTTGAAATTATAAAAGAAAAATCTTGTGCTTGTACGGGGCATAGAGATTTAACAAAAGGAATAGATAAAGAAAATTTATTTTACACTTTCGTCGAAATAATACAAAAAGGTTTTGACACTTTTTTAGTGGGTATGGCTGTAGGTTTCGATATGACGTGTTTTAAAATTTTGGAAGTTTTACGCAATACGTATGCCGTAAAGATAGTCGCTTGCGTGCCTTGTAAAGGTCAGTCAAACGGGTATAGTCAAGAAGATAAAGCCGAATATAACAGAATGATAGAGTGCGCCGATAAGGTAGTTTACGTGTCTGAAGAAACTTATTCTAAAAGGTGCATGATGGATAGAAATATGTTTATGATAGACAATTCGAGCATTTTGGTCGCCTATTTAAAGGAGAAAAAAGGCGGCACTTACAATACCGTAAAGTATGCCGAAAGTAAAAAATGCCCCGTGGTGTACGTGGAATAAAATAAATAAAAATGTAAAATTGCCGTGATTACCGCATACGTATTGAGTAATCGCGGTATTTTTTTATTGTAAAATTATCAAAATAAACGATATATATAATAATGAAAAGACAAGTTAGTCAATAAAATAAAAAGAAAACGAACAAAATAAATAAAAAATCGGACGAATAAAAAACGGCAAATTTACAAATCAAATAAAAACGTTTTACAAAGTAAAAACTAAAAAATCAGAAATTTAAAAATTAAATAAAATAATAAAACCCTTTCAAAAAAACTAAAAATAAGAATAATAAAATAAAAAAACTCCTCTTACAAAAAAACGAGACCCCTTAAAAAAACAAAAAATTAAAAGGTACGGCAAAATTAAATGCCGTACCTTTTTGTATTAAAACTTTAAATAAATTATTCTTTATTTGCAAGTTCTTTATATTTAGCAAGTCTGTTTTCGCTGTCCTTTTCGGATTGAGCAAAGAGTTTTTCAGCAACTTCGGGTTGAGTCTTCTTAAGAGAAGCATATCTCGTTTCGCCCAAAATGAAGTCTTGATAACTTGCAACGGGGTCTTTACTGTCGAGAGTAAACGGATTCTTTCCTTCGTTTGCGAGCGTCGGGTTGAATCTATATGTGTTCCAATAACCTGCCTCAACCGCTCTCTTCTCTTCGTTTTGAGAGTTCATCATGTTGATACCGTGGTTGATACAAGGAGCATAACAAATAATAAGAGACGGTCCGTCGTAAGCCTCTGCCTCGGTAATAGCGTTGAGGAATTGTTGTTTATTGTAACCCATCGAGCATTGAGCAACGTATACGTATCCGTAAGACATAGCCATCATGCCGAGGTCTTTCTTCTTAATTCTCTTACCGCCAGCAGCGAATTTAGCAACAGAACCGGTAGGAGTAGACTTGGACGCTTGTCCGCCCGTGTTGGAGTAAACTTCGGTATCCAAAACGAGAACGTTTACGTCTTCGCCCATAGCGAGTACGTGGTCGAGTCCGCCGTAGCCGATATCGTATGCCCAGCCGTCGCCGCCGATAATCCAAATGGACTTCTTGATAAGGCAGTCGGTTCTGGTTTCGATATCTTTAAGAACGGTCTTGAGTTCGCCTCTTGCGTTCTTGATAGCGGAAGGAAGAGTCTCGATGATTACTTTTGCGGTAGTCTTGGAGATTTCTGCGTTCTTTCTGTTTTCAGACCATTCTACGAATGCGTTTTTAAGTTTGCCCTTTACGCCGAGGTCGAGTGCTTGTTGAATTTTAGCAGCAAGTTCTGCTCTTCTTTGACCGTAAGCGAGGTTGTAACCATAACCGAATTCTGCGTTGTCTTCAAACAAACTGTTTGCCCATGCAGGACCTTTGCCTTCTTCGTTTTTAGTGTAAGGACATGTCGGAGAAGAACCGCCGTAAATAGACGAACAACCCGTTGCGTTAGCGATCAACATTCTGTCGCCGAAGAGTTGAGTGATAACCTTGATATAAGGAGTTTCGCCGCAACCCGCGCACGCGCCGGAGAATTCAAAGTAAGGTTTGTTGAATTGGCTACCCTTAACCGAAGTGGGTTTGAAAGGAGTTTCGGGCATCTTGAGAGTTTCGCTGTACTCGTAGTTTACGGTTTCTTCGTTTACTACGTTTTCAAGCGGAGTCATAACGAGAGCCTTTTCTTTAGAAGGACATACGTTTGCGCAGACGCCGCAGCCGAGACAGTCAAGCGGGCTGATTTGAATTCTGAATTCGTATCCTTTCATTTGCATTGCAGCCTTCGTCTCGAAAGTAGCGGGCTTTTCAGCGTCTTCTTTAACGAGAACGGGACGGATACAAGCATGAGGACATACGAAAGTACATTGGTTACATTGAATACAGTTTGCAGCGATCCACGAAGGAACTTTTACCGCAACGCCTCTCTTTTCGTATTGAGTCGTGCCTGTGGGAACGCTACCGTCGGCATTGAACGCAGAAGAAGGAAGTTTGTCGCCTTCGAGAGCGATAATGGGATGAACGACGTTCTTGAAATATTCGTTGTCTGCAAGTTTAACCATAGCCGCGCCGGTAGTAGCGTTTGCCCAAGCGGCGGGAACTTTGATTTCGGTGAGTTCGGAAGCAGCCCTGTCGATAGCGGCGTAGTTCATGTTGACTACTGCGTCGCCCTTCTTTCCGTAGGACTTTTTAACTGCTTGTTTCATATAATCTTCGGCAGTTTCATAAGGCATGATTTCGTCGCAAATCTTGAAGAATGCGGCTTGCATGATAGCGTTTGTTCTTCCGCCGAGACCTATTTCGGAAGCAATCTTTATAGCGTCGATGACGTAAAGTTTTGCTTGTTTTTTAGCGAGGAGTTGTTTCATCTTTACGGGGAGATGTTCGTCAAGAGCCTCAACCGTCTTCCAAGGAGCGTTGATAAGGAATCTGCCGCCCTCTTTAAGGTCGGTAACCATGTCGTACTTGTTTACGTACGAAGGTTGAGAACATGCGATGAAGTCTGCCGCGTCGATAAGGTAAGAAGACTGAATGGGAGTATGACCGAATCTCAAGTGAGAAACTGTGATACCGCCGGACTTCTTACTGTCGTAGAAGAAGTAACCTTGAGCGTACATATCGGTGTGGTCGCCGATGATCTTGATGGAGTTTTTGTTTGCTCCGACAGTACCGTCAGAACCAAGACCATAGAACTTACAACTGATAGTGCCCTTGGGTGCAGCGTTGTATTGATAAGAGAAGTCCAAAGAAGTGTTTGTAAGATCGTCGTAGATACCTACGGTAAAGTGATTCTTGGGAGTCTTTTGTTCGAGATTCTTGTAAATAGCATAAATCATCGAGGGGTTGAATTCTTTAGAACCGAGACCGTATCTGCCGCCTACAACGGTAATTCTCTTCTTTGCTTCCATCAAAGCCGTGCATACGTCGAGGTAAAGGGGTTCGCCGAGAGCACCGGGCTCTTTAGTTCTGTCCATAACCGCGATTTTCTTGCAAGTCTTGGGAATAGCCTTGAGGAATGCCTTTGCATAGAACGGTCTGTAAAGTCTTACTTTAATCAAGCCGACTTTGTGTCCTTCGGTATTCATCTTATTGATAGTTTCTTCGATTGCGTCTGCGCCGCTACCCATGATAACGATTACGTTTTCAGCGTCGGGTGCGCCCACATAGTCGAAGAGGTGATAATTTCTACCCGTAAGTTTGTTTACCTTATCCATCATCTTTTGGACGATTTCGGGAGTCGCGTTGTAATACTTATTTGCCGTTTCTCTGTTTTGGAAGTAAGTATCGGAGTTTTGAGCCGTACCCTTTTGAACGGGGTGGTCGGGGTTTAACGCGCGCTTTCTGAAGTCTTCGATGTCGTTCATATCGACGAGTTTCTTCATATCTTCATAGTCGATTACGTCGATTTTGGATACTTCGTGAGAAGTTCTGAAACCGTCGAAGAAGTGAAGGAACGGAACTTTAGATTTTAAAGTGGAAAGGTGAGCAACGAGCGCAAGGTCCATAACTTCTTGTACAGAACCCGAAGCAAGCATTGCAAAACCCGTTTGACGACAAGCCATTACGTCGGAATGGTCGCCGAAAATGTTAAGCGAGTGAGCAGCCAATGCTCTTGCGCTGACGTGGAATACCGTCGGCAAAAGTTCGCCCGAGATTTTGTACATGTTGGGGATCATAAGAAGTAAGCCTTGGCTTGCCGTGTAAGTAACGGTCAACGCGCCTGCGCTGAGCGAACCGTGAACAGCACCCGCCGCGCCCGCTTCGGATTGCATTTCCGCAAGGCGGAGTTTTTGTCCGAACATGTTGACTCTGCCGGCAGTTGCCCATTCGTCTGCTACTTCAGCCATAGGGGATGATGGGGTGATGGGGTAAATAGCCGCTACTTCCGAAAATGCGTAAGCAACGTGGCTCGCAGCGGTATTACCGTCAATTGTCATTTTTTTCATAAAGAAACAACCTCCGATTGATTTTTGTTTTAATTGTTTTTTATACCTAATTATTATATAATCATTGGCTTGTCAAGTCAATAGTTTTTAGTAAAATTATGCTTATTTTTTGCACTTTTTATGTGAAATTTTATTTTAGAAATGTGAAGTTTGCTTCAAAAGTGTTTTTATAGAGGTAAAAATAAAACCCGCTAAACAATTATGGCGGGTTGAGTGTAAGTAAAAAATTTTATCGGTCTTTTATCGGTCGAAAATGATTATCTTTTAAAATTTTTATATGACGAAGTAATTTTGAGAAATTTTTAAGATAAGGATATTTTTATTTTTTAGGATTTTATGAAATGCGGAATTTTTATTGTAAAATTTTATCAAACGCGGATTTAGAAAATTAAAAACGCGGAATCTTAATATTTTAGAATTTTACCAAGAGAAGACTTTTTATTTTAAAAATATAACGATAACAATACGTGGAGTTTTATATTTAAAGATTTTACCAAGCGTAAAGTTTTTATGTTTTATAATTTTTAGTGCTTGCGATAAAAGTTCGTTTATTTATATACAAAACATGCAAATTAAAAACGCAAATCATTTGCTCCTTTGTGAGCCGTCACGAAGTGACTGAGGAATTGTTTTGTTTGGATAAAAAATCGGCTTGTTATATAAAATTTACTTTTACAATCCTTCCGTCACGCGTACCGCGTGCCACCCTCCGAGCCGAGCGAAAATTGAGTCCTATTAAGCCTTAAAGACATCTTTTTTGCCCTTTATCGCAAACGCTCGCTTGTCATACGTATAGTATGCCGCCGCTCGAGTTTGCAATAAATCATCTAAAAATATGGCATTAAGGTGCTTCGTATTTTAACGTCGATAAATTTTAGAAAAATCGAGGCAAACGAACGCAATAATACCAAATGGTATTATAAGTGAGTTTAACGACGATTTTGCAAATTTAGTGCCGTTAAAACTTAATTTGTTTAATTTTTGCTCGGCTGGCACAAGGAGGGCTAAATACAACATTAAATTGTGAGAGGATATAATATGTGTCCTCTCTCGTCTTTTACTCGCTCCGCTTGTAAAATCCACTCTCCCCAAAAGGGGAAAGCGTGACTTGTACAAGAACGGACAAATAAAACACCGCAAAAAATTTTATAGCAAACGACTAAAACGTAACTAAAAATTTCTGGCGCAAACGATTAAAACATCATTAAAATTTTTATCTCAAACAACTAAAATATCACTAAAATTTCTATTGCAAGAAATTAAATAATAAAAAAAATTGCCGCGTTTACGCAAAACGTATGCGGTAAACGCGGCTAAAATATAAAAATTTATCGAATATCAATTTATTATTCTTCTGTGTTTTCGTTTTCGGTTTCAGTCGGCTCGGTTTCGGAATTTGACTCTTTCTTTTCAACGGGCGCGCCGTCGCTGTTTAAATAAAACACGCTTCCGCAGTAAGGACAAACAAAGTCTATTCCGTTGTATGCCGCTAAACCGCCGCAGTTGGGACAAGGTCTTTTAAGCACGTCTTTTTCGGTTTGTTTTTTAAAGGTATTAAGGCGCAGAACGCCGTCTTTAAACACGTAACCCTTTAAAAACCCGTATAAAATAAGGTCGTTGATATCGCGTACGACGTCAGTTTCTTTTAAAGAAAGGTGCGCCGCGATTTGCTCGGAAGAGTAAAAGTTTTCTTGCTCGATAAGCCTTAAAATGGTGCGCAACCTTGTTTTTGAAGAATAATGAACCCAAGCGAGCGGGCAACCGTAAAAACCTATTACGGTAAACGCTATACCAAAGCCGAGCACTGCCCCTTTTCCTTTAGAAGCGCCGTAAATAATCATAAATATACCCAATGGTAAAAGCACGGTCAAAAGCAAAGCGACAAACAGCCTTTTTGCCGTATATTTTTTTAATTCTTTCATAATTCTCCTTTAAAATTTCCTATAAACTACGATTTAAAAATTGTCACAAAATGCCGTTTTTACACGATACGTATTGCGTAAAACGGTAAATTCAACATAAAACCGCATACAATAACAAGTTAAAATCCACACGTAGCGACAATATGCAAAACGTTGCGCCGCAAAACATATATACAAAACATATATAAATTAATAATAAAATGCAACAATGCCGCGCAAGGCAACCAAAAACAAAGGTTTTAAGTTTGCCGAATAAACACCCGAAACAAACATTCCGAAGTAAATAAACGAAACAAATCAAATCGCGTTTCAATTTATATATCAAAATATATCGGTATATGTAAAAATGCAACAGAAAATAAAATCGTTTTTAAACAAAAGGAAATTAAAGTTTGTTGTTTTCGACTAGATCTAAAATATCGGCTATTCTGTCG